>PAJK01000086.1 GCA_002706025.1 Oceanospirillaceae bacterium
CAACAACGCCCGCACAGTTATAACGGTGGGTTAACACCTGTGCAGGCAGAAAAACGGCTTAACAAACTGTCCGGAAATAGTTGACCACTACACCCCGACGTTTCGGAAGGCCCCTCTATGAGGACAAGGGGCCTGACGTTTCTCGAAAATACTTGAATAGAAATTTGTGGGACAGCAATGCGGCGTCAGCCGGTATTTTTAAATCTCTTATCGCTAATCAGATCCGATAACTCAGCAATCCTGAGGGCAACGTCGATGGCAGGGGTGCCGGATTATTGAACGTGGAAAGGTGACGGACAGAGGTCAGTTCTGTTACCGGTGACAGGTCATGGATTTCATTGTTGTCGATATAAAGACGCGTCAGCGCTGGCAAAGTATTCAGGGCTGCGACTGACTGCAGTTGATTGTTATCAATGATCAGTGTGGATAATGAGGCCTTGGCTTGGAACTGTGGCAGCTGGGCAACCCGGTTGTGACTGATGTCCAGATAATAAAGCTGGCTCATACCCGTCAGCGGTTCGAGTGAGTTGATGCGATTATTGTTCAGGCTGACTACCGTCAGTTGCTTAAATTGCTGCAGTCCTTCGACTGATGCGACATTGCTATGGCTGCAATGCAGGGTCTGCAGCTGTTCGCGGAATTCAATGCCTGAGTCTGTTATGCACTGCTGCAAAGACCGGTCAGCGAGTGATGCATAGTCCACCGGGGTTTTGCTGACCTCTGGCGCTGAAGCGTCTGGAGCATTATTCAGAGGGTTTGCTGGTGTGGCTGTGCTCCCATCACTGGAAGAGTCTCCGCCACCGGCAGAGCCGCTCCCACAGGCCATCAGTGTTGAGCTCAGGGCGACGATCAGAGATGTGCTTAACAGCCGACGCTGGCGCACAGATATTGGCTTATCCATATCGAGTCCTGCTTATTATTATTCTGTGGATCTATCGTACCATGTTTTGCCGGTGCATTGGCAACATTGGTTCGTCTGAGCACCGGGCTGCCGGGTATGTGTTAAAGCTTGGTATCGCGTTTGATTCAGTTTCTGTGTCCAGCGGCCTCTCTTTAATGCTCAGGCATCTTTTCAAAGCACAGGCAGTCTTATCAGAGCACAGGCAGTCTTTTCAGAGCACAGGCAGTCTTTTCAGAGCCAGTGCAGGGCGCGGCTGTAACGACATTTCCTGTTTCATATCTCTTCCCTTTGTCTTTGTGGGGTTTTGTTCCACTAAGAATCTGAATAGCGCGCGGAATATTCCGTATGTCATCTAAGTGTCACATATCCGCAACATACTGCGCGCACTGATAAGAGGTGCAGCGTCTGCACGGATGTTCTGATCATCGGATGATCCCAACCGTCGGTAAGAACGGCGCTGTCCATAAATTCCTGCGTTCCTTTGGGGGGCTAAATGAAACCAAATCGTGTCCTGTTAACAGCGGCATCAGCGATCTTTTCTGCTCAGGTTATGGCCGGACAGGCCGTCTTCTATGTGACTGAAGACGGCAGTGCCGTACGTGATCTGGCAGTATCTGTTGATGGTCAGAAGAAGCTGGTAAGTACATCCGGCTTTGTGGTCTTTGATATCGACAGTGGTAAGCACACTGTTGAACTGAGCAAGTATGGTGAGTGGATGGGGGAATTCGATTTCTCTACTGCCGCCAGTGAGCAGAATGCAGAAGTGCAGGTGGAAATGATTGCCGGTGAAGCTATGCCGGAAATTAATGTTTACACCCCAGGTTCTGAAGAAGTTGCTGTACTGGGTCAGTTGTCCGGTTACCTGCAGTCGGAAGAAACCGGTGGCCCGGTATCCGGCGCACGTGTATCCATTGCTGGTACTGAACAGGGCGTGATGACCGATGAAGAAGGTTTCTTCAGCTTTGAGTTACCACGCGGTGAATATTCCCTGGTTATTAACCACCCGAATTACGGCGAGCGTGATGTAAAAGATGTGCGCGTAATGGGCAGTGTGAATACCGGTGTTAACCTGACCATGAGCATGTCCGGTGATGGCATGATTGAGGAAGTGGTTGCCGTTGGTACTTATATTCCTTCTACCGCGACTGCACAGGAACGTGATTCCAGTGCCGTTCTGGATGCCATTGGTTCTGAACAGATGGCACGTTTTGGTGATTCTTCTGCAGCTTCTGCGCTGAATCGTGTGGCTGGTGTCTCGGTTGTTGGCGGTCAATATGCTGTCGTACGTGGTATGGGCGGTCGCTATATTGCTTCCCGTCTGAATGGCAGCCCGATGCCAAGTACCGATCCAATGAAGCGCGACGTGCCGCTGGATCTGTTCCCGGCGTCTGTGCTCGGTGGTATCGATATTCAGAAAAGCTTTACCCCGGATATGCCAGGCGACGCTACCGGCGGTGCCATTCTGATGAATACCAAAGGCCTGCCTGATGAAACTATGTCCAAAGCGTCTGTTACGCTGGGCATGAACGATCGGACTACCTTTTCTGATATTGGCAGCTATCAGGGTGGCGATACCGATTACCTCGGCTATGACGATGGTACCCGCGAAATGCCGGGTTTTGCCGACAGTCTGACTAATGGTGGACGCGATAGTGTTAACTATTGTGGCAACCCAAATAACTGTCTGGTACCTGGCAGTGAAGAAGCGATCGACTTCGGCACTTCTTTCGAAAATATTTATGATGCGCAGACAGCTGAAGCTAAACCAGAGCGTGGTTTTTCTGTCAGCACTGGCCACTTATACGATTCCGGTGCCGGTTATTATGGTGCTTTCCAATACAAAGATAAGTGGACTGCACGTCACGATGCCAAACTGAATTCTTCCAGTGAAAGCGGTACCTATGAGCGTTCACAGCGCAAAGTGGATGTGACCGGTTATTTTGTGGCTGGCATTGAAGGTAATTCTTATGACGTTACCAGTAAGACCATTCTGCTGCGTAAAACTGACGATACCGTTAAAACGGAACGTGTATACAACGACTCCCTCGATCAGGACGTCAGCAACGTAACTCTGCAGTGGGTCGAGCGTCAGTATTTGGGCCAACAGTTCTCCGGTGGTGTTTACTTTGATGGTATCGGTACGGATGAGGTCAAATGGCGTGTCGGTGTAGCGCAGACTAAGCGTGATGAGCCAGACCGTCGCAGCTATGAATTTATTAATGGCAATATCCTTGCTGGTGGTCTTGAGCGCCGTTTCTCGGAACTGACGGAAGACTCTTTTGATCTGGGTGTGGATTACACAACAGAGATGACTCTGGGTGACACTACCTTCCTCGAACTGAAAGCAGGCCTGGATTATTCCAATAAAGATCGTACCGTAGATATGGGACGTTTCGGTATTGCCACGCTGGATTTTGCTAACGCTGATCAGACAGGCTCTCTGGAAGATATTCTTGATCGTGATGCGTTCGAGAATGGTACTTATGGTTTCACGACCCGTACAACGGATACCGATAACTACAAAGCAACCAGTGAAACGTCTGCTGGTTATCTGTCCGGTAAAATCGATTTAGGCGACTGGTCTCTGCTGGCCGGTGCACGCTATGAAGATTTTACTCAGGAGCTGAAATACCCGGATGCCGGTGGTATTAAAAACTCTCTGGACGATGATGCAGTTCTGCCAGCAGTATCTGCCAGCTACCGTCTGAATGAAGAGTGGCAGTTCCGTGCCAGCGTGACCAGTACGGTATCCCGTCCTGGTATTACCGAACGTTCTGCGTCTGTTCAGTACGATCCGGAAACAGATGATCCGCTGATCGGTAATCCTGATCTGGAAATTTCTGACATCACCAACTTCGACCTGCGTGCGGAATATTACTTCTCTGATGAAGAAAGCATCACGCTGGCCTACTTCAATAAAACGGTAGATTCNCCGATCGAACGTACTGTAGCGAATGGCGACGGTAACGCAGCGGATGGTTANACCTTCCGTAACGAAGATTCTGCNGACATTAACGGTATCGAACTGGATTTCCGTAAGAACATTATTGATTCCGACAGCTGGACTGGCTTCCTCTCCGGAAANATTTCTTACATTGATTCTGAAGTAACACTGGAAGCAGCGTCTGCGCAGCTGGAAAAACGNTCTTCCCGTGAACTGCAGGGTCAGTCAGATTATCTGGCCAATATTCAGCTTGGTTTCGACCACCTGCCNAGNGGTCAGTCGGTTACNTTCCTGGCGAATTATTTCAGTGATCGTATTTATGCTACGTCCCGTGGCGACATTGATAACGAAATTGAAGATGGTCGCGTAACTGTTGATATGGTGTACCGCTGGGATTACAGCGACACNCTGGTATTTAAAGGTAAGGCCAACAATATTACTGACGCCAAAGTGTCTTATTCACAGGGCGACAATGAAATTGAAAGTTATTACACCGGTCGGAATTACACAGCAACTGCTGAGTATATTTTCTGATTGTCATCTGATTGTAATTTACCTGTGTGACTATGCAGCCACTCAGAAAATTCCACTAGAGAGGAAGATTAAATGGAACTGAAGAAAAGCTATCTGGCAGTAGCAATGCTGACTGCATCACTTGTTGGTTGTGGCGGCGGAAGCAGCAGTAGCAGCAGCAATGACGACAACAACGACGATAACGGTCAGTCCTTCGTTTCCTGTGAAGGCGATGTTTGTACTCTGAGCGGTACTATCGACGAAGACTACACTCTGACTGCCGATAAAACCTGGCTGCTGAGTGGTTTCGTAAAAGTTGGTTATGGTAACGGTGGCGTAAANAACGCAGCTGACGTTGCTTCTCTGAAAGCAAATGGNGCNACNCTGACTATTGAAGCCGGTACTCANGTACGTGCTTACAANGACGGTGTTCTGCTGGTAACCCGTGGTTCTAAACTGGAAGCNGTNGGTACTGCTTCTGCNCCGATCACTTTCTCTTCNTACCAGGATGANNANTTTGANGGTATGGGNGAATGGGGCGGTGTAATCGTTCAGGGCTTCGCTCCNCAGTANGGCGCTGGTNNNACTGGTGCATGTTTTGAAGGNAACACCGACGAAGTATGTAACGTTGTNGGTGANGGCGGTACNGGNGTAGGTTTCTACGGTGGTAATGAGCCAGCNGATAACAGCGGTACCATCTCTTACGTNCGTATTGCTGAAGCCGGTAAAGTNGCTGGTCCTAACAACGAAATTAACGGNCTGACTCTGCAGGGCGTTGGTCACGGTACNACTNTNGATTACGTTCAGGTTCACAACAACCTGGATGANGGTATCGANTGGTTCGGNGGTACTGTTAACGTAACTCACGCNGTTCTGACTGGTAACGACGACGACGATATCGACTTCGATACTGGTTANAAAGGTAACGTTCAGTTCGCAATCGTTCGTAAGAACCCAACTGCAACTGGNCCTAGCGGCAGCAACGANCCNCGTGGTATNGAAGCNAACTCTTCNGANGANGANTACGTNNCTNANACNGAAGGNGCTCTGGCTAACATNACCATCGTTGGTTCTGAAGTNAACAAAGCNNNGNANNNNAANGGTGAAGGTGGNGGTCAGCCAGGTATGCGTCTGCGTGGTNCTNTGACTGCNCGTATNTANAACTCTGCNGTTNTNAACTTNACNGANTGTGTNCGTATCGATGANNCNNACNCNGATNNTGATGANNGNACTGGAACTGNTGNTNGNATNCCAGANAGGTNTNGACNGNNTACTCTGANGTAACTCTGGTTAACGTTGTTGGTCAGTGNGATGACGACTTCTACGCAAAACGTGNAGCTGACACCGAAACTGNTTCTGGTGCNGCNACTGTAACTCTGGANGCTNCTGCTGCCCTGACTGCTCCTGCTGGTGCAGTATCTGTTGCANCNTGGGCNCCAGTTGATAACGGTTCAGGTTTCGCCTTNGAAAACACNGATTACATCGGTGCGGTTGAGCCAGGCACTGCTGCTGCAGATGCATGGTGGGCTGGCTGGATCATTCCTGGTTCCCTCGATGGTATCGAGACNCAGGGTCAGGAATAATTTTAAGAAACCTGTTTCTTAAAATNATCTGATAAAAAACGGCACCTTCGGGTGCCGTTTTTTATNGGNNGGTTNTTCATTTCCTNCTGTTGTATTGCCTCTNNTACGCCANTTCNTANCTNTGGTGTCATATATCTGAAGTATTTCTGTCATGTCACAGAACTGTCACAGACCTGCAGTATCGTGCGCTCTGAATTTGGTAATCCTGCTCCGGCAGGCGTAATTGATAATTTCAGGTGTTAAATATGCAACTGCAAACCCGCAGCCTTCTGGCAGCCGCTGTGCTCTCNGCCGGCGTAGTGTTCGGTGCCTCTGCAGCCTCAGTCGACAGCGCACTGGATAAGGGCGTGGATCGTGCTGTTAAGGCGCAGAAGTCTCAGCAAACTATTGATTCCATTGATGACAGCATCCGCGCTTCTGAGCGTGAGTACCGCGGTCTGATCAAAGAGAANGATGGNCTTAAAGTGTACATCCAGCAGTTGGANAAGCAGCTGGCGGCACANCAGGAAGAANTGACCAGTATCGAACAGAGCATCAAAAACGTGACTCTGGTTGANCGTCAGATTACTCCTCTGATGTTGCGCATGATTGATTCTATTGATCAGTTTGTAGCTGCCGATGTGCCTTTCTTAAAAGAAGAGCGTGCTGGCCGCGTCAATAAACTGAAAGAGCTGATGGGGCGTTCTGACGTTACTGTGGCAGAAAAATACCGCAAAGTAATGGATGCCTATCAGGCAGAAGTTGATTACGGCCGTACCATAGAATCGTATCGCGGAACGCTGGATATCAGCGGTCAGCCGCGCGAAGTGGATTTCCTGCGCGTTGGTCGTGTTGCTCTGGTTTATCAGTCTCTCGACGGTCAGGATCTGGGCGTGTGGAATACTGCCGCCGGTGAATGGCAGCCACTGGATGCTGAATACAAAAGTAAAATTATTGCCGGCATCCGTATTGCCCGTGAACAGGCTGCGCCAGACCTGATCAAGGTTCCGGTTGCTGCTCCAATTGCTTCAAACCAGGAGGCCAACTGATGAAACTGCGTTCCGTATTCCTGGTTGCTGCTGCAACTATCGGTATGAACCTGCCAGCCACTGCAGCCGAGTCTGTCAGTGTTGATGATCTGCTGAGCCTGGTAAAACAGGGTCAGGCACGTGATGACAAAGCGTTCCAGCAGCGTATTTCCGAATTTAAGGCGTCGCGCGCTCAGCAGCAGCGTCTGGTATCGGAAGTTCAGGCGGAACGTACCCGTCTGGAGCAGGAAAGCGCCAATAAAGAGCAGGCCTTCCAACAGAACGAAACAGAAATAGCAGAAGCTCAGCAACGTCTGACTAATCGCATGGGTTCTCTGAAAGAATTGTTTGGTGTTCTGCAGCAGGTTGCCGGCGACACCAAAGCCGTATTTGAAGGTTCTGTGATCAGCTCCGAAGTTCCGGGCCGTGAAGCCTTCCTGAATGATCTGATCAAAACTGCGGGCTCAACCTCCAAGCTGCCTTCCATCGAAAACCTGGAACAGCTGTGGTTTGAAATGCAGCGTGAAATGACTTTCAGTGGCCGTATTGCTGAATACAACGCTGAAGTGGTTCTGCCATCCGGTGAAACGACCAATAAAAATGTTATCCGTATCGGTGGCTTTAATGCTGTTGCTGATGGCAAGTATCTGAACTGGGATCTGGAAGCCAGCCGTCTGGTGGAACTGGATAAGCAGCCGGGTGGCCGCTACACAGGCCCTGTATCTGAACTGGAATCTGCTTCCGGTACACAACTGACCGGTTTCTGGGTCGATCCTTCCCGCGGCCAACTGCTGAAAATCATGGGTCAGTCACCTGAACTTGGCGACCGTGTTGATCAGGGCGGTGTGGTTGGTTACATCATTCTGGTGCTGGGTGCGATCGGTGTTCTGCTGGCGGTATGGCGCATGATTGTACTGTACAGCGAAGGCAACAAAATCAAGAGTCAGATGAAATCGGAAACTCCGAACGAAAATAATGCTCTGGGTCGTGTTATGGCGGTATTTAATGCCAATAAAAATGCTGATACAGAAACACTGGAACTGCACCTGGGTGAAGCTATTGCTGCAGAAATTCCACGTCTGACCCGCGCCATTGGCTGGATCAAAATCATCTCTGTTGTTGCACCTCTGCTGGGTCTGCTGGGTACGGTAACCGGTATGATCGACGTGTTTGAAACCATGTCTCTGTTCGGCACCGGCGATCCTAAGCTGATGGCTGGCGGTATTTCTCAGGCACTGGTAACAACCGTTCTGGGTCTGGTGGCAGCGATTCCATGTGTATTCCTGCACACACTGACCAACAACCGTTCCCGTGAACTGATGATGATCCTGGAAGAACGTGCCACCGGTATTCTGGCTCGCCAGGCTGAACAGCAACACTCTAAAGCGGCGTAATTCGCAATGTTCACAGAATTATACGAGCCGGTATATCTGTTCCTTGAGCGGGGAGGCGAAGTCCTCTTCGCCATCATGGGACTGATATTTATCCTCTGGCTGATGGTACTGGAACGCACTGCATACTTCGCTTTTGTTTATCGCAATCATGTGAAGAATGCGATCCGTGAATGGGAAGCGCGCGCAGAGCGCACTTCCTGGACGGCTCACCAGATCCGTCAGGAAATTATTGCCCGTCTGGGTTCGGAAATGTCCGCCGGTATGTCGACCATTAAGATGCTGGTCGGATTGGCGCCTCTGTTCGGTTTGCTGGGTACTGTTTACGGCATGATCGAAGTATTCGACGTGATGGCGTTCCTGGGGAATGGCAGTCCGAAAGCGATGGCATCCGGTATTTCCAAAGCGACGATTCCGACTATGGCCGGGATGGTAGGTGCTTTGACCGGGGTGTTCGCCCAATCCATTCTGGATCGTTATATCAAGCGTAAACAGGTCCATCTTGAAGACCAGTTAACTTTTGACCACTAATTTGGAAGTAATGTTATGAGACGTGGTTTTTCTAATATGTCTGCTCAGGCAGAAGAAGGCGAAATCGATATTACGCCAATGCTCGACGTGGTTTTTATCATGCTGATTTTCTTTATCGTGACAGCGTCTTTTGTTAAAGAAACCGGTATTGAAGTTAATCGTCCGGATGCCAGTACCTCTCAGGCAAAACCGCGCGCTAACATCCTGATTGCCATCAATGATATGGGTGAAATCTGGATCGATAAGCGCCGCGTAGATGAAAGCCAGGTACGTGCCAACATCGAACGCATGCACGCAGAAAATCCACAGGGAACTGTCGTTATTCAGGCCGACGAAGAGGCGAAAACCCGTCTTCTGGTTGCTGTGATGGATGCTGCCCGGGCAGCGGGTGTTTACGACGTTTCACTGGCAACGGAGAACTGATAATGCAATCCGTGATGCTTCGCTTCGGCGCTGCACTGGCGGTTGCCGCGGCTGCTACTTTCGCCGTGTTCTGGATGATGCAGAGTCTGATCAGCAGTGGTGGTTCTGTTCTGAATGAACAGGACTACGGCAAGCTGCAGAGCTTTGTGATGTCCAAACCGGACGACGACGTGCAGACCAAAGACCGCAAGCCGGAAAAACCACCGGCTCCGCCGGAGGAACCACCGCAGCCGGATATGCCACGCCCGGATATCGCCAAAGCGGATACTTCTGCATTTGATATCGGCGGTTTTGATCTGGGTGCAGATCTGAATGTTGATGCTGGTCTGAGTGGTGGTACCGGTGATGGCGAATATCTGCCGATTGTGAAAGTCGCGCCGAATTATCCGCGCCGTGCTGCACAGAAGGGTATTGAAGGTTACGTGGTTGTCGAATTTACCGTAACAACTCTGGGAACGGTTGTTGATCCCGTGGTTGTTGAAGCTCAGCCAGCAGGTATTTTTGATCAGTCCGCCAAGCAGGCAGTAACCAAGTTTAAATATAAGCCAAAAATGGAAAATGGTAAGCCAGTAGAAGTAACAGGCGTGCGCAACATTATCCGTTTTGAACTGGCCAAGAACTGACAGGCGAGGTGAGTATGAAAAAGCCCGTTATTATCGCACTGAGTGCCATACTCGGATACAGCTCCCTTGCGTTGCTGCCAGTGGCAGTGCCACAGGCGGCAGCAGCTGAGAATTCTGATTCGCAGTCTTCCAAGAAGCGTGTTCGTCGCAGTCAGACCATGCGCCCGGTTATTTTTAATAAACTGGATGCTGTTCGTGCTAAAGCCGACGAAAAGAAATATGCAGAAGCGCTGGATGAGCTGGCGTCAGTTGAAAAGATTCGCCGTAACTCTTATGAGCAGGCCATGACGTTCAATATGTACGCGTATGTGTATTTCAATCAGGAAGATTATGCCGGTGCTATTAAAGCGTACGAGCAGGTTGTGGCCATCGACAGTATTCCTGAAAGTCTGGAACAGACAACACTGTATAGTCTGGCCAAGCTTTACCTGATTCAGGAAGACTACAAAAAGTCTCTGGTGATGCTGAATAAATGGTTTGCCGTAGTAGAAAAGCCAGGACCTGAAGCTTATATCCTGCGCGCGCAGATGCAGTTTCAGCTGGAGCAGTACGGCAAAGCGCTGCCGGATGTTAAAAAGGCCATTGCGCTGGTTAAACAGCAGGGCAATCAGCCAAAAGAAAACTGGCTGATGCTGGAGCGTGCGGTTTATTACCAGAACAAAGATTTTAACAATCTGGCCCGCTGTCTGCAGGATCTGGCGACACTGTATCCTAAGCCTCAGTACTGGACTCAGTTAGCGGCTGTTTACAGTGAACTGAATAAGCCTCTGAAGGAATTGTCGACCCTGGAAACAGCTTACGATCAGGGTTATCTGAAGCGTGAAAGTGATCTGATCAGTCTCGCTTACGCTCTGATGGGGCAGGATATTCCGTACAAGGCAGCCAATATTCTGGAAAAAGGTCTGAAGGACGAAATCATCAAGCCGACAGCAAAAAACCTGTCTACGCTGGGTGATGCGTGGATGCTGGCCAAAGAATATGACAAAGCTATTGTTGCGATGACCAAAGCGGCTGGTGAATCACAGAAGGGCTCGGATTTCTTCAAGCTCGCTCAGATTCATACGGAGCGCCAGGAATGGAAACTGGCTCTGAATAATGTCAACGCGGCATTGAAAGACGATGACTTTGATAAGTCATCTAATGCTTATATTCTGAAAGGTAATATTCTGTTCAATATGAACGATCTGAATGGTGCCAGACAGAGCTTTGCAGCGGCTGAGAAATTCCCTGAAGCTGAAAAGACTGCCGCCCAGTGGCTGGCATTTGTTGAAGCGGAGCAGAAGCGCCGTGAATATATGGCTTCTGTGAACTGATTTTTCCGCTCGCTTTCGCCATAAAAAACGCCCGCATCAGCGGGCGTTTTTTATGGGTTAAATCTCCGCCTGTTGACATCAGCGGCTTTTGGGCGTCCACGCCCATATCATGGTTGCTCTGACGGTTTCTGTGCCGCTGGCATCGGTAATGGTTACCGGAACCTGTATCTCGCCTTTTTCTGTATTTTTTACATAATCGAGCTGCTCATCGCTGAAGCTGGCTCTGGCCGTCATATCGCCGCTGGCGCGCTTGAGATACTCGAGTTGCATGGAGCGGATCACAATGATCCGGTCGTCCGGAACACTCATACCTGTCATAAAGCCGGTTGCGGATTCTGCCAGTAATCCCATGGCGGCTGCGTGAACGCTGCCGATATGGTTCTGCACTTTACGGCGATTGCGCATAATGATGATGCATTCATTCGGGGTCAGTTTTTCAACCCGTGTGCCAGCGGTGCCGGCGAACGGGATCACACGGCCCATGACTTTGGACAGAATCCAGGGCTGCAGGCTCTTCGGCATGCCAGATACTTTATTGATCACCCGGGTCAGGCGGTTTGGCTTGGTCATAATCTTCAGCTTCTTGTTATGGTTGGATTGTGCCGGAACTGGTGCTTCAGCGGGTCACGTGCAGCATTGCATGCAGATAAACAGCCAGTTGGTACTTTTTAGCCTCTGAGTATATAGCAAGCAGCAGATGTCTGAATATGTCAGTGCTGACAGGGGACTGTGGCCAAGGGCACGGTGAATACCGATTTCTGCAGCATTCACCTTATCTGGCCTTAAGATAACCTTAAGTGAAGGCACTGCTTTATCTGCTACCCTGGTGTTCGGTTTTCTGCACAGAGGAATGTTCTTAACTGAACGTATTCCGGCATGATTAAGATAAATACCTTCGCCTTCTTCAGTATTTTGTGCGCCGTTCTGCCTGTAGTGAGTTATGCGGCTGAAGGTGCTGATTACAGCTCAGAACCTACCGGATTTCTGCGCTTTATCGTTATTGGCGATACCGGCACCGGAGGCGATGGACAGCATCAGGTGGCAGATGCCATCAGAGCTGTGTGTCAGTCCAGAGGGTGTGATTTTGCTCTCGGCCTCGGTGATAACGTGTATGAACATGGCGTAAAGAGCGGTTCTGATGCGCAGTTCGAGAGCAAATTTGAAATACCTTACGCAGAGTTGAATTTTCCTTTTTATATGGTCATCGGTAATCATGATGACCCGACCGCTGAAAAAGAGCTGGCCGGAGAGAGTCTGTCTGGCGGATATGAAGTTCAGTACACCTATGACAAGGGGAAGGGTAAAGGCAACAAAGACGGAAAATGGCAGATGCCAGGCCGTTACTATCGGGTTGATTTACCGGATGCGCCGCACCCGCTGGCAACGTTTCTGGCCATAGATGGTGCGCCATTGGCAGGGCCCGCAGATACTCAGTATTCTGCATCTCAGAAAGCCTATCGTGATCAGCAGGGCGCCTGGCTGGACACCCAATTTGCACAGAGCGACGCCCGCTGGAAAATCGTATTCGGCCATTTTCCTCTGTATTCCAACGGCCGCCACGGTAACGCGGGAAATTATGGTGGTCATAAGAATCAGGGCATTCTGTATAAGAATCTGTTAACTGACCACGTCTGTGGTAAAGCGGATCTGCTGTTTGCTGGCCATGATCACAATCTGCAATGGCTCCGCCCGGTTGCCGAATGCGGAAACACCACAGAGATTATTTCGGGAGCCGGGGCGAAAGAAACGGCACTGGCGGATAAAGAACGTAACCCGGCAATATGGCAGGCAGGAGACACGTTGGGTTTTCTTTACGTTGTACTTTCTGCAGACACCCTGCGCGGTACTGTGTACACAGTGGATAAAAACGATGGTCATTATGAGGCGGCGTTTGGCTCCTCCATGCATAAGTGAACGAAGAGGATATCCGTCCCTGTTTTAGCGGATTATTCAGTATCTTTCGTTCACTGTGTTTAATCGCTGTGTCAGCTAGTCTTTCCAGATGGTTTTACTTTATTTGGGCGACTTATTTTGGCGTATTGTGTTGTGCCAGAGCTGTGGGCTGAACAGCGGCAATAAAAGCAGCGGTAATTTCCGCTGTTTTATCCGCTTCCTCTATCTGCGGCACATGGCCGGTTCCGGGCATAATATGTGTTTCCGCCTGTGGCATCATGGATGCAAAGACGTCAACCGATGAGACATCCAGTACCCGATCCTGTGCGCCCCAGATAATCAGTACCGGCATGTGAATATTTTCCTCGACCATAGCTTCAAAGTCCTGTTGCTGAAGCTGATCCCGGGTCGCCAGCATATCGTCAAAAATGATGCGGTTTATTTCGGCGCGGTTGATGGTCTTACGTATCATAGCCGGGCGGATCGGCCATGGAACAAAGGGCGGTTGCTCCATAATCATATCCCAGCGGTATTCAAAGCTTTCTTCGTCAGTCGCAATCAGTGGATTTTTTCCGGAAGAAAGTGCCTGCATAAATGGGCTTGGATTAGGTGAATCAACTCCGGCCGCATCAATCAGAGTCAGGCTGGCAACTTCATCCGGGTAACGTGCTGCGTAAATGGTTGCGATGGCGCCACCCATGGAATTACCGATCAGGTGAATATTCGCGAAGCCTTTTGCTGCCATCAGGTGCTGCAGACGGTCGGTTTGGGTAATCAGATTGTAGTCACCGTTTGCCGGTGCCGGGCTGTCACCATGGCCGGCGAGGTCCGGTGCGATCAGGTAATAATCATCGGGCAATTCGGCTGCCAGTTTAAGCCAGGTTTCTTTGTTGGCTGAAAATCCATGAATTAACAGCACCACCGGGCCGATACCGGGCCGTTCCATATAGTTCAGAGACATATCGCCAACGTTTTGCTCGCCGACGCTGAAGCCCTGTGCCGTGCGGCCATATTGCATGGTTTTGTCCAGCAAAGTGTCCTGTTGTGTATTGGTGCAGCCGCTGATCAGCATGATCACAACGGCAATGATTGGCAGAAAATATCGGGGTGTCATAACCGGGTTCCAGGGTATTTAAGGCGACAGCTGAACGGTAAAACTCAGCGCTGAATCTCTGCAGGGCTGAATGGCGTTATTCTGTCGCATCTTTAGCATTGCAGACGTCAGGCCTTTCCTTTGCCAGCAAGTAACTGGCAGAGATCATCAGCGTGTTTTATGGCTTCGTCAATCTGATCGGCTTCCAGCAGATGGTGCGGCCGGCAGATCAGCAGAATGCCAGCAGACCATTCGATGTGAAGGTTCGGGTGCGCCAAAAACCAGTCGCTCAGCTCCGGGGTCAGGCGTTGCCAGAAGTTCTGCGGCTGATCGCTGCTGATATGCCAGCGTCTCAGCAACATGGGTTTTTGTTCCGGGCGCAGCGGGTAGAGCGGGTCCTGCAGGCTTTCACAGAATGTATCCTGACGCAGCCAGGTATCTTTCTCAATTTCAAAGCGCTCTGCTGCCGCTAATTTACACTCCACTAACAAGAGTGTTTGCGTAGAGGTACCGCCGGGCGTGATCAGACTGTAATCGAAGGTGTTAATATAACGACCATTCGGGTGGCGACCTTCCAGCAGATGGCGGAAGTGACGGAACTGGCCACACTCCAGTAATACAAAGTGAGCGTCGCGGATTTCATGGCTGAGCGCCGCGTAGGGGCGATATTCCAGGCCAATGGACTTGCCGGCAGTGGCGAGATCGCGTCCGCGTCGTCCGGTGTCCAGCAGCAACACAAAAATCAGCAGCCCGACTACCAAGAGAACAACCAGCAGACTCAGCAGAGGAATGATTGACAGCATTGGGTATCCGTAAAATGTCAGCCTGCAGCGAGTGTAACACTCATTGGCCACAGGCTTCTCTTCCCATGAATTCTGAATCTGCTTAAGGAGACCAGATTGACCAAAGCCAAACCCGTATTAGTCAGCACACGCAAAACAGCCAGCGGCCATGACATAGGCATTATCACCCTGAATGCACTGGCGGCGATGAATGCCGTGGATCTGGCTATGGTGGAGATGATTGATCAGCAGTTGCAGCAGTGGCAGCGCGACAGTCGAGTGGTCGCCGTGGTGATGAGGGGCGCCGGCGATAAAGCATTTTGCGCCGGCGGAGATATCCGCAAAATTTACGACAGTATGCAACCGGGTGAAGATCAGTATCAGTACGCGGATGATTTCTTTCGTGGCGAGTATGCAAAAAACTATCGTGTGCATCTGTTCAATAAGCCGTTAATTGCCTGGGGCAACGGCTTTGTGATGGGCGGAGGATTAGGCCTTTTTATTGGCGCTAATCACCGCGTCGGTACCGAATCCCTGAAGCTCGCCTGGCCGGAAGTCCGCATCGGGCTTTTCCCGGATGTTGCCGCAAGCTGGTATCTGTCCCGTTTGCCGTACCCAGTCGGACACTGGATGGCATTAAGCGGCAGCCACATGAATGCACCGGATTGTCGCACACTTGGCTTAACACAGTATGCATTGCAGCATACTGATTATGACCAGATGTTGCAGCGGCTGAAAAAGGCCTCCTGGGGGACAAATAAAGCCGAAAATCATCGCACTGTGCGCACCCTGCTGCACGACATGGAGCCGGCAGCGGAGGCTGTTATGCCCGCCAGTGAGCTGGCGTCCGCTCAGGATGATTTGCAGCAGTTATTTGCCAGCCGGGAACTTGCAGATATTGCCTTGCAGTTTGCCCGCTATGCGGGTGATCAGCCGTGGCTGCAACAGGGCATTGCTAATTTTCACAAGGGCTGTCCGGCGACGGCGGCTCTGATTATAGAGCAATTGCAGCGCGGCGCTTTTTTGAGTCTGAAAGAGGTTGTGCAGTGGGAGCTGGATCTGGCCTGGCAGGCTGTCCGGCATCCGGATTTTGCTGAGGGCATCCGCGCAATGGTCATCGACAAAGATTATGCGCCACAGTGGCAACACAGTTCGGTAGATCAGGTGCCGGCGGAGTGGGTAGACGCGTTAATGGCAGCGCCATGGAAACCGGCGGACCACCCGCTGAAAGATCTTTAAACCGGCAGGTCGATTGCCCGGGATGCAGACCGGGCCAGGCCCCGGTGCAGTCATGCAGGAAGTCATGCAGAGAGCACCGTGAATTACATGCCCAGCGCGTTTTGGGTGGCTTCCATCTCTTCCGACAGTGCTTCCAGTTGCGTCACTTCCTCGTCTGCCGCCAGCCCCAGACGCTGGAATGATCCCAATTCAGTACGGTTTACTTTTCCCAGCGGATGGTCGCTGCCAGCGTAGCTTTGCAACGTTGCGACCTGCACCAGATCGGTGTAATCCGCACTGTCGGCGGTGTGCTTGAGATTCAGATATTCCTTCGGCACCAGTGCCAGATCCGGCTGGAAATCCCAGCTGCGCAGGATATAGCTACCCAGCGACGGGTGCAGTTTTTCCAGCACCAGATCCAGCGAAATACTGTCATGCAGCAGATCAGCGTTGTCTTCTGCGTAAGAAAGAATGGGCAGCATACCGATCTGGTGAATAAGCCCGGCTAACAGGGCCTGATCGGGCTGCAGTCTGGTGTAATGACGGGCCAGTACCTGGCAGGTGGCAGCGACTTCCATGGCCCGTGACCAGCAGCTGCGCATGCGTTTATCAATGATGTCATGGGTGGCCTGAAACATCTGTTCCATGGCCAGACCGACACAGAGGTTACTGGTAAAGTCGATGCCGAGGCGGGATATCGCTGTGTTGAGATCGGTCACCGGCGAGCTGGTGCGGATCAGCGGGCTGTTGGTGACCTTAATGATGCGTGCGGTCATCGCAGGATCCTGAGCAATGATTTTAGTCAGCTGCGGGATCGTGGTGGCGGCGTCTTCAGCAATCTCCTGCACCTGCAGGGCAATTTCCGGCAGGGTGGGGAGAACCAGCTGATCATTTTTGATTTTGGCGACGATATCGTCTTTAACCTGTAAGGCCAGGTTGCTCATGGTTGGGCCTCTCTGCAATGCCGCAGACAGGACCATCCTTGCTGCGGTTTACTCGTTGGATTGAGCAGATTCCTCTGCGCTCATCTCTTCAGTATAGAAAAGCTCAGACAGCTGCACGGTATTTTCACCAATCTGTGCGTGGGTTGGCAGCTCGCCCTGAATAATGATCAGGCCTTTGTCCTGCTGCCATGCGGCGATTTCGCCGATATTTTTGCCGTTGCCGTCCGTAATATGGCCGGTAATCTCTGCCGTTAATGGCACATCCGAAGAGGCTTTCACCAGATGCTTTTTGGTTTTTCCCAGATATTGCAGACGGGCAACAATCTCCTGGCCGGTATAACAGCCTTTGTGAAAGCTGATGCCGCCCTGGGCGGTCATATCAACAAACTGTGGCACCCAGGCTTCGCGGCTGGCTGCAGTGACCCAGACGATGCCTTCTTCGATGTCCAGCGCAGCCCAGGCGCTGACGTCGTCTGTGGCATCCGCTGTTTCCGCGGCTGACCAGCATTCCTCGCGGCCATCTGGCCAGCTCAGGACATAGCTGCTATCAGTCTGCAGCAGTGGATGTTGTCCCTCCAGAGTCGCCTGAGAGGCCTCCGCAGGAATTTTGCCGATTACCTGCAGATCGCTTTCAATGGCCATGGTGGTTTTATAAAACACGGCGTAGCGGCTCAGATGCTGCTGCAGGGCTTCAGCCTGAGCAATTGGCAGACGCAGCAGGTAGTCACTACCGCTGCGGGCGATAATAAAGTTGGCAACCATGCGTCCTTTGGCGGTACAGCAGGCGCCGGTCTGCCAGTGCTGATCGGCCAGTTTGACTGCGTCGCAGGTCAGCTGCCCCTGCAGGAAACGTTCGCTGTCCGGACCTTTGACCGACAGGATGGCGTAGTCGCTGAGGTGGATGGTCTGGATAAATTGCGGCTGAGACATGATGGCTCCATGACGTCGGTTAAGACTTTGCTGTTGGCAGCAGTCTACTTTAAAACAGGATGCATTTGCATCGCGCAACAGACAGTCCATTGTGGTGCTCTGACCGCTTTGTGAATCTGGTATACTCGCGCCGCTGATGGATCCGGAGGCCCGGTCTGGCGCTCACACTGAGATGCTGCCGGTCAATAGTGTGTTATCCGGAGTCTGTGATTTTTGCCAAGGCCCCACCCCGACAGGAGAACAATGTGGCTGACGATATCGATTTAAAACGCGTCTGCTGGCACAGCCGCCGCGGTATGCTGGAGCTGGACGTATTGCTGGTGCCTTTCGCTGAGGAGGCTTATGCCTCACTGGCTGATGATGATAAGGCCCGCTACCGGGAGATGCTGGAACGCGAAGATCCGGATCTGTTTACCTGGTTTATGGAACATGTCACCCCGCAGGAAGCGGATATGGAACGTATTGTGAATCTGGTGCGGGAGCATGCCCGCAGCCGCTGAGTGGCAACTGCAGCCATCCCGCCAGCAACGCCGGCTGAATGCCATTACGGCCATTGCATTGTGTCTGTTTGCCTTGCTGACGGTCCCGCTGTTGCTGCCTGTTGCACTGCTGCTGAGTGTTCTGCTGTTCTGGCCCGGCACTAAGGTCACCCGGCTGGGCGTGGATGCATCCGGTTGGTGGCTTGATCAGGGGGCGGGCCGGCAGTACGTCGAGTGGCGTGCCGGGAGTATCCGGCGGCGGTATCTGGTGTTATTGAACTGGTCCTGGAGACCCTGGGAATCGGTGATCATCCGCGCAGACAGCGTACGCTGTGAGGATGATTTCCGCCGTTTGAAAGCTGCTTTGTATCAGAGCTGGCACTGAACAGCCTTTGTTCTGGCGCCATGCCGACTTACTGGTATCTGAGCAGACGTCTGTAAGTACAGGTCAGGCTGAAAAGCCGCCACAGCAAGGCTGCGGCGGCGGACAGTTTTATAAATGGTCAGATCAGGCGCTGGCGGCTGCCAGTACTTCTTTTTCTTCTTCACGCAGGGTGAGAACTTCGTAGCCGGTCTCTGTGACTGCGATGGTATGTTCCCACTGGGCTGATAATTTCTTATCGCGGGTAATAACCGTCCAGCCATCTTTCATGTGTTTCAGTTTATGGCCGCCCTGATTGATCATAGGTTCGATGGTAAACACCATACCGGCTTCCAGTTTGACGCCGGTGCCCGGAGTGCCATAGTGCAGCACCTGCGGATCTTCGTGCATTTCACGGCCAATACCGTGACCGCAATATTCACGTACGACGCTGTAGCCGGCCTCTTCGGCCACTTTCTGAATGGCATGGCCGACATCACCCAGGGTTGCACCGGGTTTTACCGAATGAATGCCGGCCCACATGGCATCGTAGGTGGTATTCACCAGTCGTTTTGCCACTGGTGTTACTTTGCCAACGCAGTACATTTTGCTGGAATCAGCGATAAAACCGTTCTTTTCCAGCGTGATGTCGCAGTTGATGATGTCGCCGTTGCGCAGAATCTGGCTGACCTTCGGCATGCCATGGCACACCACGTGATTTACTGAGGTGTTCAGTACGTAAGGAAAATCGTACTGGCCTTTGCTTGCCGGACGCGATTGCAGGTCGTTGACGATGTATTCTTCCACGCGTTCGTTGATCTGCATGGTATTGATGCCGGGTTGAATAAAGTCATCCAGCATGGCGAATACTTTGGCCAGCAGACGTCCGGATTCACGCATCAGTTCGAGATCTGCGGCGGATTTGATATTGATGTTCATACGGCCTCTGCCTGTTGAATGTGAGCGCGCAGCTGTGACAGCGGCAGGTCCGCAGATGCCAGCAGTTTACGCGTGAGCTGGGAGTAGGTCAGTTCCGGATAGAATTCGGCCAGCATGCCGATCTTGATCCAGAATTCGGCCTGACCGTTGATGGAACGGCCAAGTACGGCACTGGCGTCACGGATTTCTTCGTGCAGCTCTTCGGAAATTTTGACGATGCCCATGGCAACCTCCGCATATCATTAATATGCGGAGTATATATGAAACGTATATGCAATATATCGTTCAGATGGAACTCAGAGTTCACCCAGTTCCTTCAGGTGGGTTGGCGTCAGGACAGTATCGAAGGCACGCGGCAGGGCTTTGGGGTAATCGCGGCTGAAATGCAGTCCACGGCTTTCCTTGCGCAGCAGGGCTGAACGGATAATGACATCGGCCACATCCACCAGATTGCGCAGCTCGAGCAGGTCGTGACTGACACGGTAGTTGCTGTAGAACTCCTGAATCTCCTGACGCAGCAGATTGACGCGGTGGCGGGCGCGCAACAGGCGTTTGGTTGTGCGCACAATGCCGACGTAGTCCCACATAAAGCGACGCAGCTCATCCCAGTTGTGCGCGATCACCACATCTTCATCGGAGTCGTCGACCTGGCTGGCATCCCAGCAGGGGGCTTCCGGAATCGGCTCACTGGTATCCAGCGTTGCAACAATGTGTTCCGCAGCCGAGCGGCCAAATACCAGGCATTCCAGCAGCGAATTACTCGCCAGACGGTTGGCACCATGCAGACCGGTACAGGCGGTTTCGCCCACCGCATAGAGGTTTTCTATGTCAGTGCGGCCATGGGTGTCAGTGATGACGCCACCACAGGTGTAGTGGGCCGCCGGTACCACAGGGATCGGCTCTTTGGTGATGTCGATACCCAGTTCCAGACAGCGTTCATAGATGGTCGGGAAGTGTTCTTTGATAAAATCTGCCGGTTTGTGGCTGATATCGAGAAACAGGCAATCGGCACCGAGGCGCTTCATTTCATGGTCGATGGCACGGGCGACAATGTCGCGCGGTGCCAGCTCGCCACGTTCATCGAAGTTCTGCATAAAGCGTGTGCCATCGGGTAACAGCAGACGTCCGCCTTCGCCGCGTACCGCTTCTGAAATCAGGAAGGAGCCGGCCTGCGGGTGGTACAGACAGGTTGGGTGGAACTGATTGAATTCCATGTTGGCAACCCGGCATCCGGCACGCCAGGCCATGGCAATACCGTCGCCGGAAGCGCCATCCGGATTGCTGGTATACAGGTACACTTTACTGGCGCCACCGGTAGCCAGAACCACGGCGCGGGCGGTAATGACATCGACTTCTCCGGTATCATTATTGAGGAAGTAACCGCCGATACAGCCGTGACCGTCGAGGCCGAGTTTTTCCCGGGTGATCAGGTCAATGGCGATAAAATTCTGCATCATGTGCAGATTGGATTTCTCCTGCGCACGTTGCAGCAGTGTTTCCGAAATGGCATGGCCAGTAGCATCGGCGGCGTGGATAATGCGCCGCGCGCTGTGACCGCCCTCACGGGTGAGGTGGAAATGATCCGGTCCGTCCTGAGTGAAGGGGACGCCGATATCGATCAGCCACTGGATCGCAGCGCTGGAATGTTCGACGGTAAAGCGCACGCCAGGCTCATGACAGAGTCCGGCACCGGCAATCAGGGTGTCATTAACGTGCGCATCAACACTGTCGTTCTGGTCGAGGACAGCGGCAACGCCACCCTGAGCCCAGCGGGTAGAACCGGAATCGAGCGATTCTTTGCTGATGACAGCGGCCTGCAAATGGTCTGGCAGGGAAAGTCCCAGTGTCAGTCCGGCAGCACCACTGCCGATGATCAGTACATCATAGGTATGGGATTGACTCATTTTCAGGAAAGCCTTATTTCAGATAGGGCGGCACGACCGGCCCCGGCCGGGGCATATCGGCCAAACAGAGCCTCATGATACACTGATGGGGAACTAATCGTAAAAATTACGCTCTACTGCTTCGAATGAGGTCTACAAAACCACAGGAGGCAGTACGGATGAGTACGGCAACGGCGCTAGCGCAGAAGACCACAGCGGAACAGGGCATGACTGACCAACAACATACCGACCGGCAACTGGTAGCCAGGGTGCAGAAAGGCGATTCCCGAGCCTTTGACCTCCTGGTAATCAAATACCAGCACCGTATCCTTGCGCTGGTAGGACGTTATATCTCCGATTTTGCGGAAGCTCAGGATGTGACTCAGGAAGCTTTTATTAAAGCCTACCGGGCGCTGCCTTCCTTCCGTGGTGACAGCCAGTTTTATACCTGGATGTACCGTATTGCAGTTAATACTGCCAAAAATTACCTGGTCAGCCGCGGTCGCAAAACGCCGACCCGTGATATTGATCTGGATGATGCTGAGTTCTTCGCGGACGAAGCTAAAATGAAAGATATAGAAACACCGGACAGTCTGATTCAGCGCGATGAGCTGCGTCAGGTGGTGTTTGATGCCATTGATGCTCTGCCTGAGGAACTGCGTATGGCAGTTACTCTGCGTGAACTGGATGGTCTCAGCTACGAAGAAATCGCGGAAGTGATGGATTGCCCGATCGGCACCGTACGTTCCCGAATCTTCCGTGCCCGGGAAGCTATTGATAAGAAAATGCAGCCGTTACTCTCTGAGTCCGGCAGCGCGATCGCCTGAGGAGTAATCATGAACGAGCGTATTAACGAATCTCTCTCTGCCCTGGTTGATGGTGAAACCGATGAACTTGAGGTGCGCCGCCTGCTGAATCAGCTGGAGAGTGACGACGGGATGCGTCAGACCTGGCACAGATATCAGATGATTGGCGCTTTGATGCGCGATGAACCTGCGGTCAATGTTGATCTGTCACGTGGCATTGCTCAGGCCATTGCCGGTGAGCCAATGGATGAGGTAAGTCGTCCTGCGGAACAGGCTTCGTCTGCCGATGAACCTCAGGTCGTGGAGAAACATTCGCGCTTCCGCTGGCTGGCGTCAGGCGCCGTTGCGGCAACCGTAACTCTGGCTGTGTTAGTCGGTGTGCGTATGACGGGCAATGCACCCGGAGAAATGCAGATGGCAGAGCAGTCGCAGACTGTGAATGTCCCTGCTGCCGTTGTTGCTCAGGCCGACAAGACGGAACAGCCGGTCATTCTGGCAGATGCCAGCGAGCTGAGCCCGGAAGAACTGGAAGCCGCGCAACGTAAGCTGCAGGAATATGTGATGCAGCATACTGAACAGGCCGCGATGAGCAACGCTGGTGGTGTGATGCCTTACGCCCGCGTCGTGAACTTTGAAAGCGAAGAGGAGAGTCGCTGATAATGAAGCGCTGGTTGCTTCTGCCTTTGTTGGCCAGTGTCGTTACACTGGCCAATGCTGAAGGAAGCGCACGTGGCTGGCTCGATCAGATGCAACGTGCATTCAAAACTGAAAACTACCAGGGCGTGTTGATTTACGGTAACCAGCAGCACTGGGAAACCATTTCCGTAAAGCACGGTACCGTGGATGGCAAAGAGTATGAAATGCTGCGCCATCTCACTGGTGTGCCGCGCGAGATTATCCGCAGTGGTGATGAAACCATTTGCATTCACCCGGGCGATCACAGCGTCCGTCTTGCCAGCAGTCTGCCTTCTCCGCTGCAGGGGATCGATTCAAACGCAGACATTTCTGAATCCTATAATTTCCGTTTTGCCGATTCTCAGCGCATAGCCGGGCGCTATGCAAAACAGCTGTTTATTTCTCCGAAAGACGAAAACCGTTACGGCTATCGTTTATGGCTTGATCAGGAAAGTGGCCTGCTGCTGCGTTCTGATATGCTGGGGCAGGCAGGACAGGTTCTTGAGCGATTCCAGTTCGCGACGGTCGAAATCGGTATTCCACTGAGCGCTGCTGATTTTGTACCGGATGGTGATGGCCATCCTCTGGATGAACATCCTGCCTTTAAAATATCCGACCATTCACTTGATACTCCCGCCTGGTTACCGCAGTGGGTACCGGCCGGTTTCGTGCTGATGAAAGCCGGGGAGCTGATTCCGCCAGTGCCGGAGGGTGCTGACGAAACGCTGCGCCAGCCGCCCATGCGCCTTATGTATACCGACGGCCTCGCGGCATTTACTCTGTTCGTTGATCTTGCCGGCGCGGAAAAAATGCCGGAAATGGTCAGCCAGTGGGGCGCTACCTCAGCGGCTGTGCGTTATCGTAAACAAGGTGAAGAACGCTACCGCATCACAGCGGTTGGTGAATTACCTTCTGCAACTATTTCCCGTATTGCAGCGTCTGTTCAGCCTGCTGTTACGTCCGGGGAGCAGAGTGATTCCGGACACTGAAAAGGCAGAACTTTATGACACAGGAAATTGTCGTAGTAACAGAACTTGGGGACGGTGGTGTCTGGGTTGAGGGTGTGCAGAAAAGCGCCTGTAACAGCTGTAATGCGCGTTCAGGTTGCGGTCAGCACAGTCTCAGTAAACTCGGTCGTCCGATGCGCCTCTGGGTCGAAAGCGATAAGAATCTGAGCGTCGGTCAGGAAGTCATTCTGAGTATCCCGTCCGGCGGTCTGGCTGTCAGCGCCCTGATTCTGTATGGACTGCCTTTGCTTACTCTGATTACCGGTGCGTCGGTCGGACAATTGTTCGGCGATGCGCCAGCGGCTGTCGGGGGGCTGGCTGGTTTAGCAGTGGGCTTTATTCTGGCCAGAAACATATCCCGGCGTTACCAGGACCGCTGGCAACCTAAACTGGTGCCGGGGTGTGAGCAGATTTCGGTTATTTCAGCAGACTGAAGTATATAAGGTAACAAAATGAGCAAGATATACCGTGGTTTAGCCTTTATGGTGCTGGTGGTATTCAGTGTGGTTTCCCGCGCCGAACTGCCGGATTTTCGTGACCTGGTGAAAGAAACGTCTCCAGCCGTGGTTAATATCAGTACTGTGCAGCATATCGAAGCGGCCGGTTTTCAACAGCGTTATGGTTTACCCCAGGATGTGCCGGAAATTTTCCGCCATTTCTTCGGTGGTCCGGGTGGACAGCAGGGAGCTCCGGGAGAAGAAGAGCGCGCTTCTCTTGGTTCCGGTTTTATTATCTCTGATGACGGTTACATCTTAACCAATAATCATGTTGTAAAAGATGCTGACGAAATTGTGGTTCGTCTCAATGACCGTCGTGAACTGGATGCCAAGCTGATCGGTGCGGATGAAAGTTCTGATCTGGCGTTACTGAAAGTAGAAGCGAAAGATTTGCCAACGGTTGAACTGGGTAATTCTGACAAGCTTGATGTGGGTGAGTGGGTGGTTGCCATCGGTTCACCATTTGGCTTTGATTATTCAGTTACCGCCGGCATTGTGAGTGCGAAAGGCCGCAGCCTGCCAAACGAAAACTACGTACCTTTCATCCAGACTGACGTCGCCATCAACCCAGGTAACTCCGGTGGCCCACTGTTCAACCTGGATGGCGAAGTGGTTGGTATTAACTCACAGATTTACACCCGTTCCGGTGGTTTTATGGGTGTGTCCTTTGCAATCCCGATCAATGTTGCGCTGGACGTCGCTGATCAGCTGAAAGAGAAAGGTAAGGTCAGCCGTGGCTGGTTAGGCGTGGTGATTCAGGAAGTGAGCAAAGATCTGGCGGAATCCTTTGGTCTGGATAAAGCAGCCGGTGCTCTGGTTGCACAGGTAGTACCGGACAGCCCTGCCGAAGCAGCGGGTCTGGAAAGTGGCGATATCATCACCCGTTTCGATGGCAAGGATATTTATCTGTCATCTGATCTGCCTCATCAGGTTGGCCGTATCAAACCGGGCGAGAAGGCGAAAATTGATATCGTACGTAACGGTAAACGTAAAACATTGAATGTTGAGATTGGCGTATTGCCGGACTCAGACGGCGCTGAACTGGCGATGAACAGTGGTGATCCACAGGAACATGCCAGTAAACGTCTCGGTGTTGTGGTTGCTGAGCTGAGTGGCCGTCAACGCAAAGCCGTGGGTGATGGTGTGATCGTCAAAGAAGTGAAACGCGGCCCGGCGGCGTTCTCAGGCCTGGTTAATGGTGACATTATTACCAATATCGCCGGGGATGCCGTTACATCTGTGGATGAGTTTGAACGTATTGCTAAGGATCTGCCGGCTAACCGCAGTGTGCCAATGCGCATTGTCCGTCGCGGTTCTGCTATGTTTATTCCGCTGCGTATCAACGAGTAGCGAGGGCGTCAGAAGGATTGTGGTGGCGCCGGCACATGGTGTCTGTCACCTGTCCGTAGAACTGCACCGCAAGACAGTCAGTAAAGCCCGGCTACGCCGCAATGCTGTTCACTTAAGACTTGAAGTATGGTGAGCAGCCACTGAAAATCCGGATAAGCTCTCTTGTCCGGTTTTTTTGTGGCAATTGGTCATG
>PAJK01000087.1 GCA_002706025.1 Oceanospirillaceae bacterium
GGTCACATTCTGGGCATGATGTATTACGTGTTCCGCGACAGCTTTATCTGAGAACATTTCTCAAAATCCGGGCACAGGCTGCTTATGGCACCTGTGCCTTTCTGGTTTTTATGCCTGACTGAAAGTGCGGATTGTCGTTCCATTTTTTGTCTTTGTTTAATTGAGGCAGGCAATTGTCATCCGATGAATGTTACCCTCGGGTCTGACGGATATAATTGTCTGCCGGCGCTGACCATAGATCGTCGGACAGAAACACCTGAAAACCATGAAAAACGAGCACAAGAGCCGCCGTGGATAAACCCCAGAAAAAACAGAATCTCGCCCCCCGTAATGCCCCGGTTCAGGGACGTTCGCGGGAACGCTCACGACAGATCCTTGATGCAACCAGCGAGCTGCTGGAAAAAGTCGGCTTCGACGACCTCAATACTATTCTGATTGCCCGCGAAGTCGGCATATCCGTTGGCTCCCTCTACCACTATTACCCCAATAAGCACGCCATTCTGTTTGCCATGGGCAGCCGCTGGCTGGAAGAAGTGGAAGCCGCGCTGGACAGTATCGCTCTGTGGCCGATTGAGGAAATGGACCGCGAAGAGCTGGTGGATAAAATGCTGGCGGCCAATCTCAAAGCCTATAAACAGCAGAAAGCAATTCTGACCCTGGTGCAGGCCATGTTCGCCGTGCCTGAGCTGAGGGAACTGGATGAGCGTCACGATGAGATGTACATCTCGCGTATGGCAGAAGTGTTCAAGCGTATGGGTAGCAAAGCGCATATCCGTGAGCGCGAGCGCATGGGCCGCATGTATCTGGAAATCACTCACGCTGCCTGTCTGGTGATCGTGCATCAGAAAGGCCAGCGCGCACAGCGCACGCTGGAAGATCTCAAACTTATGGTGATGACGTTTCTCAGCAGCCATCTCGATAGCGTCGCTGACCTGGACTGATCAGTCTGAGTCAGCGACTGCCTGTTCTCTCAAAGCCAGTCTTTCAAGGACCAGAACCTCAGAACTAAACCCTCAAGGACCAAACCCTCAGAACCAAACCCTCAGAACCAAACCCTCAGAACCAAACCCTCAAGGACCGAAGCAAAGCATGAAGTACACCACCTACGCCCGTGAAGGCGAACTTTTCTGTATCGATGACCAGCGCCTGATGCGCCAGATGCTGCTGATTTTTGGCGCCCCTTTTTTACTGGCTGGCGCCGGAGTTCTGGCCAATGTGCTTTATCGTTGGCTGTTTACCAGTGAGCAGGTACCTGGCGGAATGGTGGTTTTTGCCCTGTTCCCGTTATTGTTCGGCAGTTTTCTCATTTCCTTCCGCTTTACCCGTTACCTCAGTACCGACGGACGCAACATGATCACCCGTCACCGCATATTGTTTTTCAGCTGGGAGGAAAAGCAGCCGCTGGCGTCGTTCTCAAAAATTCAGCTGAAGTGGGTCGCCGTTCATTCAGGCGGTAGCAATCAAAGCAGCAAGCGTATGGTCGGTGTGGTGCTCGATACCCGTTATGCGGAAACCGAGCTGTCCGCCGATTCCGAGTACGAAATCGCGCGCAGCAAGGCTGAACAGCTGGTGAAGAGTTTTAATAAGCCGCTGGAAGACCTTACCAGCGCTGAGCCGGTTATCACCGCGCCGGAAGACATTGATCGTAAGCTGGTTCTCACACAGACCGATATGCCCGAGCCGCCGGAAAACTGCGCCATCCGTCTGGCGAACACAGAACAGGGGCTGCGCTTTACCATGCCGTGCAGGGAAGGGCTGCCGTTTGGCGGTATATTCCGCATGATCGTTCTGGTGATCGGCGGCCTGTATATGCAGTCCAGACTGGACGGCAGCGTGCCCCATGGCTTTGCCGTGGGGTTTGATCTTGCGCTCTATCTGGCCGTTATATTTAACGTGATTCAGGCGTTTTACCCGTACTACTTCCGCCCCTGGATCGAGGTAAGCAAGCAGGGCGTGCGGGCAAAGTTATCGGCCTTTAAGAAACCCGTGGATCTCCGCCTGAGCGGGCTGGAAGAAGCGCGGGTGAGTAAAAATAAAATTATTCTGCGCGCCGACGGCTTTTACGCTGCTATTCCGGTGAACAGCAGCCCGCAGGATGCAGAGTTTATGTTGCAGATCATCAGGTGGCTTGCCACTATACAGTCCCGCTAACGAACAGAGAGTCAGGATCAGCGTATGTCTGAAGACACTATTTTCGGCAAAATCATCCGCGGCGAACTGCCGGCCGATATCGTTTATGAAGACGATCAATGCATGGCCTTCCGCGATATGTATCCGGCGGCACCCACCCATATTCTGGTGATTCCGCGCAAACCCATTCCCCGTCTGTGCGATGCCACGGCAGAAGATCAGGCGCTGCTCGGTCACCTGATGCTGACCGCCAATAAAATCGCTGAGCAGGAAGGGATGGGCGATAAATTCCGTCTGGTGATCAATAACGGTGAAGGTGCCGGTCAGTCGGTATTCCATCTGCATCTGCACATTATTGGCGGCCGTCCGCTGAAGTGGCCTCCGGGCTGAAGGCGCGGTATTCTTAACGCGTTTCCCATCAGGCCGGATACTGTTCCGGCCTGTTTGTGTCTCCGGTCTGACGGCGTTCTGCCGTGGCCGTTCTGATAAGTCTGTGCGGATCTTATTCATGCATTTCAAAGATATTCTTGCCCGTCTGCACGACGGACGTCATCTGCAGGTTGCTGACTGGCAAATGAATGCCGGCGAATTCTGGGCCATTACCGGTACCAACGGCAGCGGTAAAACCGTGCTGTCATTGCTGGCGGCAGAGCGTGTGGTATTAAGCAAAGGCACGGCAGACAACCTGCCGGTTAATGTGTCTTATGTATCGCTGGAAGCTCAGGCCGAGCAGATTGAAACCGAGCGTAAAGAAGACGAAAGCGATCTCAATGACAGCGCCGACAAAGGCACACTGATCCGCGATTTTCTGGCACCTGTAGAAGACGTCGAAGCGTGGGTTGAGAAGCTTGGTATCCGCCATCTCCTGGATTCAGGTTTCCGTGCCTTATCCACCGGCGAAAGTCGTAAAGTGCTGTTGATTAATGCCCTGCGTGAACGCCCGGATCTGCTGGTGCTGGATGAGCCGCTGGAAGGTCTGGATCAGACCAGCCGTGCGGCTCTTAGTGAAGCACTGGATCAGCTACAGGCAGAAGGGCAGGCGATTCTGTGGGTGGCTAATCGTCTCGATGAGCTGCCATCTTGGATTTCTCATGTGGCGTTTATGCACGACGCGCAACTGCTGTATCAGGGCACGAAAGAGGATGTACTGGCGCAGCCGGAATTGCAGGGCCTGATGCATTTCGACCGGCCATTACCGGATTTCCCGCCAGCGCCGCGTGAGCGACTGCAGCTGGAAGATGGTGATCCGCTGGTGGGTATGAAGAATGTGTCGATCAGCTACGATGGCCGTGAATTATTCTCTGAGCTTAACTGGCGCGTTGAGCCGGGTGTGCACTGGGCGATTCAGGGGCCGAACGGCTGCGGCAAAACCAGTCTGCTGCAACTGATCACAGGCGATAACCCGCAGTGCTACCGCAACGATTTAAAACTGTTCGGAATTCAGCGCGGCAGTGGTGAAACCATCTGGGACATCAAAAAACATATTGGTTTGGTGTCGGCGTCTCTGCAGTGGGAATACCGTGCCACCACCAACGTGCTGAGCACGGTTATTTCCGGTCTGTATGACAGCATTGGTCTGTATCAGAGCACCGGCGATGACGATAAAGTGCTGGCGCTGCAGTGGCTGGACATCATCGGCCTGCGCGATAAAGCCAACAAGAGTCTGCAGCATTTATCCTATGGTGAGCAGCGTCTGGTGCTGATCGCCCGGGCACTGATTAAACAGCCGCCGCTGCTGATTCTGGATGAGCCCTGTCAGGGGCTGGATGATCCGAGCCGTATGTTAGTGCTCGCTTTCATTAACCGTCTGGCGGAACAGAAAGAGATTACCCTGCTGTACGTCACCCATCACCCGACGGAAATTCCTGACGTGATTGATCACCGTCTGCTGTTTACCGCAGCTGATGGCCGCAGCACGATTGAGGTGACCGGCGTTTAAGCCCTGCTTTTTGACGGGGCAGGTCTTAACGTTATGAGCTTAACGTTTGGGGGAGTAACTGTTCAGGGAGTAACCGTACTCCCTGAACATTCAGGAACGCAGCGCAGATTCCGGCGCATCGGTCGAATAGACCTGGGCCGGGGCTGTATGTGGTTTGCCCAGCCACAGGCTGATGCCGAGCAGGCAAACGGTGGAAATCAGTAAGACACCGGCCCAGCGGACACGGCGGTTATAAACGGCTTCTGCAGACATGGATTCTGTCTCCCGATCGGTTCATCGCTACTGCAATATAATCGTCATATTGCGCTTATCGGGAATGAGTATCAATATTCGATTGCGATTCATTCTTACTTCTTTACAAAAAGCATCAGCCGGCCGCTGACTTCTGAGCGGGGCAACCGGGCGGGGTAACTGCATGGGGTAACTGCGTCACAGTTGTGCTGAAAATGTTCTGTAAAAAGCGCCACCTGTATCGAATGTCAGCTTCCGCGCTCTCGCGCTTTTGCCATCTGCCTATAAACTGAACAGAGAGTCATCAGTATCTTTGTTTTAGGCGCAGGCACCCTTTGATCGCATCTGTCACCACCACCCGTAACGGGCAGAAGTACCGTGTACATAAACGTCAGGTCCGCAAACAGCTGACCGTGGCGGAGCTGACTGTCGGCATGTACGTGGTTGAGCTGGATATCCCCTGGGAAGAATCGCCGTTCCTGTTTCAGGGGTTTCTGCTGGAAAGCGAAAAAGACATCCACATGGTGCAGGATCACTGTAAGAGCGTGTGGGTGGACGTGGTCGAAGAAGACTGGGTTCCCCTCGATAAAACCAAAAACACCCAGCGGGTTACCCGCACCCGCTACGTCGAAAAGCAGGATATGGCGCGCCAGCTGAGCGAAGCCAACCGCACCTATCAGGCGGCCAAAGTGCAGGTGAAGCAGCTGTTTGCCAGTGCGCATCTGGGCCAGGCGCTGAATATGAAGCAGGCGCAGGTGATGGTGAAAGACTGCGTACAGCGGGTGATCAGTAACCCCAACGCCATGCTGTGGCTGACACGGCTGAAGCATCAGGATGAGTACACCGCTGAGCATTCAGTGAACGTNTCACTGCTGGCGATTTCNCTTGGTCAGCATCTCGACCTTGCCCCTTATGAGCTGGAAAACCTCGGCATCTGCGGCCTGATGCACGACATCGGCAAGATGAAGGTGCCGGATGAGATTCTGAATAAACCCGGNCGNCTGACGCCGGAAGAATTTGAAGAAATGGCGCGCCATACCACCTATGCCCGGCAACTGCTGATGGGGCGCTCGGATATTTATCCGGGGGCGGTGGATGTCGCCTGGACGCATCACGAACGGCTGGANGGNAAAGGCTATCCACGCGGTATCGACAGCACAAAAATCTCGCTGTTTACCCGCATTGTCTCAGTGGTGGATGCNTATGACGCCATGACCAGNGACCGGGTTTATAAGGCCGGTATGTCATCGCTGGAGGCAATGAAAATCCTCAACAAAAACGCCGGTACCCAGTTTGATAAAGAAGTGGTGAAGAANTTTATCGCCATGATCGGCCTGTANCCGCCGGGCTATCTGNTGCAGATGACCAATGGCGAAGTGGGCATTATTTTATCGGCGGATGAAGGTTATCAGCTGAAGCCCAGGGTCATTATGATTCTGGATAAGAACAAACAGCCGCAGCCGGAGCAGATTATNAATCTGGCGATGAACCCGGTCGACCGTGATGGCCAGCCTTANAANGCCGACGGCGTATTCCGCAGCGGTAACTTNGGNGTCAGCGTCAGTGACTATATTCAGCGCGGCCTGCGCATNAAAGGCTTTGAATACAGCCTGAACGATAACTGATTTCTGCCCGGCTTACGTCCGGGNNCAGTCCTGNTNTTTATTATTGGCNTCAGTCCTGATTTTCGTTGTNGGCGTCAGTGNTGTTTTCTGCGCTTTCGCTTTCAATAGTAGNTTCCNCAGTNCCTGCGTCCGCAGCGGCTTTCACGCCTNCCGTCTGCTCTCNATCTTCATCNCTATCGCCGAAAAAGACATTCTGCGTTTTGNCTGNAGTCGCTTCTGTTTCNGCGCCTGTGTCNGTCTGCGGCGGCAGCTGCAGAGTAATATCGGCACCACTGTTCAGTGCGCGCTGNTACTGGCGTTCACGTTCNCNGATGGCCTGAATNATCGCCAGNGCCTGATCACGCAGATCCATATGACGCAGGTCTTCNCCGCCGATAGCGGAGGAGATGTCATNCAGATAGNTTTCAAAATCCAGCGCCTTCTGTTCCGCCTGCACCGCCGTCAGNCCCTGCAGNTTCTCTGCCGCGCGGCCCATATACAGCGCATGCTGTGCAGTACGCAGNGCACGCAGACCNGCTTTACGGCNCAGCTCGCGGTCCTGGTATTGTTCACTGATGGTCAGGCGCGCATCTTCTACCCGGTCACGGGCGGCGGCAAAAGTCAGTGGAGCGGTGCNGTCGGCGTCTTCATCTTCGGCTTTCTGCAGCGTCTGCTGCGCCGGTTGCCAGTGCACCGCCANCATGGTCATAGGTTCCAGTTCGGTGAGTTCCTGCAANACAGACGGTGAGCGTTTGATCGCGCGGACTTTCTCACCGGCTTCGATCAGTTTGATCAGATAGCTCATATCTTCCATGGCGTCTGTGTATTCCACCGGCAGGGCTTTATCGGNGTGAATTTCCAGCAGAACAGCGTTCTGGGCGATCAGAGGNGACAGGGTTTCCTGCACATCCTGTTTATTTTCCAGTGCTGTTTTTAACAGCCCCTGCAGTAATGCAGAAGACGCCAGCAGGGCATCGTTATTNCCGGCCAGATCATTGCGCTGTACTTCGGTCATGGCGTCTTTAATGCGCTGCATATGCAGGGGCGCATAAAATTCCAGCTCTTCTCTTTNCGCGGTGTCATACGCCTGATTGGCAGCNGTCAGGGCTTTTTCGCTGTCNTTACCAAAACTGCTGAGCACCTGATTAGTGAGATCTGAAAGATCATCAATACCGGCAAGNCGAGGACTGGAGCAGGCGCTGAGAAAGGAGGCAATAAACAGCAGGGAAAGAAGACGCAACATAAAAAAATCCAATAAAAAAGCCCGTACAAATCNCTTTGTACGGGCCATTATACGGATGATATCCGCGATGTCCTGANTGATTATTAATCCAGCAGGGATTTATCGCGGACAGCACCTTTGTCGGCGCTGGTGGCGAACTTGGCGTANGCCTTCAGTGCCACGCTGACTTTACGTGGACGCTCTTCAGCTGGTTTCCAGCCTTTGGCATCCTGTTCAGTNCGGCGGGNGGCCAGNTCTTCGTCGCTCAGCAGAACGTCGATGCTGCGGTTCGGGATGTCGATTTTGATCGGGTCNCCGTCTTTCAGCAGACCAATNGCACCACCGGCAGCGGCTTCCGGTGAACAGTGGCCGATAGACAGACCAGAAGTACCACCAGAGAAACGACCGTCGGTCAGCAGCGCACAGGCTTTACCCAGACCTTTGGATTTCAGGTAAGACGTCGGGTACAGCATTTCCTGCATACCCGGACCACCTTTTGGCCCTTCGTAGCGGATGATAACCACATCGCCTTCTTTCACTTCGTCGCCCAGGATACCAGTCACTGCGCTGTCCTGAGACTCAAAGATTTTCGCTTTACCTTCAAACACCAGAATGGACTCATCCACACCGGCAGTTTTTACCACGCAGCCATCTTCAGCGATGTTACCGTACAGAACCGCCAGACCGCCTTCTTTTGAGAACGCGTGTTCGAGGTCGCGGATACAGCCTTCAGAACGGTCGCCGTCCAGTGTCGGCCAGCGGGTGCTCTGGCTGAACGCTACCTGAGTCGGGATACCGGCAGGGCCAGCTTTGAAGAACTCAACCACTTCCGGCGATGGGCTGCGCATGATATCCCAGGTATCCAGCGCGTCTTTCATGGTGGCGCTGTGTACGGTTGGCAGATCGTTGTGCAGCAGACCGGCGCGGTCGATTTCACCCAGAATACCCATGATGCCACCGGCACGGTGTACGTCTTCGATGTGGTATTTCGGGGTGTTCGGCGCCACTTTACACAGCTGCGGAACCTTGCGTGACAGAGCGTCGATTTCTTTCATACCGAAATCCACTTCCGCTTCCTGAGCGGCTGCCAGCAGGTGCAGGATGGTGTTGGTCGAACCACCCATCACGATGTCCAGGGTCATCGCGTTTTCGAACGCTTTGAAGCTGGCGATAGAACGTGGCAGTACAGACTCGTCTTCTTCTTCGTAATAACGCTTGGCGTTTTTCACGATCAGACGGGCAGCTTCCAGGAACAGGTTTTCACGGTCAGCGTGGGTTGCCACGATGGTGCCGTTACCTGGCAGAGACAGACCAATGGCCTCGGTCAGACAGTTCATGGAGTTAGCGGTAAACATACCGGAGCAGGAACCACAGGTCGGGCAGGCGCTGCGTTCGTACTCTTCGACTTTTTCGTCAGAAGCAGAATCGTCAGCGGCGATCACCATGGCATCGACCAGATCGAGCTTGTGCTCAGAGAGCTTGGTCTTACCGGCTTCCATCGGGCCACCGGAAACAAACACGACCGGAATGTTCAGGCGCAGAGCCGCCATCAGCATCCCCGGGGTGATTTTGTCGCAGTTAGAGATACACACCAGTGCGTCGGCGCAGTGTGCATTCACCATGTATTCCACGGAATCGGCGATGATTTCACGGGATGGCAGGCTGTACAGCATACCGTCGTGACCCATGGCGATACCGTCGTCCACAGCGATGGTGTTGAATTCTTTTGCCACGCCGCCGGCTTTTTCAATTTCGCGCGCGACCAGCTGCCCCATATCTTTCAGGTGAACATGGCCCGGTACGAACTGAGTAAAGGAGTTGGCAACGGCAATAATCGGTTTATGAAAATCTTCATCCTTCATGCCGGTGGCGCGCCACAGCGCACGGGCTCCGGCCATATTACGGCCGCCGGTAGAAGTCTTGGAACGATACTCAGGCATGGCGTCTCTCGTATTCTTTATCGGAGGATATTGAGGGCGCATATTGTAGCAGCCGCAGCCAGAATGCTCATCTGTGGATTTCAGTCTGTGGATACCCGCAGTTTTCCACGCTTTCTGTGGATAAAATTGTGAATATGTTATGAGTTAACGCCTGTANGCCAGATAATAACGGGCGTTGTGACAGATTGATGAAAAATTAACCCCTTTTNCANAATCCGGTGAAATCCACAGAAAGCCGCNCCATGCAAGGGTTTGTTNAAAATAATTGCAAATAAATTCAGGGCGGNAAAAANAATTCGTTTGCNCCAATGTCAAGTGTTGATAAAACCAGTNTNCGGATAATTCTGTGGATAACTNTGTGAGTAAGCTGGTGGCGTTCTGTGGGAATACCTGCGGAGAACAGTGTCTTGTTAAATTATCCTCTTTTCGATGGGCAGTCATTGCGGCACGCTAAGCGTTATAATCGTCGTTTTTAATCCCGTCCGGGCTGTCGNGTGAANGCGCAGCGCGGTCCGTGGCAATCAGGATGCCCATGACTCCTTCCGATAAAGATCTCGTTTTTCTGCCCTTAGGCGGCACCGGCGAGATTGGCATGAATATGAATCTCTACGGCCACGACGGCAGCTGGCTGATGGTCGACTGTGGTGTCACCTTTCCCAAACCCGGGCGNGTCAGCGCNGANGGCACAGTGCANCATTCCGGCGAACCTGAGATCCAGATGCCGGACCCTTCNTTTATTGCNGCCCATCGCCACCGCCTTGATGGCTTAGTGATTACTCACGCCCATGAAGATCACGTTGGCGCCGTGCCCTATTTATGGGAACAGCTGCGCTGCCCGATCTACTGCACNCGCTTTACCGCNGAAGTGTTAAAGAAGAAGCTGGCAGAACACGCNCTGCTGCACCGGGTAAAAATCATTATTCCCAAAGTNGGNGANCGNCTGAACATCGGGCCGTTTGAAGTGCAGTGGTTAGCNCTGACTCACTCCATTCCTGACCCCAATGCGTTAATGATCCGCACACCNCTGGGTAATATCTTTCACACCGGTGACTGGAAGCTTGATCCCGATCCNGTGATCGGCCACGGCTACAAACAGGAAACCTACACCCANCTGGCAGAAGAAGGCGTNCGCCTGATGGTGTGCGATTCCACCAACGCCACGGTCAGNGGNCACTCGGCGTCGGAAGGTGCTTTGTATAANGGNCTGAAAAAAGCNGTAGAAAGTGCCAGCGGNCGCGTCATCGTNACCTGCTTTGGCAGCAATATCGCGCGCCTGTTAACGCTGTCGCGCATCGCCGAACAGACCGGCCGCTATATGGGCCTGATGGGNCGCTCCATGGTGAATATGCACCAGTGCGCNAAAAAAGCCGGNATCTGGCCCCACGATGCNGGTTCGGTACAGGCNGGTCATCTCGGCTATTTACCGCGCAATGAAGTGCTGGCNGTAGTAACCGGCAGNCAGGGCGAACCGCGTACCGCACTGCGCCGCCTGGCNGCNGGTNCNCANCCGGANTTTGAACTGGAAGCCGGCGACCGCGTTATCTTCAGNGCCCGCGCNATTCCCGGTAATGAAGAAGCNATNGCCGGATTAATTCAGCAACTGCAAAGCATGGGTGTTGAAGTCGTNACTGCNGAAAACAGCGAACTGCCGATNCACGCNTCCGGCCANCCGGCGCAGGAAGAACTGCAGACCTTATATTCCTGGGTAAAACCGGATATNGCCATNCCGGTACACGGCGAAGATATTCACATGCGCGANCACGCAAAACTGGCCAANGCCTGTGGCGTAGAACGNACTATGACCGGCCGTAANGGCGANGTNTTTATGATNGCNCCNGTGCCGGGNATNCAGCGGCAGAAAGTGCATANCGGCCGCGTNGGCTGGGAGAAAGGCAAGTTAGTGCGGGTGGTTTAACTTTTGAACAGAATTGTGGTGCGCGGGGCATGCATCTTACCGGAGTGGCTTCAATNCCTCNTTCCCACGCTCCCGCGTTGCCTCGTTCTCACACTCCTGCGATACCTCGTTCCCACGCTCCCGCGTGGGAATGTAAGCGCCGCCTGCTGCGTAGGGATGAACTTGTGGCAACAAACNGNCATTCANAATGGCGCCATCCTCTATTGACTGATCTATAGATGCCATACAGTATATTTCCCATGTATAAGAAATATGCGCACGTTTTGCTAATTTGTACAGGCACGGTTTGCCAATTGCTCTGGCTATAAGTACCTGATTAGTAGTGAGATTTTTTCCTGAGGTCAGAAATAGTGTGCCGGAGCAAAGCGTGTTTATGCGCATGCGCGTTTTTGCCGGTAATGTTTGTATAAGAATTCAGGAATACCTTATGGGAATCAATGGGTTATAAAGGGATGTCTGGCTGATCGGAGTAGGGGAAAGTGAGCGTGCGCATGAATAAAACTGTTAGTTGCTAAGGAAGAAGATGACCATCGAGCAATTGGACAAAGTAGATATCATTGGAACAGACGACTCTAATATAGAGTTGGTCATCTCGGATCATCTTAAGTGGGACGACAAAAACGAGAAGCTATTACTTCTACAAGACAAGCTCAACTTATACTTGTCATTTGTCGAGTCCGGAGAGATATATGAGCATTGTCCCAAGGCTGTGGGATTGCCAGTAAAAATCAGTATCGTGTCTAAATACCAGCCAAACTCAGAGGCTGTTAAGTTTTTAGCGCTAGCTGCTGAAACCATTAAAGATGCAGGCTTTGAACTTTCATATGAAGTTAGATCAAGCAACTAACAAGCGCATGTTATTCAGCCGCTGCGCGGCTTGGGACCTCCTTTCAGTCGGCCCCAAATGCGGACGTTATGTTTTAAGGAGAATCTGAGAGAGTGCCTTATTTTAAATATATGGCGGCGTTCGCTTCTGATAAATTTCTTGATGATCAAACGGTCAGGTTTTGCCAACCAAATGAGTACAACGATCCGTTTGAGTTGATTCCTGAAATTAGACTTAAAGAAGAGTTGTCGTTGCCGAGCAAAAACCTCGGAATTGACTTATCTGGCGGAAAACCCCAATTTGAAGAGTATGAAATTTTAGAATCTGAGCTTTCTGACTATAAATATCACCTCAACTCAAATTTAGTTACCGAAGTAAGTAAATTAGTCGGATGCACCTGTTTTTCTTATTCAGAAGCCTCTATTCCAGTTAATCTGCTTATGTGGGCGCATTATGCTGAATCTCATAAGGGCATAGCCATCCAATTAAAGGATCGCTCCGCTTTGATTCAAGATATGAGCCCCGTCGTGTATCGAAAGAGACGCCCGATAATCAATGGGAAGTATCTCTCTGAAAGCGAAGTTATATCTATGAGGGATCTATACGTAAAATCGGATCATTGGGAATATGAGTCGGAATACAGGCTTTCTAGGAGGCTTGAGGATTGCTCAGAAGTAAGTGATGGTATCTTTGTGAGTAAAATTTCACCATGTGACATTGAGCGTATTGTTCTTGGCGTAAATGCAGCGCCAGAGCTCAGGGAAAAAGCGTTCAAATTCTACAAGCAACATAACATTCAAGTAATACTTACTAGGCGTGCGAGTTCAGGCTTTGGTTTTGAGCCGTCTACTGTATTTGGTGCTGAGTACTCGGACGCAGTTTCAATTACCGAATGGTATCGGTATGAATCAGCACAAACATAACAAACGCAGGCACTGGGACAAAGTTTCCGCTGCGCTTCAACTTTTCCCGTGCTGCGGGCGTTATGTGTAATCACATCCGAATATCGATCCAACTCGGAGTTAAGTGAATTAAATGGCCAAGAAGGAACTAACAAAGGAACAACAATGGTATGACGAGATCATTGTTGAATCATTTCGATCTGAAAAGAAATTACATGAATATATGGAGTCTAGGCCTGAAGAAGAATGGCGCAAACTTGAGTCATTTTCAGAACGAGCAAGAGTAGTTTTTGGAGAAGTCGCCACTGAGGATGGAGAATTCTTTGAAAACAACAAAGGCCAGTTTATAGACGCGGATTGTCAGCGACTTTATGGCATTACACTCGAACAGTTCGTTGATCAGTTTAATTTACCTGATGATGATAGCTTTCCAATACTAATTGATTACTTCGAAAGTTATTTGGAAAGGCCAGATAAAATTGGTGATCTATTATCTGAAGCTTATGATGCTATTGGCATCGAAAAGATGAAAAGTAAATCTGACCTAAAAAGCCTCAATAGTTGGGTTGCCAAACAAATAATGAACAAGCGAAGGCCTGACTTCTATTCTGAAGAAATATACGCCTATCTAATCGTTATCATCGGAGAGTTACTAAGAAAGACAAAACTAAAAGACACTGATTGGACGGTCTCCAGGGTCGATCTTCGGCATTCATATAAATTCAGGCCAGTAAGACATATTTATATCCCCTATCTAATCGGCGAGAACGGTAAAATTTACGACATAGTTACTTCATTTAGACATCATCTCTTTTTATCTGGAGGGGCTAAGCTACTTATGTCTAAAGTATTTAATAATGTCGAAGAAAGGGAGGAGCGTTCTATATGGTAAATCGTCAATCACATAACAGGCGCATGTTGATCTGTCGCCTCGCGACATGGGACCTCCTTCCAGTCGGCCCCAAATGCGGGCGTTATGCGTCAGGAGCATGAATGAGTAGAAGTGAAAACCTGGAAGATTATCTAGCCAATTTAAAAAAAGATCTTCCGTCATTTGAAGAAGCTGATTTCTCTGATCTGAATTGGCAAAATCATGAAGGCGAGAATGCATTGCATATAGCAGTAATAAGAGATGATGTTGGCATTGTAAGAGAACTTATTGCTAATGGAATTGAGTTAAATGCTAGAGGTGATCTCGGTTATACCCCATTACATGAAGCAGCATCCAGAGGAAATTTTGAAATTGTAAAGCTATTAGTCGAGTCTGGGGCAGATGTTCACGCACTAAGTGAAGGTGATCCACCATTTACAGTGGCTCGTTATTCAAAGAATGATGTAGTTTGTGATTATTTAGGCAAGGCAATGAAAAGTGTCCAAAGCAAAGATCGTTCAGTTTGGGCAAAAGCTAAAATTAAGCACCTTGAGCGTGAAATCGCGAGAATTAAAAATCAATATGGAATCGAAAACGCATAACAAGCGCAAGCAGGTAGGGACAAACTTTCCGCTAGCGCTCCAAACCAGCCGCAAATACGGGCGTTATTGCGAAGTCAGGAGTCGCTGATGGTCGAAGAGTTAATTGAGAAAGCTATAAACGAGGTTGCGAAGAGCACTTAAGCTGGTGACTATGTAGTGTCTACCTCCTGGGATTTAATCGTTGTGGGAGTAGGTTCACTAATGAAATGAAGGAAGGTGAGAATATATGAATAATAATAGGAGTCTAAATGCATCCAAAGATACGTAGCCCATTAGTTTCATGGTTGCTTACTGTAATGACTGGTGGTATTTATCTTTTTTTCTGGGTTTGGTTAGTTGCGACGGAACTTAACAATGCTGAGCAGAAGAACGTGTTTCCAGTTAAATTATGGAGAAACGCAACAGTTACACTCTATATTCTGGCTCTTGTTGGGTTCTTGCTGGCATTAAACGCTGTAACTTCACTCTTAGCTGTTGCTGCAATTTTAGGATTAGTTGGCTTGTTTTTAAGTGTACAGGTCTCTATTGGAAATTACATAAAATGCAAAGATGGTGAGCTTAATACTGGCAAGAAATATAGCAATGTGTTATCTGTTTTTTTACTTTTTTACTTTTTTACTTTTTTACTTTTTTACTTTTTTACTTTTTTACTTTTTTACTTTTTTACTTTTTTACTTTTTTTAGTTGCAAATACTGGTGTTGCCTATATGCAGTCAGGAATAAATCGTGTAATTCGGTATGAACAAGATCGATCCTGATAATTTTTTTGAAAAATTGACATCGGAATACTAACAGACCATCCGGGCCGGTGGCTCAAAAACATAGACAGAACATGGAGGATATCCTTTGTCTCTCAATGGTAGAATAATCAAAAGTGGGTGTCTATTTTGGTTTTTTGGTTATGAGAAAATTAGTATTATTCATATTTTTTATGCTTTCGGTATTTGCTAATGCAGGATCTTCTGAGAAGCTTGTATCTGACTATCTTGAATTAACTTACTCCGATGGTAGAAATGGGAATACCGCACAGCAGAAGTTGATATTGATTTGTTTCAATACTTCAGAGTGTACTGGTGTTGATCCTGAGGTGTGTGTGGATGAGAACCTGGAAGGTTTTCAGAGTTGCGATGAGAAAGATACTTGTTATTCTTGCTCGAAAAGCGTGAAAGACTATTATTGGAAGTCGGTCGAGCATTGCTTTGCTGAAAGCACTAGTGTTAGAAAATGTTTTTCTGAATAAAGTTGAGATCAATACATGAAAAACCTTATCGCTTTAAAAGCATAGTGTATCGATTTAAGTCTGTTTAACGCTTGTGGTAAAAGTAAAAAACGCCGGCAATAACCGGCGTTTTTTATAGCTCGAACTAACTCAATTGAATCAGTCCATATGCACTCTTAATCCATACGAGGAACAGCAGCCAGATCCACGGTAAATTTACCACGGTTATCGGCATCTTCTTCCTTACGGTGTTCGCCACGTTTCTGTACTACGGCGTTTTTACCGAAGCCTTCTGATACCGGGCGGGCACCTTCACGTTGTAGCCACAGGCGCATCAGATGGCGACGACGCTGAGGTTCCGGAAAGTCGATAAACTCGGTGCGCGAATGCAGCGCTGCGTAGTTTGACAGCCACTGGATATCGCCTGGGCGGAAGTCCATTTCGATGGCCATGCCAGGTTCGTAGGTGATCTCTTCAAACAGGTCGAGCAGGTCGATCTGGTCCTGAGTCAGGGCCGGAATGCCAGGGTATTCCTGTGCGGTTTTGATATAGATAGAGCCTGCATACATGTTCATCACACCGTCTGTAACGTCGAGAATCGGTGAGGTGTAGGTATCTGCCGGTGCTTCCGGGTCCTGACGGCGCCAGTCCCAGTTAAAGTCTTCAAACAACAGCGGGGCCAGATCCGGGCGACGTTTCAGAATTTCGTTATAAATTTCTGCACCGGATACCAGACAGGAGGCACCGCCTTCTTTGGAAGGGCGCAGACACATCAGGGATACTACATCTGAGCTGTCGGAGTGGAAGGGAAGTTTATCGCGGATGGATTTAGACAGTGCATCCGGCTCTTCCAATTTTTTATCCGAAGTTGCGTAAATATGGTCGATCAGATCGCCCATTTCGTTCTGGCGGAAGGGTTCGCCCATGTGCAGGCCAAGAATGTAGTAAATAGCCGCAGACAGCGCATCAGAATACACATGGGTACGCAGACCACGCACCAGGGTAAAACCGCGGCCGCCATCGACTTCGGCGCACCATTTTTTAACCGCTTCGGCAGTGACTGTCAGCGGGTAATCGCTGGCCTGTACAAAGCGCAGATCCGGATTCTCTTCAACAAAGCGGGTACCCAGGGTTTCCAGCTCTTTTACTTCTTCATCTGACAGCAGATAAATCCAGTCCGCTTCATTTTTTACTAATTCATCACCACGCCATGCGGCACGGCTTGTAACAGGTTGCAGTGCTTGGGTTGTCATAAAACCATCCTAATTAAAGTAGAGCAGGCAGATACCGGTCAGAGATCCAGTACCAGACGTTTACTGAGTGAGCCGGAGCAGCACACCATCATGGTGTCGTTGGCTGATTTTTCGGCATCACTTAATACGGAATCTCTGTGATCCGGTGTGCCTTCCAGCACGCGGACTTCACAGCTTCCGCAGACGCCTTCTGAACACATGTATTTCACGCGTACATCATTACGGGTAAGCACTTCGAGAATGCTCTCACCCTCATTCACCTCAAGCTCTTTGTTGCTGCGGGCAAGAACCAGAGTAAATTCGTTGTCACGGGCGGTTTCCTGATCTGAGGTAAAGCGCTCGTAGTGCACCTGTGCGGCGGGCAGCACTTTGCCGGCGTCGATATAGGCATCGAGAAATTCATTGGAGCCACAGCAGTAGAAATGCGCGCCGGTGTTTTCGGTTTGGGTAAAGAGTCCGGCGAAATCAATGCGTGGGTCGCCCTCGCGGGTGAAGTAATAAACGACCTTGCCGTATTGGCTTTGAGCGGCAAAATCGTGCACGGTGCGCAGCAGGGCTGCTTCCTGTTTTGTGCGGGCAGAAAAATGCAGCACCCAGGATTTACCCTGTGCTTCCAGTTCGTGGGCCATAGCCAGTACCGGTGTAACGCCAATACCGCCGGCGATCAGCACGGTGTGTTCAGCGTCAGGCTGCAGAGCAAAGTGATTGCGCGGTGCGCTGACAGTTAAGGTTTTGCCTTTGCCAGCGTATTGGTGAATCCATTCCGAACCACCGCGGCTCGGGCTGGCGAGCAGCACTGCCACCAGATAACGATGACGCTCGTGGCTGGCGTTGCATAATGAATACTGGCGGGTAATTCCGTTGTCGGCACAGATGTCGATGTGAGCACCGGCACTGAACTCAGGCAGGTCGGATTGATCTTCGGCCCGCAGGTCCAGAAGGATGACGTCGTTACCATCTTCAATAACGTCATGAATAATGAGTTTCAGGGTTTGTTCACTCATAACCTGTTCCTGAATTTTCTTAAGTGGTTTCTCTATGGCAACCACTATAAATTCAGCAGGTAAATATTCTTGATTGATAACGCATAAGAAATTGACTGCAGACGATTAGCAAAAAGCTGAGCGGCAGACAAAAAAAGCCATAGAAAACTATGGCGAATTGATGAAGGATCTGGAGGAGATAAAGCAGTTAATCGTTCTGTGGTTCAAACACAAAACTGGCCATGCTCAGGGATTTAAATACGATCTGGGGTGTAAACACTTTCAGTTTGTCACCGCTCATACGGGTGCCAATAAAATACTGTAGTGGCCAGAAATGATCCGGTGTCGGATGGTTGCGGCCAGTAATCAGGCCAAGTGATTCGACATCGAGAATTTTACCTGTGTGTTTCTTCTTCATGGCTTCAATGATGTAGTCATTGAATTCCGTGCACCATGGGTAGGGTTGTGCGTTTTTGCTCCATTCCATGGTGGCCAGGTTATGCACGATATTGCCGGAGGCTACAATCAGTACACCTTCGTCACGCAATGGTGTCAGCTGCTCACCGATGGCAAAGCGCTGTTCAGGTGTCAGCGAGACATCAACACTTAACTGTACAACCGGAATATCGGCTTTGGGAAAGGCATGAACCAGGACGGACCACGAACCGTGATCCAGCCCCCAGCTTTTATCCTGTCCGACTTTTCTGTCCAGCAAGCCTGCTACTTTATCCGCCAGCTCCGGTGATCCCGGTGCCGGGTACTGAACTTTGTTCAGCTTAGGGAAACCACCGAAATCGTGCAGCGTTCTTGGTTTCTGCATGGCCGTCACTGCGGTACCGCGGGTACACCAGTGGGCGGAAAGACATAAAATCGCTTTTGGCTTTTCCTTCAGGGCAGATGCAATCTGCCCCCAGGAACGGGTATAGCGATTATCTTCCAGCGCATTGGTCGGACTGCCATGGCCGAAAAAAATAACAGGCATACGGGACATAAAAGGTCTTCCTCTGGCTGAGGAGCAGGCCAATCAGCCCACTTTTTTCTCAGCTTTCATTTTTTGCCATTGTGCACGGTAGCGTGGTACCAGCCAGGAGTTGAAGCGACTTTGCGCGCCTTCTTCCCAGGAGTAACGGCCGCGTGGTGCATGACGTGAACGCAGACCCTGCTGTACCAGATGGTCGGCATGAATGTCCTGATCGTTGATTTCCAGCGAACGGGTCATGATGTCTTCCATTTTCTTGTCGAAATCCGGATCTTCCATCGCGCCTTTGGCGAACAGAATACCAAGGTCGAGGTAGTGGCTTTCCGGACCATCGGCACGCAGGATCAGATAAATAACAGCGTCTGCAGTCATTACCAGAGACAGTGTAGGCGGCAGGTTGGCGAATGCCATGCGGTTGCGTTCTTCATCTGTCAGTTTCGGGAATACCGGCATCAGTGCTTTGTGCGTGGTATTGAAGCTGGCATCCATGTGCAGTGTACCATTGGTGCGGTAGTAGCCTGCAGTATTTGCTGGCAGCTCTTCCGGAAATACCGCCAGTTTACTTGGAATATAATCGTGGAAACCTGCATGCAGACGGCTTGCGTGGTAGCCATCGTTATTGTTTTCGAACTGTACTTTCCAGCCAAACTGATAATGTGTGTCGCGGTCTGGCTCAGGACCTTCAGCATTTTCGAAATCGTAATTGCCCACAATCGGTTCCAGCGCGCTCAGACGTGGTGCCAGTGGTGCAGCATCTTCATCGAAGTTGATAAAGATAAAGCCATGCCAGATTTCCAGTTTGAACTGTGGCAGGCCGTTTTCTTCTTTATGGAAATCACAGGTTTTGTGCATTTCCGGTGCGTTGATCAGTTCACCTTTCAGGTTGTAGGTCCAGTGGTGATACGGGCAGGTAAAGGTACGGGTATTGCCGGTACCTTCTGAAACCACCATAGCACGGTGCTGACACACAGAAGACATCGCACGGATCTCACCGTCGCGGTCATGTACCACAACGATTGGTTCATCCACGATGGTAGTGTTGTAAAAATCACCTGGATTTTTAACCCAGTCGGTACGGCCAATGCACAGCCATTCATGATCGAACAGGGCCTTCTTTTCAAATTCAAAAAAGTCACTGTCGGTGTAGCACAGAGGTGGCAGAGTTTCGGCTTTATCAATCGCAATGATTGAACTTTCCATGCTGTCAAAAAATTCGTCGTTTAAAAAATGTGTACTCATCATCAGCTCCTGTGACTGAACCTGGTCCGGCGACCGGAGACATTGATTGACCAGGCCAGACATGATTTTGAGTTTTCATCCTACGATGCTGACGGTGAATATTATTGGCTGGATGCGTACGAGTTTTGGTGCGACGGCGAATCACTCAGGCTGTGTGGTTCGTGTGTCGTTCTTGTGTAGCTCCCTCTTAAATACCCTGTACAGAGGGCATAACAGAACAGAAGAAATAGCGGAAGCTAAGGGATAGCGGGCGTCAGACCTGTGTTTGCTGACGTGTATTAGCTGACTGAAAGAAGCGGCTAAGCGCAATAAAGAAAGGTACTGGCGACGATGAAGTTCAGGAGCAAACAGAAGGGTGCGTTTAACAGAAAGGCTGACAATCGGAGTTTGTGTCAGTCGAATGCCAATAATTTATTCGCATTCGTTCAAGAAATTACAGGCCGGTCGTTGCCATAGTGTCCCTACGATAAATACGTCTGCCGGACTGGTTTTACAGGGCTTTATCAATAATTCAGTAAAGAAAACGTTCTTCTGTCCGTTTGCCGATACTGAATGCTGATAGGCGTTATAACCCGGTTAGGAATGACAGGCAAGTACGGGACGCTCACCTGATGGTGAACATGGTGCACAAAGTATGCATGCCCCGACAGTTACAAACCTCGCTCTCTGCACAAAAGAACAGCAAAACCGCTGAATCCAGAAGGGTTCCGGACATAACTTCAAGATAAGATGTGAATGAGGAAAACTACCGTGAAAACATCACAAGCATTCAAGAAACTTTCTCTGGCGGCAGCCGTATCCCTGGCATCAGCCAGCAGCTTCGCGGAAACGTCAGTAGCAGATCTTGCTAAAAATGTTGAACTCTATGGTGTTCTGGATTTCGGCGTAACCTGGGTAGACGATGAGGGCGGTGAGAGCAAAGTCAGTGGTCGTGACAGTGTAAACTGGGGTAACCGTATTGGTCTGAAAGGTACCATTGATCTGATTCCTGGCTACAAAGGTATTTTTAAACTGGAGCATGGTTTCAAACTGTCTGACGGTGTGACTTCTCAGTACGACACCATGTGGGGCCGTCAGGCGTACGCCGGTGTGCAAAGCGATAAATACGGTACCTTAACTTATGGTCGTCAGTACGACTTTATGTACGATAATTTCAACCAGCTGAACATCGGCGGTTATGCCAGCACCTACGGTGGCCACCATGGTGACCTCGACCGTATTTCCGGCTGGCGCATCGACAATGCCATCAAATACGTTTCTCCATACCTGAACGGTTTTACCTTCGGCGTAATGTACTCCAGCGATGACCGCGCTTATGCGGACCAGGGGCAGCCATGGGGTATGGGCCATGCACCTCTGGAATCCATGAGTGCCGGTGCCAGCTACTTCGGTGGTACCTGGAGCGTTGCAGCCGCTTACGTGAAAATCGAAAACGATACCGTTTACCCACTGCTGCAGGCCGGTGTGCCTTCTCTGCAGGGTCTGACAATGGACGGTATCGGTACTCAGGCTGACCGTGAAATTTTCGCTCTGGGTGGTTTTGTAATGCTGGGTGATTTCGCTCTGGTACTGAATACCACTCAGACCACGCTGTCTGATATGGTGAACAGCACAGGTGCGGCGGATGACGATGCAACTCAGAATGTTTATGAAATCGGCGGTTACTACCCGATTGCTGAGAAAACCCTGCTGATTGGTGGTTACCAGCATTCTGAACTGGAAGAGTACGATTTCGACGAAGTGACGCTGGGTGTTAAATACGACTTTACCGATGCGGCATGGCTGTACACTTCTTACTCTTATATGGAAGGTTCAGACGATACGTTTGTTAACCAGGGCGCTGCATGGTATCTGGAAAACTCCAGCACCAACACTCAGCAGACTGCACGTATTGGTATGATTCTGACATTCTGAGCCTGATGCTCATCTATAATTAAATATTTAAGGTACTTATATGAAACGCAGAACGATTTTAAAAGCAGCGCTGCTGTCTGTGTTGATGTGTACATCGGCGTGGGCATCGCAGGCGAGCGCAGAAGAGAAAGCTGTATCCATGGCACTGCCATTTGACGTGGAAAGCTGGGACCCGACGGCCCGTGTTATTCCACATGCAACCTCTCTGTACAAAACCGTATTTGATCAGCCGCTGGAATATGATGCAGAAAACAAACTGCAGCCAGGTGTGGTGAAAGAATACAACTGGATCGGTGATGATGGTCTGACGCTGGAACTGGTCCTGCGTGATGACGTGTACTTCCACAATGGTGACAAGCTCACCTCTGAAGACATTAAATTCACCTTTATGGATCACCCGAAATCTGACAAAAGCATTCAGCTGGGTTACATCTGGTGGATGGTGACTGCCATTGATACTCCAGAGCCAACCAAAGCTGTATTCCACTTCAGTCAGCCGTTTGTGACTGCACCTGAATACCTGGGTTTTGCCAGCTCTTTTATCCTGCCGAAGAAGTACATCGAAAAAGTCGGTATGGAAGAGTTCCTGAAGCATCCGGTGGGTTCAGGCCCGTATAAACTGGTCAGCTATCAGCGTAACAGCCGTATGGTGCTGGAAGCGTTCGATAAATATTGGGGCGGTGTTCCGGATATTAAAAAGCTGACGATTCAGGTTATTCCGACATCGACTTCCCGTGTGTCTGCTGTGCAGTCTGGTCAGGTCGATCTGGCTTACTCGCTGCCAATCCGTGAAGCGGTGCGTCTGGATAAACTGCCGGAAGTGACCAGCTCACTGACCTCTACTGTGGATACTTACCTGATCCACATGGTGAACAAAGGCGCACTGAAAGACAAAAATGTTCGTCTGGCGATGCATTATGCGATCGACAAAGCAGCGATTTCCCGTGCGCTGCTGAACGGTCTGGCTGAGCCTCTGTCCACTGCCAACCCACCGGGTACACCGGCTTACGACGCTGACTTCAAATTTGAATACAGCCCGGAAAAAGCCAAAGAATATCTGGCGAAATCCGGTTACAGCTTGGATAAACCAGTAACCTTCAAGTTCCTGGCAACCAACGGTGTTCACCCGATGGACAACCAGATGGCCCGCGCTATTGTGCAAATGTGGAAAAAAGTCGGCATTAACGCCGAACTGGAAACCATCGACTTCGGTAAATACTTCCAGGAAGTGGCTGCCGGTACACTGGAAGGCCCGGCGCTGTGGCTGTGGAATAACTCCACCGGTGACCCTGAACTGTACACAGGCAGTTACCTGAACGCGGATACCATGTTCTCTGTATGGCGCAGCGAAGAAGTGATGAAAAAACTGCGTCCGCTGCTGGGTGAAACCGACTACGACAAGCGTATGGCTGAGTACAAAGACTTTAACCGCTGGGTAGTGGAAGAAGGCTTCAGCATTCCTCTGATGGAAGGTGTGAGCAGTGTGTCACATGCGAAAAGTCTGAACTACGTGCCTTACCGTAATGGCTGGATTCTGCCGGCGAAATGGTAAGAACAGAATTCTGAGCTGAGGAGTATTTCAGATCAGGATTCAGTAAGAGATAGAGAACAAGCGGCCTGCGGGCCGCTTTTTTGTGGGTGTTATTCAGGGCGTATTGGAGTGTCGGTTATCCAGGGCATATCTGAGTGTGTAATGGGCCTTAGATGTTTATTGTAGGAGCGGGTTAAGCCGCGAAATTATTGGTGGGCGGAGCCCACCCTTGTATCTCTCCCCGAATATCTGATTAGCTATCAGATGTTCACAGAATCCGGTGAAGCTGGGCCCA
>PAJK01000088.1 GCA_002706025.1 Oceanospirillaceae bacterium
CTCTGACGCGGGATGGAGCAGCCTGGTAGCTCGTCGGGCTCATAACCCGAAGGTCGTCGGTTCAAATCCGGCTCCCGCAACCATTTAAAATGTAGTGAAGGTTTAAGTCAGAGTAGCAAGATGATGTCGCGGGATGGAGCAGCCTGGTAGCTCGTCGGGCTCATAACCCGAAGGTCGTCGGTTCAAATCCGGCTCCCGCAACCAACACATGTAAGAACATCATCAATTATCGAGAAAACCGGCCATTGAGTCGGCTTTTTTGTGTCTGAAATCGGGGTTCCTGCGCAGGATGGTGCTGTCTTTTCTATTTTTCCTGTCTTTTTACCATTCCTGAATTCCTGATCATCTGGCCCCGGTGTCTTTAAACCTGTCCGCTCTGTCTGTGGATTTTCCTTTCAGCTGTCATTGATATCTCCTTCTGCTGTTCAGGTATTTATACCGTTATCTTTCAATTGCTCCCGGTTTTTAACACGGAGATGACAAAAGCTGCCATGGAGGATAGGGTTGTCGGCAGCAAACGGAGTATTTATGGCAAAGCAAATTCTGATTACTGGTGCGGGTCGTCGTCTGGGGAAGTTACTGGCTGAGCACTATCTTGCTCAGGGCTGGAAAGTGATCGCCCATTACAATAGTGCTTGTGAGCTGGCTGAGCACGATGCGCTGACGGTTATTCAGGCGGATCTGGCGGACCCGGCATCGGTTGGCGGTCTGTGTGCAGCGCTGGCGGAAATCGGTCCGTTGGATGCACTTATTCATAACGCTTCCTGTTTTGTTCCGGACAGGGCAGCAGAAGACCTGGTAGCGCATTTTGATCAGCACTGGCGCGTGCATGTCGCGGCACCAGCGCAGATTACGCAAGCGGTTGCCGGACAATGGGCAGAGAATGCCGCCATGATCAGCATCAGCGACATCTATGCTGATATTCCTAATCAGCGCTTCTCCGCCTATTGTGCGTCCAAGGCCGGTTTGCAGAACTGGTCATTAAGCATGGCGCAGCGGCTGGCGGGAAAGGTGCGGGTTAACGTGATTCAGCCTGGGCCAATTCAGTTTCTGCCTGAGCATGATGAGGCCTACCGGGAGATGGTGTTGTCGCAGTCATTGATCGGCAGGGAGTTGGGTTATGAAGCAATTACACAGGCCTGTGATTACCTGCTGTCCGCGCCTGCGGTCAGTGGTACGGTGATGCGAGTCGACGGTGGGCGTTTTGTTGCCAACCGTTACGATCAGACGTTTTCTTCCTGACGCCAGTACTGTTGCACTTCCTGATAGTAGCTTTCTTCCAGACTGGCGCTCAGGCAGTCACTGCTGGTGGCGCCGGCGCTGAGAATATCAATATCTATGGTGCGGTCTTTGACTTTTCGTGCCGGGGTTTTCGCTTCCCGGCCATGGCGGGATTCGATCGCCAGCAGATTTTCTTTTAATTCGTTTTCGTTAAAGTCGCTGGCCAGAACAACCAGCTGGTTGGTGAATGTTCCGGTAAAAGTGTCACCGACTGTGGTTGTTTCAATCGCTGGCGATACGCGTAATACCCGGCCAAGCGTCGACAATTCTTCCCGTGCGGATGGGATGTGAATCTCAGGTGAAATATTACTGCCGAGTCCCAACAGATAGTAACGTGAATAGCCCTGCATAAAATCCCTGAAAAACCGTATAAAAATTAAGAAAATATCTGGCTGAACTGCTCTTAGGATTCCGTTCAGGCCGCATTTAGTCAAGTCTCATCGTCTTAAAGTCTGAAATTAAATCGACGGGGTTGCCAATATTCCTGCCCCGCGCTTTATTGCCCAAAAGCAGATTTCATGGAGGAAATCTTATGGATTTAGTTTCCGCGTTTTTTCTTGCCGTTATTTTATTAACCGCTTCATATTCTGTTTGTGCTCAGTCTGTTGCGGATATCGTTGCAATCGCCAGCAGTACAAAATACAGCCCGCCGGCATTAATGCTTGCCCGGTCTTATCGCAAGGGAATGGCGGTTAACGGTTACCTGATCAGTGAAAAATTCGATGGTGTACGCGCTTATTGGAATGGGCATGAATTTTTGACCCGGTCAGGACGTGTTGTTAACACACCGGAATGGTTCACAGCAGAGATGCCGGATCAGAAATTGGATGGTGAATTGTGGTCGGGCCGCTCTCAGTTCAGCTGGCTGTCCGGGGTTATTCGCCGCTCACAGCCAGATGACAGCGATTGGCGCAACATTCGTTACGTGGTGTTTGATCTGCCGGCCAGTGATGCACCGTTTTATAAACGCTTTCAACAGATGAAATCTTTGCTGGAAAAGCGTGACCACAGCGTTCTGATGCTGGCGGAACAAACGCCGGCAGAAAGCGAAGAGCAACTTCAGATTCGGCTGCAGCAGGTTACAGAAGCCGGTGGCGAAGGCCTGATGCTGAAACGCGCAGATTCTTTGTATCAGGCGGGGCGGAGCGATGATCTGTTAAAGGTAAAAATCGCTGAAGACGATGAGGCAACTGTAATCGGTTACGTGCCGGGCGAGGGCAAATATCTGGGGTTAACCGGAGCTTTGCTCGTGCGCATGGATGATGGACGGGAGTTCCGTATTGGCAGTGGTCTGTCCGATGCTGAACGCACAGCTCCACCCTTACTGGGCAGCCGTATTACCTTTGCCTATAACGGCCTGACCAGCGGAGGCTTGCCACGCTTTGCCCGTTTTCTGCGTATTCGGCCTGAGGAGTAACGCCCGCCGTGGTAGCATATCGTTTTTATCGCCCGCACAGGAAAACTATGCCTGCCATTACCCGTCGCTCGCTGCCATCTGAATGGAATTTACCCGGCCTGCCACCTTTGTTGCAGCGTATTTATGCCGCCCGGGGCGTTACCTCAGCAGGCGATCTGGAACTGGGTTTGGGCGCATTGATTCCTTATCAGCAGATGAAAGGCATAGCTGACGCTGTGGAGTTACTGATTCCGGTTGTCACTGAAGGCAGGCGCCTGCTGGTGGTGGGTGATTTTGACGTTGATGGCGCGACCAGTACCGCATTGGCGATTCGTGCGCTGAGCATGCTGGGAGCTGCAGATGTTCAGTACCTGGTACCTAATCGCTTTGATTTTGGCTACGGCCTGTCGCCGGAACTGGTCGAAGTCGCGATTACCATGAAGCCCGATCTGATTATGACCGTGGATAACGGCATCGCTTCTGTTGAGGGTGTTAAAGCAGCGGCGGCGGCCGGAATTCCGGTGCTGGTTACAGATCACCATCTGCCCGGCGATACATTGCCGGATGCTGCCGCGATCGTGAATCCCAATCAGCCCGGTTGTCCTTTTCCTTCCAAGGCGGCCTGTGGCTGTACCGTGGTTTTTTATCTGATGCTGGCGCTGCGCGCAACTATGAAAGAGCGTGGTTTGCTGGCAGAGCCAGCACCGAATATGGGGCGTCTGCTGGATCTGGTGGCGCTGGCAACGGTCGCCGATGTTGTGCCGCTGGATCATAACAACCGCATTCTGGTGGAGCAGGGGCTACGCCGTATCCGTGCCGGTGCTGCCTGTGCTGGCATATTCGCTTTATTGCAGGTTGCCGGGCGCGAAGCTTCAAGGATTGTGTCCGCAGATTTTGGTTTTGCGGTAGGGCCGCGCCTGAATGCCGCCGGACGATTGGACGATATGTCGCTGGGCATTGAATGTCTGTTGACCGATGATCCGGTACGGGCGCTGAATCTTGCCCGTACCCTGGATGAGATGAATCGTGACCGGCGCACCATCGAGCAGGGAATGCAGGAAGAAGCGCTGAAATTTCTCAGTCAGTTCGACGAACAACAGGCTTTGCCGGTGGGCGTGTGTCTGTATCAGGCGGATTGGCATCAGGGCGTGATTGGTATTCTGGCGTCGCGTATCAAAGAAAAAGTCCACCGTCCGGTGATTGCTATGGCGGCTGGCGATGATGGGTTATTAAAAGGTTCTGCACGCTCTATTCCCGGGCTGCACATGCGTGATGCCCTCGATGAGGTGGACAAAGCAGTACCGGGTTTAATTAAAAAATTCGGCGGTCATGCGATGGCTGCCGGCATGACCATTGAGGCTTCTGGTTTCGCTGAATTTGCCCGTCAGTTTGATCGGGTCTGCCGCCGGCATCTCGATGAAGCCAGTCTGCAGGAGCAGATTGAAACCGATGGCTCACTGGATACTGCGGATTATTCGCTGGAGCTGGCGCAGCAGCTGAAGTGGAGTGGCCCGTGGGGTCAGCAGTTCCCGGAACCTGTATTCAGCGGGGTTTTTCGTATTGTGCAGCAGCGCATTGTTGGCGAGCGTCATCTGAAGCTGGTGTTGCAGCCGGACGGCAGCAATATGGTGCTGGACGCCATCTGGTTCAATATCGATGTAAAAAGCTGGCCCAATCATCAGGCGGATCAGGTGGAAGCGGTTTTTCAGCTGGATGTGAATGAGTACCGTGGTCGTCAGTCCGTGCAGTTGATGGTCAAAACCCTGCAGCTTTTATAAGCGTACAGCCGTTTTTATCAGATTTTGCGCCATCGGATTTATTAACGAAAACAGCGGTGAATTTTTCAAAGGAGAACAGGGATGCGGAAAGGAATTCTGCTGTTGTTAGTGTTTACCGGCGTAAGTCAGGCGGAAGTTTACCGCTGGACGGATGAGAAAGGACAGGTGCACTTTGGCGATAAACCTCCGGTGGTTAATGATTCTGTCGGGACTGTTGATCAGATTGATGAAAACAGCCTGACCCCAGATAACACCTTTGAGGCTCAGCATAAAAATTATCAGGGTAATGGCACTGATTATCGTGCTGTCGAGCAGCAAAGCAAGGCGGAACGCCGTGAGCGTCGTCTGCAGAAAGAAAAGCAGCAGGCCGCTGCGGATAAAAAACAGCGTCAGTGCCGTGAAGCACGTGATAATTATCGTCGTTACAATCTGATCGAAAAGCGTGCTGGGTCATTGCAGGAACTGATGAAGCAGCGCCAACAGCGTGATCGTTATAAAGATCGCATTAAGCGCTACTGTTATTAAGCGCTACTGTTATTGAAGGCAGCTATTGTAGAGAGCTGCGCGGTTTAATTGCGGCAGCTCCACTAATGCTCTAAGCAATTTGAAGCTCTGAATAATTTAATGCGCTCAGAACGTTAACGCTCTCAATACGAAGACCGGCACTGGTGACTGGCAGTGTGTAAGCCTGTATTCAGTCTTCGTGACCCAATACCTGCTGTTTAAAACGCTCACTCACCGGGTGATCGCCAATCCAGATTTTAAGCAGGGCATCGTTCAGTTTTTTACCTTTCACAGCGCCGCGCACCTGGCCGTCGATGGCAATGCGGGTTTCCTGCATCTCCGGAACCCATTCAATATAGCCCACGGTGCCTTCCACAAATTTATGATCAAACAGATTCGTCAGCTGTTGCAGGCTGTCATCCAGCTCGGCCATTTCCTGTTTGCTGATATTGATGGATAACCCGTCGTGGATGGCGTTGGTAAAACGTCGGGCACTTACGCGTGATGAGGTGACATAGAACGTCATGCGCCGGGCGATATCGGCGTCGACAATCTGTTCATCGTCGAGACCTGAATCAGCGACATAAAGCACGCCAACATAGCTTTCAACAAACCCATAAACTTTACGGATGGCGGCGCCACGCATGTTCATTTCCGGGTTGTCTTTGTTGGCAGGAATGATTTCAGGGATGTCGATGCCTTTGATGGTCACGGCATGGGCAAAAAAGGGCATTGCGATCAGAAGGATCAGCACGGAGAAGCGCTTCATAGACTTATTACCATTTATTGTTGTTTTGGATAATAGTCGCGCAAGGTTAGTGTGGAGCGGGGCAGTAATGCAAGCATTAGCAGGAAAAAATGACCCATTAAGAAAAAACCCGGCAATTGCCGGGTTTTTCAGGTCATTTACTCAGACTGGTTGGCGGGTTTTCCCCGGATCATCCAGGTGAGTTTCATCACCAGTATGTAGAACAGCGGCACGAAGAAAATCGCCAGGAACGTTGCTGCCAACATACCACCGATTACCCCGGTACCAATGGCCTGACGGCTCATGGCACCTGCACCTGTACTCAGGGCAAGAGGTGTTACACCCAGAATAAAGGCCAGCGAGGTCATGATGATCGGACGCAGACGCATACGCGCAGCTTCCAGAGTCGCCTCAACCAGTCCTTTACCCTGCTGAACCAGGGCCATGGCAAATTCAACGATCAGAATCGCGTTCTTCGCCGACAGACCGATGGTGGTCAGCAGACCAACCTGGAAGTACACGTCGTTACTCAGCCCACGGCCCGTTGCTGCAACCAATGCGCCCATGATACCCAGTGGCACCACCAGAATAACCGCGAACGGTACTGACCAGCTTTCATACAGAGCAGCCAGACAGAGGAACACAACCAGCAGCGAAATAGCGTACAGGATAGGTGCCTGCGAGCCGGACTGGCGTTCCTGATAAGACAGGCCGGTCCACTCGATACCGAAGCCTGGTGGCAGACGGGAAGCGATGGTTTCCATCGCGGCCATGGCATCACCGGTACTTGCCCCTGGCGCTGCAGCACCCTGAATGTTCACGGATGGTACGCCGTTATAACGCTCCAGCTGTGGCGAACCGAAGTCCCAGTGGGTAGAAGCGAAGGCGGTAAACGGAACCATCTCACCCTGGTTGTTACGTACATACCACTTCTCAAGGTCTTCCGGCAGCATACGTGCTGGTGCATCAGCCTGAACGTATACACGTTTCACACGGCCGCGGTCGACAAAGTCGTTAACGTAGGTACCACCCCAGGCGGTGCTCAGCGTGTTGTTTACGTCAGCAATGTTCAGACCCAGTGAGCGCACTTTCTCGAAGTCGATGTCGATGCGGAAAATAGGCGCATCCGGCATGCCGTTAGGGCGTACCTGAGACAGGACTCCTTTGAACTCATCACTGTAAGCCATGCCGATCATCATGCCCCGGGCCTGCATCAGTGCCTGGTGACCCTGGTTGTTACGGTCCTGCAGTTGAAGGTTGAAACCAGACGCTACACCCAGTTCCGGAATCGGGGGTGGGTTGATGGTGTAGATAGTCGCTTCTTTAATCTGCGACAGTGCACCATAGGCGCGGCCAATAATGGCCTGTACCGAAACATCCGGCGTGGTCCGCTCATCCCAGTGTTTGAGTTTTACGAACGACAGACCCATGTTCTGGCCCATACCGGCAAAGCTGAAACCGGAGATAGTAAAGATAGCTTCCACGCCCGGATCATTACGGAAGTGGTTCTGCATTTTTTCCATCACTTCCTGGGTACGTTCCATGGTGGCTGTTTCCGGCAGCTGCACCAGCGTAATCAGCACGCCCTGATCTTCTTCCGGCAGGAAGGAGGTTGGCAGACGCATGTAAAGCACAGCCAGAACAACCAGTACAGCAACATATACCAGCATCATGCGGATTGGACGGCTTACGGTTCCGCCCACGGCGCCGACGTAGCCGTTAGTCGCTTTATTAAAGAAGCGGTTAAACCAGCCAAAGAAGCCTTTCTGATGCGCCAGTTCACCTTTGTGAGCCGGTTTCAAAATGGTGGCACACAGTGCCGGTGTCAGAATCAGGGCAACCAGTACGGACAGCGCCATGGCGGATACGATGGTCAGCGAGAACTGACGATAAATGGCACCGGTGGAGCCGGCCATAAAGGCCATTGGAACAAATACCGCAGACAGTACCAGAGCAATACCGACCAGAGCTGAGGTGATCTGCTCCATCGATTTTTTCGTCGCTTCTCTCGGCGGCAGGTTATCTTCTTCCATAACCCGCTCAACGTTTTCCACCACCACGATGGCGTCATCCACGAGCAGACCGATGGCGAGCACCAGACCAAACATGGTCAGGGTGTTGATACTGTAACCAAAGGCTTCCATCACACCGAAGGTACCGAGCAGTACCACTGGCACCGCAATGGTTGGAATCAGTGTTGCGCGGAAGTTACCGAGGAACAGGAACATCACCAGGAACACCAGGATGACCGCTTCGATCAGTGTCTGAACCACTTCCTCAATGGAAATACGGACGAATGGCGTGGTGTCGTATGGGTAAACCACTTCCAGATCGGTCGGGAAGAACTTTGACAGCTCATCAATTTTTGCCCGCACACCGTTAGCCGTATCGAGCGCGTTGGCGCCACTGGCTAACTGGATACCGATACCACTGGCCGGCTTGCCATTGTATTCACTGATAACCTGGTAGTTTTCCGCACCCAATTCTACCCGGGCAATGTCTTTCACACGGACCTGAGAACCATCGGTATTCACTTTCAGCAGAATATTTTCGAATTCCTCAATCGCTTCCAGACGGCTCTGGGCGATGATAGTGGCGTTCATCGCCTGACCTTCAACGGCTGGTGAACCACCCAGCTGACCGGCCGGGAACTGGTTGTTCTGTACGCCGATGGCGGAAGTAACATCAACCGGGGTCAGGTTGTAAGCGTTGAGTTTTTCTGGTTGCAGCCAGATACGCATCGAGTATTGAGCACCAAATACACGGATTTCACCAACACCCTTGGTACGTGACAGAGGGTCACGGATATAGCTGTTGGCGTAGTCAGCGATATCAGAACGGTCCATCTGACCGGTTTTGGAAATCAGACCAACAACCATCAGGAAGGACGTGGACGCTTTGGTCACACTAACACCCTGCTGGGTAACAGCCTGAGGCAGCAGAGCCTCGGCCAGTTGCAGTTTGTTCTGCACCTGAACCTGCGCAATGTCCGGGTCGGTACCTGGAGCGAAGGTCAGGGTGGTGGTGGCACGGCCAGCACTGCTGCTGGTCGATTCCATGTACAGCATGTTGTCGATGCCGGTCATGTTCTGTTCGATAATCTGCGTCACACTCTCTTCAAGCGTATCGGCAGAAGCGCCAGGGTATTGGGCAACAATACGGATCGATGGCGGAGCAATCGTCGGGTATTGCTGAATCGGCAGATTCAGAACAGACATGGCACCAGCCAGCATGATCAGAATAGCGATCACCCAGGCAAAGACGGGCCTGTCGATAAAAAACTTAGCCATGGTTCAGGGTACTCCTTAACGAGTGGCTTCTTCAGGATTTACGGCAACAGGCGCGCCCGGAGGGCCCATACGCTGTGCGGACTGAACGGCCTGCAGACCGCTGACGATGATGCGGTCACCATTGCTCAGTCCGGACTGAACCAGCCATTTATCGCCAATAGCGCGGGTCACTTTGACGTTATGCACTACCGCAGTGTTGTCTTCGGTCACCAGGTAAACCACGGTCTCACCAGTCGCCTGGCGGACAACTGCGGCCTGTGGTGCCAGTATGGCTTCTTCAATCAGAGCACTTGGTACCTGGGCACGTACGAACATACCAGGTAACAGGGTGCCATCAGCGTTATCAAACAGTACACGCACGTTCACACTGCCGGTGCCTTCATCAACACTGACATCGGAGAACTGCAGTTTGCCGGTTTCAGCGAATGGTGTGCCGTCATCCAGTTCTACGGTCACGTCGCGTGACAGATCCGGATTTTTCATGCGGATCAGTGACGCCGCCGGGCGTTTGATATCGACGTAAACTGGCTTCAGCTGGCGGATCACAGTCAGCTGTGTGGCCTGCTGTGCGGAAACCAGTGCACCTTCGGTGATGGTGGAACGGCCGATGATGCCGGAAATAGGCGCTCTGATTTCGGTGTAGCTGAGGTTCACTTCGGCGGTGCGCAGAGCGGCTTCAGCCGCTTTCACCTGAGCATCAGCCTGTTTGGCGTTCGCTTCGGAATCATCCACTTCCTGATCACTGATCGCGGATTTTTTCGACAGTTCTTTGTAACGCTTGGCGGTCAGGTTGGCAGCGTAAGCATTGGCTTTGGCTACAGCCAGCTGCGCTTTGGCACTTTCAACGTTGGCTTTGTACAGAGTCGGATCAATCTGATAGAGCTTATCGCCTTCTTTGACCGCAGCGCCTTCTTCAAAGAAACGCTCGAGGATAATACCGTTTACCTGTGGGCGGATTTCGGCAATCCGGTATGCGGACACACGACCCGGCAGAGTGTCGGTCAGTTCCAGACGTTCACTGCCAACTGTTACATAACCGACAGCAGCGGCCTGAGGTTGTCCCTGGCCTCCCTGCTCACCGCCGGACTCCTGTCCGCCGCAGCCGGCTAATACCGTGATTAGTGCACTGACTGCGGCAATGTGCCGGAGACGCAGAGTGGATACTAGAGTTCCCATAATGTCCTCATAATAAAAGTGACCGTTAGGCTTAATTGAAATCAGTTTCTGAGCGCAGGGGGCATTGCCTTTAGCCTGCCTGCTTCATTCAGTTGCAAATAAGAATTTATAGCGGTTTGCAAGGGCAGTGACTAGGGCAGAGGTTCGGAATGGATTGTTGACCGCACCGGTACAATATAAGGCACTTTGGTTACTGACAAATCCTTCCATTTTTTCGCTTTTTCCTTACAAAGCCGCTTGTTTTCTAGTCAAAATTAGTGGCAACAGACTCGAGCTGGTACTTGATCGTCTCATTTGTGTAACAAATTTAGCTGATAAGCGCTGTCTCTGTCAGTTGTTCAACGGGTCTTTGTTAACAATCGCAAAAGACGGCTTTGTTTGCGTTATCGGACTGTTCAATTACTGCACAGGATAAACCTGCAGGCTGGTCTTTCATGTGACGTCGGATGGTCAGCGTTTGTGCAGCAGAATGCGGAACAGGCAATTCTGCTGTGGCTCGTGTGTGGGCGATGAAGCGTGGCGGGGAACTTGATATAGTTTCTGTTGCCGATGACAGAGCCATCCGTTGACTCGGAATTGGCGATCAGCCGTTTGTAGCGACGGCTTTCTTATGGATGCAGTGAACGCGGGAAATGTTATGTTAGATGTGCTGGCCAAATTATTGAAGGCGCTCAATTCGGAATCTGCTCCCGGGCAGATTGCAGCAGCGTTTTCCCTCTCTCTTATCGTTGCGCTGACGCCAACGTTCAGTTTTCACAACCTGCTGATTCTGTTGATTGCCTTGGTGGTGCGGATCAATTTCAGCGCTTTTATCGTTGGCTTCGCTTTTTTCTCACTGATTGCCTGGTTTACCGATCCCTATGCTGCGCGCCTTGGCGAGAGCCTGCTGATGAATCCCGGGCTGCAGGATACCTGGACGGCACTGTATCAGAGTGACTTCTGGCGCATGACGGCGTTTAACCATTCACTGGTGTTAGGTGGACTGGTGATCGGCCTGGTGGCTTTTGTACCGGTGCTGCTGCTGAGCCGGGTGCTGATAAATCTTTACCGCCACCGTGTGCTGAGCTGGGTAAGTAAGCTGAAAGTCGTGCAACTGGTCAAAGCCAGCCGCTTCTATGGCCTGTATCAGTCGTTGACGGAGTAATCAGATGAAACAATGGATTCGCTGGCCGGGACTGATCGGCTTTGTTGTGGTTGTGGGTTTGCTGGCCGCTTTCTTTCTTCTGGCAGCCGGGCCGCTGGCCAAAATGGCAATTGAACGCGTTGGTTCGGATATCGCCGGCGCCAAAGTAGAAGCGGGCAATGTATCGCTGACGCTGAACCCTATCGGGTTTGAAATCGATAATCTGAGCGTTGCTGATGCACAGCAGCCAATGCAGAACCTGTTTGTCTTCAGCAAGGCCAGTGCTGAGCTGGAGTTTGTTCCTCTGTTGTTGGGCAAAGCCATTATCCGTGAGCTCAGCATCGACGGTATGGAATTTGATACGCCGCGGAAAACCTCCGGCGCGCTGCCGAAAAAAGACAAACCGGCAAAAGACGAAAACGGAGATTCCGCAGACAGTTCGGGCAGCAATAATGCTCTGGGGCAGGCCATGGATCAGCTGCCATCAGCGGCGGAAATTATTGAGCGTGAAAACCTGCGCACCGAAGCGGCAGGCAAAGCCTTTGAAGAAAGTTATAAGACCCAGCGTCAGGCCATCGACAACGCGATTAAGAATGTGCCGGACAGCAGCGCGCTGGACCAGTACAAAACTGAACTGAATAAGATTCTGTCCGGCAAAATCACCTCGCTGGAGGATTTTCAGCAGCGTAAGAAGGCGCTGGATGAGCTGAAAGCGCGCATAAAGGCAGATAAAGAAGCGGTTCAGGCTGCCCGTCAGGTGATCAGTGATGCTAAATCTGATATTTCCGACAAGCTGACCGCTCTGAAAAACGCACCGGGCGAGGATCTTTCCAGCATCAAAGGCAANTATCAGCTGAACGCACAGGGCGCTGCCAATCTGACCGCTCTGCTGTTAGGGGATGATGCCGGTGCCTGGGCTTCCAAAGCACTTTATTGGTATGAACTGGCGGCTCCTTACCTGTCGTCCGGCAATGATGCGGCAGNCGATGCAGAAGAGGCGGCGGAGCCTGAACGTATCCGTGACGGCCGCTTTATTCACTTCCCGTCGGATGATCCATGGCCGGACTTTCTGTTGCGGGATGCGCATATCACGGCCAAAGTGCCCCTCGGTAATGTGCTGATCAGTATTCAGGATCTGACGCACCAGCCGGCGGTGCTTGGGCGTCCGGCGCATGTAGTCGTTAATGGCTCGCAGCTGCACGATGTTGAAGACCTGACAATGGATATGGTGTTTGATCACCGCAGAAAGCCGTTCAATGACACTCTGACGCTGACCGCTAAAGACTGGAAAATGAAAGGCATGAAGCTGGGTATTGCCGGTACTGAACTGAGTAGCGCACTGGTTCAGGCACAGGGACTGGCAGTGGTCAGCGACGGCCAGCTGACGGCGAAAACCGATGTGCAGTTTGGTCAGGCGGATTTTACCGGCGACGGCAAAACCGTCTTTGCCAAAGAGCTGACCCGCGCCTTGCAGACCATAGACCATTTCGCGGTGAATGCCAGCGCCTCTGGCAGCCTGAAATCGCCGCAGGTTAAATTTGGTTCAGATCTCGATTCCCGTCTCAGCAGCGCCTTTAATCAGCGACTGAANGAGAAACAAAGTGAACTGGAACAGAAACTGAAAGCGGGTCTGCAGGAGAAACTGCAGAGTTATACCGGCGATTATGCCGATGAGCTGGCGCAGATTAATCAGCTGGACGGTTCATTGAGTGATAAACTCAGCAACCTCGACGATATGGCTTCCAGCAAGCTGGAAGACTATGAAGAACAGAAGAAACGCGAAGCGGAAGCAAAAGCTGACGAAAAGCGTGACGAACTGAAAGATAAAGCCAAAGACAAACTGAAGAGCCTGTTTTAATGGAAGTCCGTAAATTAACCACAGAAGAATTCAAAGCCACCCAGTTCTCGCCACTGCGTGTTGAAAGCGGCACGCCGCCAATCGACTTCTGGCAGTACGTTGAAGCCATTCCGGCGGAAGATTTCGGTATTGCCGATTGTCGTGAGGGCAGTGTCACACACGTGTACCGTATGGGTGATGACTATGAACATGTGCTGGTTAACAGCCAGTATCAGGGGCTGGCGATGGTCATTGTGGTTGATCTGAAAGCGGGTAAGGTCTTTGGTCATTACCTGCTGGATCTTAATCCTGCCGGTACCAAAGAGCCGCAAGCCGACGCCTGATACGCTGGCCTGTACAAAAAGCGGATGATCAGTTGGCATCCGCTTTTCTCGTTTTATTCGCAGTTTTCGCTTTATCAGCTCGCCCGGTTCATAGCAGATACTCCTTCCTTTGAGCGGCTGTAACCTCTGCCCGATACACTCTTTCCCACAGGCTGATAGATAGCGTAAGAGAGCAGTGTGATAATATCCGACTGATTTAATCTCCCTTTCTCTATCGGTTTTTTCATGACCCGTGCCTCTGCGTTTCGCCATAATGCTGCCGGCTGGCTGCTGTTTTTAACGATTTTTGCCTCGCTGGCATCGGCGTTCAGTAGCCATGTATCCAGCCTTGTGCCCGGCATTATGATCTGGGTAACGTCGTTTTTGCTGATTCCGGATTTAAAAAAAGCCCAGCGCTGGCAGATTGGCGTGCTGATGGGTGTCGGTGTGCTCGGTCTGACCGTTGGGGAATTGCGCAGTGCCAACAGCGAGTTTCTGTGGCGCGCGGCCGGGGCCAATGAAGTCATTACTGCCATGCTGCTGGCGGTCAGTTTTCTGCGCATTATCAGTGCCTTGCCCGAAGGCGTGGACAAGCCTTTGCCGGTAGGTAAAAACGCATTGTTAAAAACCCTGTTCGGCGTACATCTGCTGGGAACAGTAATGAATGTTTCTGCCGTTATGATTGCCGGTGACCGCCTGACAGAAAAGCGGCCACTAAAACCGTTACAGGCTTTAACGCTGCTGCGGGGCTTCAGTGCCTGCGCGGTGTGGTCGCCATTTTTTGCTTCAATGGGTATTACCCTGGTTGGCGTGCCGGATGCCAGATTAGGTACTTTGATTCTGTTTGGTTTCCCGGCTGCCATGATCATGCTGGCCATTGCAGCCTGGCAGATCAGTCGTGATCCGGACGCTGATTCCTGTGCCGGATTTCCAGTAACCTTTAATGAACTCTGGCTGCCGGTGACGCTGGCGGTGTTTGTTATGAGCACGCATTTTATCTGGCCGGATATTTCGGTGCTTTCCTTTGTTACTTTCTGGGGGCTGTTGTTTGCGTTTATCGTCAGCCTGATAAAATTCAAAGGGCAGACCGGAGAAAAACTGGTCAATCATATTCACAATGGCCTGCCACGCATGGCTGGTGAGGTTTTCTTATTTCTGGCAGCGGCGGTTCTTGCTTCCGGAGCAGCGTCTGCGCTGGAATCTTTCGGCTTAAAACTGGTGCCGGATCATTTCGGCTTTATTGCATCCTGTGCAACTGTAGCCATTCTGGTGGCACTGGCTATCGTCGGCATGCATCCGGTGACGACGGTTGCTTTGGCTGCGGGGATTCTTGCACCGCATGTGGAAAATGCCACTCTGCTGGGCATGACCCTGCTGTTTGGCTGGAATATCGGTGTTTGTTTTTCACCGTTTTCCGGTGTGCAGCTGACTCTTCAATCGCGCTTTGGTATCCGTGCCCGTGATCTGGCGATCATGAATCTGAAAACCGCGCTGCCATTGGTACTGCTGGCGATGGCTACCCTGTATATCTGCAGTATTGTCACGCAGTAGATAAGACAGGGAAATGTGNNCGCGGTGAGGACTGAGGGAAGGACGACATAGAGGAAATAAGTGCCGGGAAAATCAGCGCAGNGGAANTAAGCGCAGNCCAGGCNTCNGGCGANTTTCAGCNANCNGAAGCNGGATANNGGGCTTCCCGGTTAATGAATTCGCNNGNNGTTCGGGTGATGCCGGTAGTGNCTGNTCAGAAAAACAGACCGGCNTCCAGCTGGGCTTCTTCNGTCATCATGTCCCGCGACCANGGNGGATCAAACACCAGCTCGACCTCTACGCTGTCAACGTTCGGTACTTTGGCGACGCGGTATTTNACATCGGAAATCAATACGGGCCCCATNCCGCAGGTCGGTGCGGTCAGNGTCATGCGGATGATCACTTTGCGGTCATCNATATCAATGCCATACACCAGACCAAGATCCAGCAGGTTGATCGGAATTTCCGGATCGAAGATGGTACGTAAAGCCTGTTCTACCTGATCCTTACGCACATGGCCGTCATCATGGGCTTCAAATTCAATCAGCTCAGATTCCAGACCCAGAGCCGCTGCATCGGTACCGTCGACACGCAGCATATTGCCATTGTGGGTCACGGTGTAGTTGCCGCCAAGGGCCTGATTGATGGTGACAAAACTACCGGCAGGAATGGTGGTTGGCGTGCCTGAAGGCACCATGCGGGCAGGGCACTCGGAGTGAGCGACAACCATTCTGCGTTCCATACAATTCCTCGTTTCTGGTAGTAATGTTTCAGGTGGTGAAGTTCGGGTATCTATCTGTTGGGCGATTGGTGGGAGGAGCCCACCCTGCAGAATCTTTCCGCGCATTATAAATAATCGGCGGCGGCAATACACGAGAATCAGAAATATCCGGATCGATGCAGCGTCTCGAATATCTTACGCCTCACCGAAGCCGGACTATTCAACTCTGCAGGCTTATCTCAGCGGATGCAGCGCCCAGATCACATGAAGCGTTATCGAAGCCGGACTATTCAACTTTGTAAGGCTTATCTCAGTGGATGCAGCGCTTCTGATATCTGAAGCGTTATCGAAGCAGCTGATGCAAGGCGCGGTTGATTGAGGAAACGGAGCGTACTGGTTTGTACGTGAGTATTCCGAAATCAGCCGCAACGCTGCAGCAGCAATGCAGATAGCTTCAGACGCTGAAGGATTCTCCGCAACCGCAGAGATCTTTGGCATTGGGGTTATTGAACTTAATCGTGCTGTTCAACCCCTCTTTGGTGTAGTCGATCTCTGTACCACGCACATAAGCTTTGGCATCCGCTGCAACAAACAGCTTAACGTCATCAGCCAGTTCAATGATCTGATCGCCTTTACCCGGTTGTGCAACGAATTCGATATCGTATTTAAAACCGGAGCAGCCGCTTTTTTTCACTGCCAGACGCACACCCGCCATTTCGCTGTTTTTCTGCAGCTGCTTGCGTACGTGGGCGATGGCCGCGTCGGTCATGCTGACACTGGCCGCTTCGTTAGGATCGTAGCTGGTGGCTACGGCATTTTTTGGATCAAAGGTCTCAGTATTCATATCCTTTCACCCTCACAATAAAAACATTTTGGCTTTTTCCAGCCCTTTAAACAGAGCATCCACTTCTTCCAGCGTATTGTAGAAAGTGAAAGACGCCCGGATGGTACCCGGTACTTTATATTGGTCCATAATCGGCATAGCACAATGGTGTCCGGTACGCACTGCAATACCTTGTTGGTCAAGCAGTGTGCCGACGTCCGCCGGATGAGCACCTTCCAGCAGGAAGCTGAAGACACTGGCTTTATGTGCCGCGTTACCAATGGTACGGATGCCGCCATTTTTCTCGGTCAGTTCTGCTACCCGCGTCATCAGCGCATCTTCGTGCGCTGCCAGGGCTGCACGGTCGAGACCATTCAGAAAATCAATGGCCGCCGCCAGACCAATGGCACCGGAAATATGCGGTGTACCGGCCTCAAATTTGTATGGCAGCGTATTGAACGTGGTTTTTGCAAAACTCACGTGTTCAATCATTTCACCGCCGGTCTGGTAGGGTGGCATAGCNTCCAGCAGCGCTTTTTTACCGTAAAGNGCACCNATGCCNGTCGGNGCAAATAATTTGTGNCCGGAGAACGCAAAGAAATCAGCNTCCAGAGCCTGCACGTCGATATCCCAGTGAGCAACAGACTGAGCACCNTCGATCAGAGNTTTAGCGNCGATGTCNTGNGCCATACGGATAATGTCAGCCACCGGGTTNATGGTNCCCAGNGCGTTGGATACATGCACACAGGCCACCAGTTTAACGGCNGGCGTCAGCAGTTCAGCGTACGCTGCCATATCCAGTTCGCCATTGTCTTTCACCGGAATGGCTTTCAGNGTGGCACCGGTTTTTTCACACAGCTGCTGCCATGGAACGATATTGGCGTGATGTTCCATACCGCTGACCAGAATNACATCGCCGGCGCTGATGTTCTGCGGCCCCCAGGTAGCGGCCACCAGATTAATGGCTTCTGTGGTGCCACGGGTCCAGATAATTTCTTCGGCTTTTTCNGCATTNAGAAATTTCTGCACGGTTTTACGCGCATTTTCAAACTGTTCGGTCGCACGATCGCTCAGTGTATGNGCACCGCGGTGCACATTNGAGTTATCGTTCTGGTAGTAACGCACCAGCGCATCAATGACGCATTGTGGCTTTTGNGTGGTAGCNCCGTTATCCAGATACACCAGAGGCTTNCCGTTTACCTGCTGATTCAGTGCAGGAAACTGNGCACGGATAGTGGCAATCAGATCGCTCATGCCTGTTCTCCTGTTAAGTCATCAACCCCTTCCAGTAAATGGCGTGACAGACTCTGATCACGGCCAAAACGGCGGGCCAGAACCGGACGCAGGGTACGGGTGATGGCTTCGTCGGGTAAGGCTTCAAGTAATTCGTTAATAAAACCAAAGCTNAGCATAACTTCCGCTTCACGCTTGCTGACGCCGCGNCTCTGCAGATAGAAACGGGCTTTTTCTTCCAGCTGAGCGACGGTNGCACCGTGGGCGCATTTTACGTCGTCGGCGTAAATTTCCAGNTCGGGTTTGGTATTCACTTCTGCACTGTTGGTCAGCAACAGGTTTTTGTTGCTCAGCTCCGCCAGAGTTTTCTGTGCCTGCGGATGAATATGAATACGGCCGTTAAACACCGCTTTGGATTTGTCGTTCATNATGCCGCGGAANACTTCATCACTGGTGCAGTTCGNCACCTTGTGTTCGATACAGGTATGGAAATCCACAACCTGCTCATTCTGCGGAATATAAACGCCGTTAATTTCACAGTGTGATCCGCCCACGTTGTGGTTNACCACAACNTCGTTACGGGTCAGGTTACTGCCCAGTGCCAGATGGAACGCGTTGTANTGACTGTCGCGGTTCANNCCGATAAATACCGAACCGATATGCTGTGCCTGTTCCTGCATCATCTGCAGACGGTAGTGCTGCAGTTTAGCGTTATCACCNATCGCCAGTTCTGTGACNGCATTGGTAAAGCTGACCTGNTCAGCATCATCAGAATCGTATTGTTCGATTAAGGTTAATTCNGCNCCGGTTTCCAGAACGACCAGCAGGCGTGAAGTCACCATAAACGGTGCAGCATCTTCGGTGGTCAGCCAGACCACCTGAACCGGCTTGGCCGGACGGCTGTTTTTGCCGACNTGTACCAGTACGCCTTCATTCACTGCNGCATCGTTCAGATCATTAAACAGGTGCTCATTGTCACTGCCNGCTTTCTGACTGCCCANNTGGGAACGGATCAGTTNCTGTTGAGCTTCGTTGGCCTGTGAGAACAGGGTAGCTTCTNCCAGGGNGTCNGATAAATCCGCTTTGAANTGTCCGTTAATAAAGACCAGTTTCGCTGCATCAATATTNCCCAGCGCTATGCTCGCGGCTAATTCATCATTAACGGCTGAGTTACCTGGCTGAGCGTATTCATGCGCGGCAAATTTAGTCAGCGGCGTGTATTTCCATGCTTCGGTTTTACGGTTAGGTAATACCGCCTGAGCAAACGCTGTCTGGCCCTTCTGGTTCAGTTCACTCAGCAGGGGCAGGGCAGCAGTGCGTTCAGCCTGTTGCAGCAGGGTANGAATAAACTGCTCAGCCATATNACTCTGCTCCGTTGTCTGAATTTTCCAGCCAGCCGTAGCCTTTTTCTTCCAGTTCCAGCGCCAGTTCTTTACCGCCGGATTTGACGATTTTACCGTTGGCCAGTACGTGCACGTAGTCAGGAACGATGTAGTCCAGCAGGCGCTGATAGTGAGTAACCACGATAAAGCTGCGGTTCGGATCGCGCATGGCGTTAACACCTTCAGCAACCACCTGCAGAGCATCAATATCCAGACCGGAGTCGGTTTCATCAAGGATGCACAGATGCGGTTCCAGCAGCATCATCTGCATTAATTCGTTACGCTTTTTCTCACCGCCGGAGAAGCCTTCGTTCACACCACGCTTGAGGAAGCTGGCGTCAAGGTTCACGGCTTTGCATTTTTCCCGCGCCAGTTTCAGGAACTGTACGGAATCCAGTGCATCTTTGCCCTGGTGAGCGCGCACTGCATCAACCGAAGCTTTGAGGAACTCCAGGTTGGAAACGCCCGGAATTTCTACCGGATACTGAAACGCCAGAAACAGGCCTTCGCGGGCACGTTCTTCCGGTTCCATGGCAAGAATATCTTTGCCGTTCAGGGTAACGCTGCCCTGAGTCACTTCGTAATTATCACGACCGGCAAGGACGTTGCCTAAGGTACTTTTACCTGCGCCGTTCGGCCCCATGATGGCGTGTACTTCACCCGGTTTAATATTCAGGGTGAGGCCTTTCAGAATTTCTTTGTCTTCGACGTTGGCGTGCAGGTTGTTAATGCTGATCATCTTTCGCAATACCTTCTTTTCTGCTGCCTGAGTGTTATCAGACGGCTAAAACTATGTGTTAATTCTTACCTTCCGTTGGGCGTAATGTGTTTGCCCAGGCGGTCAGCCGACAGAACCTTCCAGAGACACTTCCAGTAATTTTCCGGCTTCTACGGCAAATTCCATTGGCAGCTCTTTAAACACCTCTTTACAGAAACCATTAACGATCATGGATACCGCTTTTTCTGTATCGATACCGCGCTGGCGGCAGAGGAACAGCTGGTCGTCGCTGACGGTGGATGTGGTGGCTTCGTGTTCAACCACGGCGGACGGGTGTTTGCTTTCAATATACGGGAAGGTATGCGCACCACACTGATCACCGATTAACAGCGAATCACACTGGGTGTAGTTACGGGCGCCTTCGGCGTTCGGGTTCATACGCACCAGACCACGGTAGGCGTTCTGACTTTTACCGGCAGAAATACCCTTGGAAATAATGGTGGAGCGGGTGTTTTTACCCAGATGAATCATCTTGGTGCCGGTATCGGCCTGCTGATAATTATTGGTCAGGGCAACAGAGTAAAATTCGCCAACTGCGTTATCGCCTTTGAGGATGCAGCTTGGGTATTTCCAGGTAACGGCAGAGCCGGTTTCTACCTGAGTCCAGCTGACCTTGGCATTGGTATGCGCAACCGCACGTTTGGTTACGAAGTTATAAATACCGCCTTTACCCTGTTCATCGCCGGGATACCAGTTCTGCACGGTGCTGTATTTAATTTCGGCGTTATCCAGTGCAACCAGTTCGACCACTGCTGCGTGCAGCTGATTTTCATCACGCATTGGTGCCGTACAGCCTTCCAGATAGGAAACGTAAGAGCCTTCGTCAGCAACGATGAGAGTACGTTCAAACTGACCGGTCTTGGCTTCATTGATACGGAAATAGGTGGACAGCTCCATCGGGCAGCGCACGCCTTTCGGGATGTACACGAATGAACCGTCAGAGAACACAGCACAATTCAGTGCGGCGTAGAAATTGTCGCGCTGCGGAACCACACTGCCGAGATATTTTTTCACCAGTTCCGGATGTTCGTGAACGGCTTCGGAAATCGGCATAAAGATGACGCCGGCTTCAGCCAGTTTTTCGCGGAAGGTGGTGGCAACCGATACTGAGTCGAATACGGCATCAACGGCGACACCGGCCAGAGCCATCTGCTCATGCAGTGGAATACCCAGTTTTTCATAGGTGGCCAGCAGTTCAGGATCGACTTCGTCCAGACTCTTTGGTTTGTCCGCCATGCTTTTCGGCGCAGAGTAATAAGACAGCGCCTGAAAATCCGGTTTTGGATAAGTTACATGGGCCCAGTCCGGCTCCGTCATTTCCTGCCACGCACGGAAGGCTTTCAGACGCCATTCGGTCAGCCACTCAGGCTCGCCTTTCTTGGCCGAAATAAAGCGCACGACGTCTTCATCAAGGCCAGCTGCAAGAGTGTCAGATTCGATGTCGGTAAAAAAACCGGCTTTGTATTCTTTGCCAATTCTGGCTTCGATCTCGGCGTTATCGCTCATTGTGATTCTCTCATATATGACGCCCGGCGCTGGTTGCGGTGCGCTGGGTCGTTGTGCTGCATGCCCGGGACTTTCTCAGAGACGATCCGGGACGTTGCGGTCAACCGGGGATCAACCGGAGTGCGCTGTCGCAGGTTGGCTGCCGGTCTGATGAGGGGACTGGCGAAGCCTGAACTGCTGCGCATCTGAAGTTGATGCCAGAGTAAAATACTCAGGTATATTAATCAATACTAACTTGGTATGCTTTAATGAATGCATTCTATCAAAGTGATTGAAATCTGACCAATTGAGAGCCGTTCTCATTAGTGGCCTGAATTCTGACCGGATCGCCAATACGTGCCCCCATTATCCGGGACATTTTATCTGGCTTTTTAGCGGGCATGACATGCTCCGGAGCTGGCGGCCGGCTGATCAGAAACACAGATAGTATATGCGCACACAGGTTTTAACTTAACCCGGACCGACGTCCTTTCGCCCGAACGTACCGTTCGCGCAGCGTCACTCTGGGTGGTCTTTCCAGGAGCCGGCAACATGCTGAAAATTGGCAAGCTGACAGATTATGGTGTGGTGGTTCTTAATGAACTGGCCAAAGCCGGTGGCGTCAAGCTGTCGACGGAGGATATCGCCTGTCAGACCGGTCTGACGCTGCCGACGGTGCGCAAAGTAATGAAAGCACTGGTGGATTCCGGGCTGGTCATCGCTCAGCGTGGTGCCAAGGGTGGCTATCGTATTGCCCGCGCGCCGGGGCAGATCCGTATTCTGGATATCGTGCAGGCCTTTGAGGGCCCTGTAGCCGTCACCGAGTGTGCAACCGATGATGCCTCCTGCGATATCACCGACAGCTGTTCTCTGGCGAGTAACTGGGGCGGGATCAACCAATTGATTACCCAGGTGCTGTCGCGCGTGACGCTGGCGGATATCCGCGAGCCTGAGCGTCAGTTGAAGCTGGTGAAAGAAACCCTGCCCATGACCAGCATGATCGATCTGGTGAATCTGTCCTGATTCTCTGTGGTACGGTTTGCTGAATCCTGATCCTGGCCGGATATCTGAGCACTGCCTGGTATTCGTCGCCTTAAATCCCTGTCTCGTTTTTGCCTTTCTTTCTGCTTATCTCGTCCAGCGCTTTCTCCTCAACAACGGCTGAATCATCTGCCGAAAAGTCAGCGTCAGTTGACGCCATCCGGCCTGTCTGGGCGATTTTTGAACAGTCAGGGTGACAAATTTTGTCAACTGGTTATCAGAATCGTCAGATGGCTGTCCGTTTCACTTGTTGATGCGGATCACTCGGGCCACTATGTCAGTGTAGTAGTTTATTGAGTATCACCTCAGTTGTGTCACCGGCGCATTTGCCGTTGAAAGAGGGATCTCGGATACGGGAGTTCGTTATGCGTTATTTAGTCGGCATACTGTTTATGGCTGTGGTGGGATTAGCACAGGCAACACAACTCCAGGGAGTGGGTTCTTTTCAGATTCTTAACGAGCCGGTGTTTGTTGTCGGTTTGTTCGCACAGGATAATCGTTTTGCTGCGGGTCAAAAGCAGCAAAACGAGGCTGCGGTTGCAGAAAAGCTCGAATTTAAAGTGGTCGATGACAAAATCAGCATCCGCCGCTATCGCCAGTTGTGGCAGGACGTATTTGCTGTCGCTCAGGGGCGTGATGTCTGGGATGCTCATTCCGCTGATCTGCAGACTTTTTTCCAGGTGATCAAAGGTCCGCTGGTTAATAACGATCAGATCGTACTGGAGCGCAAAGACTCCGCCACCATTGTAAGTGTTAACTATCGCCAGCACGCTGTACTTTCTGCCGAATTCCTTGACCTGATGGTCAGCACCCTGACTGCCCGCATTGCGCCGGTACCGGAACTGCGTGCTGGTCTGCTGGGTGAACTTCCTGCGGATGAAAGCAATGATCTGCTGCGTCAGTTCGACCGCAGTGAGCCAACACTGGGCCGCATCAGCCAGACTGCGCGCTGGTTGCGGATTAAAGAGGATGACGAACCGCAGGTTTCGCAGCTGTAATTGTCTGAACTGAGTGCCTGACTGAAGCGTCTTACTGCACACCCTGACTTCGGGGGAGGGCTGAATCCGGTTCTGCAGCGCCTTCCGCCTCTGATACAATACGCACCGCCTTCTGGCGGTGTTTTTGTTTTTCAGGAAATCTATCGACGTGACTCCCGCTTATCTTGATCGTTTTGGTGGTATTGGCAGACTTTATGGCCGTGAGGGCCTGCAGCGTCTGCACGACGCTCATGTCTGCGTGGTCGGCATTGGTGGTGTCGGTTCCTGGGCGGCAGAAGCACTGGCGCGTTCCGGTATTGGCGCGATCACCCTGATCGATATGGACGATATCTGCGTCACCAATACCAACCGGCAGATTCACGCCCTGAACAGCACCGTAGGCCAATTAAAAACCGATGCGGTCGCGGAGCGTTTACGCGGAATTAATCCGGACTGTCAGGTCGATGCGGTCATGGCTTTCGTGAC
>PAJK01000089.1 GCA_002706025.1 Oceanospirillaceae bacterium
AACGAGACCGATATCATCAAGACCCGTGTGACCAAAATGATAGAGCAGGAGTTGCTGGATGATCCTTACGCTCAGGAAGAGTTTTCCAGGCTGCTGCGCAAGGTGATCGAGGAGGCTGAAAAGCTGTTTGATCATCCGCTGAAACAGTACATGCTGTTTCAGGAGTTCAGTGAGCAGGTTGAGCAGCGTCGGCTGGATGACGTACCTGATGTCTTTGATGGTAATCGTCTTGCGCAGGCGTACTTTGGTTTGTTTAAACAGGTTCTGCCTGAAGTCTTCACAGTGACGGATCAGCAGGTGCAGGACAAATGGGTGAAACTGGCCTTCGAGGTGGATGAATCTGTTACCCAAGCGGTCGCAGAGAACTCCATCAATCCTCAGAACATTGAGGCGGACATCCGCAAGAAGTTGTTACCAATGTTGTTCAAAGAAGCCAAAGGCGTGGGTGCCGGTATGGATCAGGCCAGAAAGCTGGTTGAAAAGGTAGTACAGATCACCCGTGTAGGTTTGGGTAAAGCGTCTTGATAAGTAGAATCTGGTTGTTGGTATGAGTATCTGAAATGAGTGTGCTGATTTATCCGCAGGGACGCACACTGAGCTTTGTTTATGGCGATGAACGCATTCAGGTTTGCCGCGAAGACCGCGCCAAAGTGACAGACCGGGTGCAGATTCGGGTTCACCCTGATTGCCGTGTTGTGGTTGCGGCCCCTGCAGATACTGATGATCAGGCGGTGTTGCAGGCGGTAAAACAGCGAGCCCGCTGGATTTACCAGCAGCTTCGCGAATTTCGTAAACAAAATGAGCACCTGGTGCCCCGTAAATATATCAGCGGAGAAAGTCATTACTATCTCGGCAAGCAGTATATGTTAAAGGTGATAGAAGCTCCCGGTCACAAACAGGAAGTGAAGCTTTTGCGTGGAAAGCTGGAAACTTCAGTACGCAGCAATAACACTGAAAAGGTCAAAGAGCTATTGGCTGACTGGTACAAAGCACGGGCCAGGGAGACCTTCGTAAATCGGCTCGAAGCTATGCTGGAACATGCCCTTTGGGTAGAAGAGCGACCATCACTGCGCATACTGACTATGCAAACTCAATGGGGTAGTTGTTCTCCTAAAGGCCGGATCACTCTGAACCCTCATCTCGTTAAAGCCCCCCGTGAATGTATCGACTATGTAATTCTGCACGAGCTTTGCCATATTGCTGAACATAATCACAGTGAACGGTTTTACCGACTTATGAGCCAGGTGATGCCAAAGTGGCAAAAGGTAAAGGAGCAGTTAGATCAGGATGCTTTTAAGTTTATCTTGTGTTAACTAATAATCTACTGATCTTAGTGTTCCGCTTTAATGTGTAAGCCATTCTTACATGTTTAAAAATACAGTAATTGAATGTCTGAAATCAAAATCATAGACTTAAAGAACAGTCAATAATTTAAGGGAAAGCAGTAATATGGAGTTTATGGGTGATCCTGTTGTGGTTTTTGTATCGTTTTGTTTTCTCATTCTTATGCTTGGTTTTATTTTTTACCAGAATCAACGTCAGGCAAGACTGATTGAGAAGAAAATATCGGATGCACAACTGGCTACGCAGAGTCTATTTGATCTATTGAATGAATCATTGTCACAAAATATTCATAAAGTAGCTCAGAATTGCCAGGATAAATTGTCTGAAGATATTAAAGTCATTCTGGATCATGCAAGGATTAATCAAACGGAAGTTCTTGACGTTGTAAATAAATCAAATAGCAGTACTGAGAAGTTATTTACGGAAGCTAATGAGACAATATCTCTGTTGACTGAAACAGTCAGAGATGAACTAAAAAAGATTCAGGAAACTGTCAAACATAACGCTGCATATACAAAAGGTATTGTCGATCGTGTTGGTGAAAAGGTGCTTCATGGGATATCCGGAATTGAAAGCACCATAATGACTCAATCGGAGAGGGTAACGGAAACTACCTTGAATATTGAGAAATCAAATTTGGATGCGCTGAGATCTGTTGAATCAGAATTATCTGATTATTTTGGCAAAACTACTGACATTCAGACAGGAAAAATTAACGAACTTGTCAACTCCGCACAGCAGGAAATCTATGATTATGTTCAGGGCTCGGAAGATCGTTTAGCTGATGTGATTAGTTTGATGAGAGTATCCAACTCTATCTTTGAAAATAAGAATCTTTACGACAGTGGTCATTTGGTAATAGAAGATAGCTCTTTCCTTAAGATTTTTGACTCCTGCCAGTTGACGCGGCTGGAGGATAAGCTCACAGGTCAGGTAACTAAAAATGAGTACAGAGACGGAGCTTTGTTCCGGTCAGAGACATATCGAGACGATAGACTGGAGTATGTTGGGCACTACCAGGATGGAAGGCTCGCCTCAATGGAAGATCTTACCGGTCCTGACGTCGGTAAAACTGTGTATGAATACGACGAATCTGGCGAAATAGAGTCTATAAAATAAAGGAACAGACATGTTTTTGAATCAACTATTAGAAATCTCTAAAGAAAATTTTCTTATTCTGGCAAAGCATTCAATGAGTTTGAATGGAGAGTATAAGGATGAAGAAATGGCTATCTATACATCATTTCAGCATGAATGTGACAAGCTGGGGTACGACCCTGAAGTAACAGATGAAGCTTTGAATAATGCAATTATATCTTTGTCCGGACGGGACTTGTCGATCCGGAAAATTGTTATGGTTGAACTCCTTGGTATTTTGTTAGCTGACGGTGAAATATGTTCCGAAGAGCGACATCTTGTTGATCAGCTATGCACGGCGTTCGATCTCGAAGGGTATGAGATTGCACGGATGGAACGCTGGGTTCAAGGGATGAATGATATTGTCCAGGAAGGATACCGGATTATAGGAGCTTGATATGCTTGGTCTGTGGAATGCAGTGAAAGCTGGAGTATCTATGGTAAAGGATACTGTCAGTTCTGTTGGTGGTGCGGTTGTTGAAGGTGTAAAAGTAGTAAGTGACAAAGTTAAATCGGGTGGTTCGAAAGTATATTCCTCCATTAGTGGTAAGAAATACTTTGATGAGGCAGAACGACTATACGAAAAAATTGAAAGCCGTTTTAAATATGCCAGACGACGGTATGAGATTAAGATTAGTGAAAGATCGAATGAGATCCGGGATCACCTGCAAAGAGTTAATAAGTTTAAAGAACGAATTTATACGGAATTATTCAGAAAGTTTTTAGATGTCGCAAACAGATTGCACCGGGTTGAGGTTGAGGGGAAGTACTTCAAGGAATTTTTGGCAGAAGACATCTTTGATTGTAAGGAGTTTGAAGTCGTACAGTCCAGAGCGGCGCTATTTGAAATTGATTTTAATGATATGTCATTCGGGCAGGCGGCGTATTCAATACTGACTCTTGGTTTTTATTCGAGAAAAAAGGCCAAACAATCTTTGCAGCAGGTTAAGGATGAAGAGCAGCGGGTTAACGAGGAGATTGCAAAAATGGAATCTCGTATAACGAAAGCTGAGCAAGTTGTATTGTCCTTGTCGAATGTTGTTATCTACTTTGAGAGTATTGTTGCTAACTATGTGACCTTACTTCAGAGGTTTGAATTTGGAGTTAACAGTCAACGAATTATTCGGGCTGGCCAGTCAAGCTTTGATAAGTTGGGTTTTCGTATGATGCCGATTCGGCATATTGAAGATTTTCATGCCTTGTTTAATCTTTCTGTTGTCATGAAAGAAATGAGTTCGATGGGGTATATATCGGAATCAGGTGAGCTGATCGAACATGATTTGGCCGCAATAGATACATTTTCCAGGCATACGGCCACTATTCAGGCTGCATAGGTATTTTCCATGGATGATAAATTTCAACAAAAGCCATTTTCAGCAGAAGAGCTTATTGCCAAGTTAAGCCAGGCGTCGCCATTGCAGGCGAGCAAGGTGTTGATTGAGTCTGAGCTTTTTGAGAAAAAAAGTTCTATTAATGTTTTAGATGAAATATATAAGCACTTTGATAGTAAATCTGGCTTGATAGATGAGTTGGTTGCTCCGGTGGGTATGAATGTGCTTGACGGTATTATTTCCCATAAGAAGTTAGGGTTGAATCGTACAGGGTTGACAGCTTCCCGGGTTTGGAATGAAATTAAAGGCTTTGATTATTCTATCGCCGAAGTGAATGCTAAAACATTATCAAATAAGCAGCAGTTGGAGGGAATGAGGACTCCAAGAGATTATAATAAGAGTGTTCGGGCAACCATGACCGATGGAAGGAATTTAGAGAAAAGAAAAGATAAAAAATCCGACAGCAATGGTAGGGTAGAGAGCGGTATTGAAGTGAAGGATGATGGTGAAAGGGTCATATTGTATCGGCATCAGCAGCAGGCCAGGGATGCGGGTGAATCAAAGTTGTCCGCAGATACTGACCATGTCATCCCTGTTAAGCAGATTAATGATCAGTATGCGAAAAATGTTTATCTGACAGATAGAGATATAGCAGCTGTTACTGACGGAGATTTTAATCTTATCGAAATAAGTAATGAGCTCAATCGCATGAAGGGAGCGGGCTCCTTTCGGGACTTGTTTGACAGGAAGAAAACACTGCAGGCTAAGCGCGATTCCGGTGGGAAAATGTCCCAAAAAGAAAAAAATGATTTGAAGAAATTGGAGGGCGTTTCAGATAAAACCCTTGAAAATGGTATCGCAGCTGAAAAAGAGTCAGCGGGAAAGGTTCTTGGGAGTGCTCAGGATAGTGCTTTAGGGAATTTAAAAAACAACAAAAAGGCCATTGCATTGAAAGCGGGTGGGCAGGCTTTAGAGCAAGGTGGCTACCAGCTCCTGGGTACAGCAATCATCGAGATGATTAAACCCTTATTTCACGAGTTATCGGATTCCATTGAAAATGGCTTTGAAAAAGGGGTCAATGTTGCTCGTTTTAATGATGCGGTAAAAATACGTTTTGGTCGGGTTTCTGCTTATTTGAAAGATGTTGTTATTCCTACATTGCATGGGTCTGTAAAGGATTTCTTTCAGAATCTGTTTAAAGTTCTCATTGAAGGCATTCTCGGGTTGGTTACGGGTATGTTTAAGAGTGTCATGAGAATCATCTCGGAAGGGTTTTCTGCGATAATATCTTCAATAAAAATAATCTGTTCTAAGTCTGATTCCATGTCATCTTCAGAAAAGGCGGACGCGATCACTAAGCTTTTGGCATCAACCGTCAGTACTTTTGTAGTGATGTACTTCTCTGAAGTGATTACTAAGATTGTCCCAGACCCGTTTAATGAAATATTTGTCATCATTGCCAGTGGTGTTGCTTCTACATTGCTTGTCTATTTAATAGATAAAATAGACTTTTTTTCTGTTAAATATGAAAAGCGATCTAAGCTTGTGGCGGAAGTTTTTCAGGAGCGTATTGCTCAGATTAAGCGCAATACCGATGCCTTTAGTGCAGCGTCGGTTCAGGCGCTGGTTGAACAAAAATTAACTTTTAATAAGCTTTGTGGCGACCTGGAAGATGGAATTACATCCGATCTTGATGTTACATCGAATGTAAACCTGATCGCTGATTTTATGAAGGTTGAGTTGAAAATTCGTGACACGGAATCGTTCTTGGAAGTATTGCGTCGTGAAAAGGTGCTAACTATATGAGTGCTTGCTTTTGCGGTATCTATTCGCAGGCAGAATAGGACGTTTTAGGCTTTGCTTCAGTATCAAAGCCAGTGTCGGATTCGAAGCAAAAGTTCAGTTCTTGCTCTATAAAAATAGTGTGTTTGAGTGGTATGGGAAAGTAGTTCTGAGAGGTCTTCTGCCCACACTAAGCTGACAGAGTATGAAATAAGGGTTTGGTTGAACCTGTTATGGTGAGACTCATAAGTTGGATTATCAGCCAACAGAGACTGATGACGGGATTGTACTCCGGGCCATCCATGGCCCATCCCCTACGGGCGCCTGCGGCGGTACAGATTGCTCCCGGCAATCTGAGGAACCCGAAACTATGAGGGTTCAGAATCACATCATCGGTTAAAACAAAAAAGGCCCTGACCAAAATACGGTCAGGGCCTTTTTATTTGCGGGCGGGATTGACCAGCGTCGTTCCTCCGCTGTTGTCTAAAGGGCTCGCGGGCTGACTCATTCGGCACGTCCATGTGCCTCACCCTGTGGGCTGCGATGCAGTGCAAAACAGGAATCCTGCCGTTTTGTGAACCCGGAACTATGAGAGTTCAGAATCACTTCCTTCGGCCAATAAATACAGATGGCGGGATTGTACTCCGGGCCATCCATGGCCCATCCCCTGCGGGCGCCTGCGGCGGTGCAGATTGCTCCCGGCAATCTGAGGAACCCGGTACTATGAGAGTTCAGAATCACATCATCGGTTAAAACAAAAAAGGCCCTNACCAAAATACGGTCAGAGCCTTTTTNTTTGTGGGCGGGATTGATCAGCGTCGTTCCTCCGCTGTTGTCTCGCANGCTCGACTGAACCCGCAACTATGAGAGTTCAGAATCACTTTTCTGCGGCCAATAAAAAACCCCTGATGCGAGCATCAGGGGTTTTGTATTGGTGGAGATGGCGGGATTTGAACCCGCGTCCGCCAATCCTCCACTAGAGGATCTACATGCTTAGCCTTCTCTATTGTTTTAGTTCGTCACGACCCGAGGGGCAGGGTGTTCGGAACGAGCTCGATTAAGTTTTGACCATTCAGCTCCGAGCGAAGCATCCAGGCGAGCCTGTAAGACTGAGCCCTCGTCCCCCGGCCACAGGCACCCGAGTTCAGAGGTAAGCGGGCTTAAGCCGCTAGTGCGTAAGTTTCGTCGTTTGCGACTATAACTTTGTATAACGTTGATTTACGAGATCGCTATACACTCTCGGCATGCACCCATAGCTTTGTAATCAGCGTCGAATCCTGATCATCCCCGAATTCTTCGTTCATACGCGCTAAGGCGTTTGGTCTGGCTGGTTGTCATCCAGCTTCAGACTATATGGTTGCTGCTCAAAGCTTTTTCAAGCCCATGAGGTGTCAACCAGTACAACGGAGTAAGTTTAACACACTGTGAGCCAGGTTTCAGCGTACAGAATGCTTCATCACCCGTTCTTTTTGTTTAGCCCAGTCACGGTCTTTGGCGGTATCGCGTTTGTCATGGCTTTGCTTACCTTTGGCCAGGGCGATTTCGGCTTTTACGTACGGACCTTTCCAGTAAAGGGCAGTACATACACAGGTATAGCCTTTGGCCTGAATCTTCTGTTCAATCCGCTCCAGTTCCCGTTTGTGCAGCAGCAGTTTGCGGGCACGGCGCGGTTCGGTAACCAGATGGGTAGAAGCCTGGGCGAGCGGCGTAATTAATGCGCCGGTCAGGTAGGCTTCACCTTTGTGGAAATCGATGTAGGAGTCCAGCAGCTGGCATTTGCCGGCGCGCAGGGATTTTACTTCCCAACCGGTCAGAGCCAGTCCGGCTTCTGTTTTGTCTTCCAGAAAGTAGTCGTGGCGCGCTTTTTTGTTGAGCGCAATGGTACCGCTGGGGGCTTTGGATTTCTTTTTACTCATAGACAGCATTATACCTGAGCAATGGCCGAAAAGGCACTATGGCTTGCGTTGGCGGGTTGAGAGCGCACTTTAAATTACTCACAATACCCTTATCAGATCAGGGGTCAGGACACGATGACAGATATTAAACGAGGTATGCACGGCACATGGGGCAGCCGCTGGACTTTCATTCTCGCAGCGACGGGCTCTGCAGTTGGACTGGGAAACATCTGGAAGTTCCCTTACATCACCGGTGAGAACGGTGGTGGGGCGTTTGTGCTTGTCTATCTTTTGTGCATTCTGGTGGCCGGCATACCGGTGATGATTGCCGAAGTGCTGCTTGGCCGTCGCGGACGCATGAGCCCGATTCATACCATGCAGGCGGAAGCCCGGCGTCAGAATGCTCCGCGTTTCTTCTCAGGCATTGGCTGGATGGGTGCAGTGTCCGGTTTCTTTATTCTGTCGTTTTACAGTGTCATCGCTGGCTGGACGCTGGCCTATATCGGTGAAATGGCCAGTGGTACTTTTAACGGCGCCGACGCAACGGTGGCCGGGGAAACCTTTGGTAATCTGCTTGGCAGTCCCTGGGTTCTGCTTGGATTGCACACCATCTTTATGATTATGACGGGCTTTGTTATTGCCCGTGGTGTGAAACATGGCCTGGAAGACGGCGTGCGTCTGATGATGCCGCTGTTGTTCGTGATGCTGATTCTGCTGCTGGGCTATGCCATCACCACGCCGGGCTTTGGTCAGGGCTGGAATTTTATGTTCTCGTTTGATTTCAGCAAACTGACCACGGAAAGCATCGTCGTTGCTCTTGGTCATTCCTTCTTTACTCTGAGCCTCGGTATGGGTGCGATCATGGCCTATGGCGCTTATATGCCGTCTGAGGCTTCGCTGACGAAAACTATTTTTACCGTCGCGTTTCTGGACACTCTGGTGGCGCTGGTCGCCGGTCTGATTATTTTCCCGATCGTTTTTTCTCATGGCATGGAGCCAGCCGCCGGACCAGGCTTAATGTTTCAGACTCTGCCAATTGCCTTTGGCGCGCTGCCGGGTGGCGCATGGATCGGAACCGCTTTCTTTGTTCTGGTTGCGATTGCTGCCTGGAGTTCTGCTATTTCCATTGCAGAGCCTGCCGTGGCCTGGGCGGTGGAGAAGGGCATCAAACGGGGCACAGCCACCATTATGGTGTGCGTGCTGGCCTGGGTTCTCGGGGTGGGTACTGTGTTGTCGTTTAACGAATGGGGAGATAAACAGTTCTTCGTGACCGAGACCATCTCTGAATCCGTTACTGACCCTGTCTCCGGTGAAGTATCGGCGAAGACGCTGTCGTCCAGTTTCCATTTATATGCCAATACTACCGATCTGAAGGCTGTGCCTCTGGCAGAAGGAACGGAGAGAGCCATCAGCGGTAAGACGTTTTTTGATATACTCGATTTCCTGACAGCCAATATCCTGCTGCCTCTGGGTGGTCTGGCCATTGCTGTATTTGTAGGCTGGCTGATGCGCCGGGAAGACAGCGCGAATGAATTGCAGGCGGACGAGACGGTGTATAACGTCTGGCGCTTTATGTTACGTTTCCTGTCGCCGCTGGCCATTCTGTTTATTTTTATCAATGGGCTTCTCTGATTACAGATGACGACTATTAGCCGCAGCGCACTGGTGATGTACAGTGCGGAGCAGATGTTTGAACTGATTAACGATGTGCGTCGTTACCCTGAATTCCTCAATGGCTGCAAAGCCACGCAAGTGATTGCAGAGGGTGATGACTTTATCGAAGCAACACTGACCATTTCCAAAGCGGGGGTGAATCAGAGCTTCAGCACACATAATGATTTGTACCGTCCGGAGCGGATGGAAATGCGCCTGCTGGATGGTCCTTTCAGTAAATTTGAAGGTATCTGGCGCTTTCAGCCTTTGTCTGACGATGCCTGCAAAGTGTCGCTGGATATGGAATTTGATGTCGGAGGGCTGCTGGCAGGAGCGGCTCTGGGAATGGTTTTTAAACAGGTAGCCAACACCATGGTGGATGCCTTTGTTAAACGGGCAAAAGAAGTTTATGGCTGACAAAATCCGGGTAGAGGTAGCCTACGCGCTGCCTGAAAAGCAGAAAATCCTTGCGGTGGATGTCGAAGCGGGCACAACAATGCTGGAGGCTGTGAAGCAGTCGGGCATTGAGCGGGAATTTCCGGAACTGGATCTGGCTGAGGCTAAGTTTGGTATCTTCGGGAAGGCAACGCGTACGCCGGAGACAGATGTTCTGCGCGAAGGCGACCGGGTGGAGATCTATCGCCCGCTCATTATTGATCCGAAGCAGGCCCGAGCTAACCGGGCGGCTAAAGGCAAATAATCCAGCTTGCGTAACAGCACCTATAAAAATGCCCGCCAGTATCGCTGCTGCGGGCATTTTTAATGTTCGCCGTTCAGATCCTGAAAAACCGCTGGCTCAGCTGCCAGGCATGTCGGTCTGGATGGTGTTCGGCGAGGATTCTTCTTTTGGAATGGAGTTCATCTGATTCTCTTCACTGAACTCATCATTCGGCAGTTCGCCTTCGTAACGGACGTATTGGCCCGCTTCGTTGAAGAAAAGACTGATCTTATAGTTTTTTACTATTTCATCTCGCTTCTCTAATGTATAAATATAATCCCATCGGTTCTGGGAAAACGGGTTTTCCAGCACGGGTTTCCCCATAATGTAGGTGACCTGGCGCTGGTTCATGCCGGGTTTGAGCTGGGCCAGCATGTCGGCGGTAACGATGTTGCCCTGCTGGACGTTGAGTTTGTAGACCCCCGGGAAGACACAACCGTAAAGGGTTGCAATGCCGAGTGAAACAATCAGAATTGTCGCTCTCTTAATCAAAGTGCTGTCTCGTAAGTTGCGTTGGCGCATGGAGCAGGGATAATACCCGATTAAACAAGTTGCTGTGAAATATTAGAGGAAAACCATGTCCGATCAGAACGTGGAACTGCGCAAAGTAGGATTAAAAGTCACTCTGCCACGGGTGAAGATCCTGAGCATTCTGGAAACCAATCCTGATGCCCATATGAGCGCTGAAGACGTATACAAGTCTCTGATTGAGGCTGGTGAAGATGTAGGCCTGGCGACGGTATACCGGGTTCTGACCCAGTTTGAGAGCGCTGGTCTGGTAACCCGCCATAACTTTGATGGTGGCCATTCTGTGTTCGAACTGGCCCGTGGTGAGCATCACGACCACATGGTGAACGTGGAAGATGGTACCGTGATTGAGTTCACCAACGAACAGATCGAAAAACTGCAGCACGTGATTGCTGAAGAACACGGTTTTGATCTGGTCGATCACAGTCTGGTGCTGTACGTACGTAAGAAGCACTGATTGTCGCTGGCCGCAGTGCCGGATGATAAGCAAAGAAAAAGCAGCCGGATGGCTGCTTTTTTGTGCCTGCGATTCACACAGAGCGAACGCACAGCCCTGGCCAGAGGCCCTGTTTTGCAGGGCGTTTACTTAACCAGTGCCAGCATTTCTTCGGCGTGTGCCAGCGTCTGGCGTGTAATGTCGACACCACCCAGCATGCGGGCGATCTCTTCAGAGCGCTGCTTGCTGTTAAGTTTACGCAGTTGCGTGTGGGTCGCTGTATCGCCGCTGATTTTACTCACCTGATAATGCTGATTGGCCTGAGCTGCGACCTGTGGCTGGTGAGTCACACATAAGACCTGACCATCTTTACCCAGTGAGCGCAGCAGGCGGCCAACCCGCTCAGCCGTACCGCCGCCAATACCCACATCCACTTCATCAAAGATCAGGCTCGGGATGTCACTCACGGCGGCTGTCACCACCTGAATTGCCAGGCTGATGCGCGCCAGTTCACCACCTGAGGCGACTTTCGCCAGTGCTCCGGCCGGCATGCCGGGGTTGGTCTGTACATTGAAGCTGATACGGTCGATACCATGACGGCTGGCACTGCCTTCGTCCACGGCGTCGAAATGGGTTACAAACTTCGCTCTGCCCAGTGCCAGTGCTTCAAAGTGTGCTTCGACTTCAGCATCCATGCGCGCTGCGGCTTCACGACGGGATTCGCTCAGTGTTGCAGCCAGCTGACGGTATTCGCGTTCCAGCGCTGCGGCCTGCTGTTCCATCTCCGCCAGATCGTCGTCACTGAGATTAAGTTCGGCCAGCGCCGCTTCCTGTTCCTGCCAATAGTTATACAGTTGCTCCGGCTGAATCTGATGTTTGCGGGCAACGCGGTAGAGGTCAGAAAGGCGGCTTTCTACCTGTTGTAAACGGTGCGGATTGATGTCCACCAGATCCAGATAATGCTGCAGTGAGCGTCCGGCTTCATCCAGCTGAATCTGAGCCTGCACCAGCAGATCACGGGCCTCATTGAGCAGCGGGTGCTGATCGTCGATTTCATTGAGGCGTGCAATCGCCTGCTGAGCCAGTTGTACGGCGGCCAGTTCTCCGTTGTCATCACCGTAGCAGGCGGCCAGAGCGTACTGACCGCTGAGCAGCATGCCTTCGGCGTTGGACAGACGTTTCTGTTCACTCTCAAGCTCCGGAATCTCTTCCTCTCCGGGGCTGAGTTCACGCAGTTCTTCGACCTGATAGGTGAGCAGCTGGCGCTGGGATTTTACTTCAGCGCTTTCTTCTTTGAGTGTTGCCAGTTTCTTTGCCAGCTGTTGCCATTCGGACCAGACCAGAGACACTTCGCTGACCTGCAGGCTGAGGCCACCAAAGGCGTCGACCAGCTGGCGCGGTGTTTCTTTCTGCAGCAGCCGCTGATGAGCGTGCTGGGAGTGTATTTCGATCAGTAACTGACCAAGGTCTTTCAGATCCGCTGCTGCTGCCGGGCGGCCATTGATGTAGCCACGGGAACGGCCCTCGGCGGAAACGATGCGGCGCAGAATAATGCAGTCGTCATCCACCGGGATATCACGTTGCTGCAGCCACAGGCTGGCCTGAGGATTCATACTGAAGGTCGCAGCGATTTCGGCTTTGTCGGCTCCCTGACGTACGCAGTCAGCATCGGCACGATCGCCCAGAGTCAGACCCAGGGCATCCAATAGAATGGATTTACCGGCACCGGTTTCCCCGGTGATAACGGACATCCCGGCGTGCACCTCAAGTTCCAGGTGGTCTACCAGGGCAAACTGATGAATCGACAGATGAACCAGCATACGATGCTCCATATCTGAATATATATACAGTGTTTTTATATACAGTGTCGGAATCTGTCAAGTTTATTTTTTAACCAGCCCTTGAATCTCGTAAAAGCCTCACCCATATAGGCGACAGTTCCATTAACAGTGACAGAGGATAAACAATGTCGGACGAGCAAAAGATTCAGGAAGAGCAGCAGGAGCAGCTGAACGAAGAGCAGGTAAACCAAGCCCCTGAAGCCGAAGAATCCACTGGCGAATCGGCAGCAGAGGGTGTTGATGCACTGGCGGCAGCCCAGCAGGAAATTGCGGACCTCAAAGAACAGATGCTGCGTACTCAGGCTGAGATGCAGAATGTTCGTCGCCGTGCCGAAGCGGATGTGGAAAAAGCCCACAAGTTCGGCGTTGAAAAATTCGCCAATGAGATGCTGACCGTGGTCGACAACCTGGAGCGTGCCCTGGCGGCAGCGGCGGGCGATGACGAAGCCACCAAAGCAATCCGTGAAGGTGTTGAAATGACCCTCAGTGGTCTGGTTGCCGGTCTGTCCAAGTTCAAGGTGGAAGCGGTTGATCCACAGGGTGAAACCTTCAATCCGGAACTGCATCAGGCGATGTCCATGATTGAGAATCCGGATGTTGATCCGAACACCGTGATTGCTGTGATGCAGAAAGGGTACACCCTGCAGGGCCGTCTGTTACGCCCGGCGATGGTGATGGTCAGCAAAGGCGCAGCAAAAATCGACGAAAACGCCTGATTTTTCTTGTTTAAGGCCCTTGAAAGCAGCTTTGCCGGACTTATATAGAAGTCAACGCTGAAAAACAGTTACAGATTGAGCGCAGCGCAAGCTGCCAAAACGGAGACATACAAATGGGTAAGATAATTGGTATCGACCTGGGCACCACCAACTCTTGTGTTGCGATTCTGGATGGTGACAAAACCAAAGTAGTTGAAAACTCTGAAGGTGATCGTACTACGCCTTCCATTATTGCGTTCACTGACGACGAAACTCTGGTAGGTCAGTCGGCAAAACGTCAGGCGGTGACTAACCCGACTAACACGCTGTTTGCTATCAAGCGTCTGATCGGCCGTCGTTCTGATGATCCCATGGTGGAAAAAGATAAGGGCATGGTCCCCTATACCATCGTCAGCGGCGAAAACGGCGATGC
>PAJK01000090.1 GCA_002706025.1 Oceanospirillaceae bacterium
CACCCCCTCAGCAATACCATCACGGATAACCTGTTCCAGCTGGCCGTTGTGCTTCCTGACCAGTTCGGTAATTGGCGCCAGCGCTTTGGGATCTTCCGGTGGATTGGCCATCAGTCGAAAGGCGTGGGGCTTTTCGCGGGCGAACTTCAGATAGCCTGCAGTCACCGCCAGTAACCGCTGTTGGGGAGTGCCGGGCTGGTTATAGGACTCGTTCATATAGGCACGGTTTTCTTCCAGCGCTTTTTCGGCAACCGCGATCAGAATTGCTGAACGTCCTCCCACCCGGTTGTAGATGGTCTGTACGGTCACGCCACAGACGGCCGCCAGGGCATCCAGCGTCAGTGCGGCGCTGCCATGCTCGTTCACCAGTGCTTCAGCACTGTCTATGATGGTACTGCGGGTACTGGAAGATTTGCTGTTGTTACGCCTGCCCGGGCGCTGTTCAGTGTTTTTTGCATTCATGGCGGAATTCTAACACGCAGAATTAAAATTTGAATGTATTAAAAATTTGAGTATATTCAAATTTAAGAATGGTAAAACAACAACAAAAACCATGAATGCGGGGTGATTATGCCTACACCTACAACTACACGTACCGATCTCACATTCCGCTCGGCGGATACCCCTTGTGCCGCCTGGCTTTACTCTCCTGCGCCAGATACTGTCTCTGGCCGTCTGCCGCCAGTGATTGTTATGGCCCATGGCCTTGGTGCCGTAAAAGACATGCGCCTGGATGCTTTCGCCACACGCTTCTGTACCGCCGGATATGCCTGTCTGGTATTTGATTACCGCCATTTTGGCGAAAGTGGCGGTGAGCCACGGCAATTGCTGGATATTGATAAGCAGCTGGATGACTGGCGCGCAGCCATAGGTTTTGCCCGTACTCTCGACAGTGTTGATGGCCGCCAGCTGATTCTGTGGGGCAGTTCTTTCAGTGGCGGCCATGTCCTTACCCTGAGTGCGGAAGACAGTGGCGTCCGGGCGGTGATGAGTCAGTGTCCGTTCACCGATGGACTGGCCTCGGTGTTGGCAGTGAATCCGGTATCGTCGCTGCAGGTGACCCTGCTCAGTCTGCTGGATATTGCCGGCAGCTGGTTTGGCGCGCAGCCGCTATTGCTGAACACGGCTTCCAGTCCCTTTACTGCCGGTCTGATGACCGCGGCAGATGCTATGCCAGGTTATCTGGCGCTGGTACCTGAGCAGTCGTCGTTTGTTAATAAAGTGGCGGCCCGTATCGGTCTGAATATTCTGCGTTATTACCCCGGGCGAAAAGTAAAAGATATTCATGTGCCGGTGCTGTTCTGCATCTGTCAAAAAGACTCCGTGGCACCGGCCCGGCAAACCCGGCGTTATGCTCAGCAGGCGCGGCTGGGAGAAATTCTGGAACTGGATCTTGGACATTTTGATATTTACGGCGGCCCGGCATTTGAACAGGTCGTTGAGCGCCAGCTGGCATTTTTGAGCAGCCACATTCCACTTCACAATAACTGCTGAATAACAATAAAAGGAAAGCGTATGCAAAGTCTGAAAGATAAAGTCATCGTTATAACCGGCTCGACCGGAGGCCTTGGCAATGGTGTTGCTGAAGCCTGTCTGGCGGAAGGCGCGAAGCTGGCATTAATGGATGTGAATGAAGAGACGCTGGCGCAACAGATGTCTGTGCTGGGTAATATTCATAATGTGCGCAGCTGGGTAGTGGATGTGCGTAATATGGAAAATCTGCAACAGGCCATGGATGAAGCCGCCGCCTATTTTGGTGGCATTGATATTGTGTTCGCCAATGCAGGTATTACTGCGTTTGCGCCCATGGAAACGATGCAGCCGGATGTTTTTGAACGGGTAATTGATATTAATTTAACCGGTGTCTGGCGCACGTTTCATGCTGCAGCGCCGCATGTTAAAAAGAGCAGAGGATACCTGTTGGCGACGGCATCTATGGCGTCATTTTTTCATTCGCCATTGCAGGCACATTATACTTCGAGCAAAGCGGCGGTCTGGGCGATGTGCAACAGTATTCGTTTAGAAATGCGCTCATACGGTGTGCGTGTTGGCACTATTCACCCGACATTTTTCCGCACTGCCATGATGGAAAATACTCTGCAGGATTCTGCTGGCAGTAAACTCTGGGGTGGTAACCGCGGTGGGTTATGGAAAATGATTTCCTGTGAGGATGTGGTCCGGGTGGCTGTGCGGATGATGAAAAAGCGTCAATCGTTCAGGGTCGTTCCTTTGCAGATGACGGTATCGGCGAAAATAGCCGATTTACTGCGGCCGGTATTGGCCATGTTGTTTAAAGATAAAAGCATTCGGGAATCCATCGATTCAGCTTCAGTCACAGGCTGGAACAAACGTTGAATAAATGGAGGCGATGTTCAGCTGCGTAACGCCTCCAGTACTACCCGGAATGCTGCCGTCTGTTGGCGGCGGTTGGCATAATACAGGTGGTAGCCAGGGAATGGCTCTGACCATCTGGCCAGTACCTCCACCAGTTCCCCCTGTTGAATATGATCCCGTACAAGTCCGTCTGGTACCTGCGCCAGACCGGCTCCTGCCAGAGTGGCATCAAGAATCTGAATGACGCTGTTCATAATTAACGGACCATTTACTTTTACCTGAAATTCCCGGCCGTTATCACTGAACTCCCACGCGTAAAGCCCGCCATGAGTTGGCAGACGCAGATTAATACAGCGATGATCGGTAAGCTGCTGTGGTGTTTCCGGTGCACCATATTTTTGCAGATATCCGGGCGAAGCAACCACCACCATGCGCATCGGGCCGGTAATTGGCAGCGCAATCATATCGGCTGCAATCATGCCGCCCAGACGCACACCGGCATCAAAGCGTTCGGAGACAATATCCGCCAGACTATAATCTGTGGTCAGCTCCAGTGTAATGTCGGGGTATTGATCTAATACGGGTTTAAGCTTTGGCCATAATACGTAGCGCACGGCGTATTCGTCCGCATTAATACGCACGCTGCCGCTTGGCCGTTAACCGAGTTCCGCTATCGCGGTCAGATTTAACTGTAGCTGATCGAGCAGGGGCGCAATTTCCTGAAGCAGATTTTCACCGGCTTCTGTGCGCGTAACACTGCGGGTCGTTCGGGTCAGCAGGCGCAGGCCAATGCGTTCTTCCAGATTACGCATGGTCTGACTGACCGCTGATGGAGAAACGCCAAGCTTTGCTGCGGCACGGGTAAAGTTGCCTTCCCGGGCGACGGTAACAAAGGTGCTGAGATCATCCAGACTGTGTTCTGACATTGTTAAGATTTGCTTCACACTGAGTTCAGGATTCTACCTACACACGACCTAATAGAGCTTTGCTAGAGTTAAAACATAGACAGAAATATCGATATTCAACCGATTTAAGGAGCGTGTTATGAGCGACACAGATAAATCCTTCGAGGACATGCAGATTATCCGCGCAGGTTCTACACCAGCCATCAAAGGACCAGCTGACTGGTTCACCGGTACCGTACGTATCGACAAAATGATGAACCCACCAGAGCCATCCCGTATTGGCGTTGCGGTTGTGAATTTCGAACCCGGTGCACGTACCAACTGGCACACTCACCCACTGGGTCAGGTTCTGCTGGTGACTGACGGTGTGGGCTGGACTCAGTGTGAAGGTGGTCCACGTACTGAAATCCGTCCTGGCGATCTGATTTACTGTAACTGTGGCCGTCGTCACTGGCACGGTGCCACCGACACAACCTACATGCAGCATGTTGCCATTCAGGAATCTGTGGATGGCAGTCCGGTTACCTGGCTTGAGCCAGTAGCTGATGAAGAATATCTGGCGGGTCCGGTCGTTAAAGGCTGATCGTCACATTTCTCATCCTTACAAAATGACAGGGCGGTTTTCCGCCCTGTTTCCGTTATCTGTTCCCACTAAAACGACGTCATTTATCACAGCCTTTGATCGTGTACTGCCTGTGTCGTGTTCACGCACGCCTGACGGTTAGCCGTGAACGATCTGCTGTGGATGATCTGCTGTAGATAGCGTCGTTAACGATATGCAAAAAGGAGAAACATGATGGGAAATTATATTTTTTCGCTCAGAGGCCGTGTTACCCGTAAACCTGTGAGTTACACCAACCGTTTTGGTATTCGCCTGGCGGGCGATCTGTATCTGCCTGCTGATTTCGATGGCAGCAGAACATTGCCATCGCTGGTGATTGGTGCGCCTTATGGTGGGGTAAAAGAGCAGGGGCCTGGCATCTATGCAAATGAGCTGGCACAACGTGGTTTTGCTGTGCTGACGTTTGATCCTTCCTACAACGGTGATTCCGCTGGTGAGCCGAGACGCCTGTCTTCACCGGAAATGTTTGTTGAAGATTTTCACGCCGGTGTGGATTTTCTTGGTACGATAAAAGGCCTTGACCGCAAACGCATTGGTGCTTTGGGCATCTGTGGCTCGGGTGCATTTGCACTGACTGCAGCAGCCGTTGATCCCCGTATCCACTCCGTGGCCACAGTAAGCATGTATGATATTTCCCGTATGCATGCTGAAGGTTTCGCCGGGTCCCCTGATGCTGATTCCCGTAGAGCCATGCTTAATGCGATCGCTCAGCAGCGTTGGGATGATTTTGAAAGTGGTCGTCCGCAATTAACCGATCGTGGTGCGCCAAACGAAATCAATGAAGATACCAATCCGATTGGCCGCGAATTCGGTGAGTTCTACTCACGTCCCCGGGGCTATCATCCGAATGCCATTACGCAGTTCACCCAATCTTCGGCCATGGCGTTTATGAACTTCCCTATGGTCGATAAAATTCAGTGGATTGCTCCACGACCAATCCTGCTGGTGGTGGGGGATGAAGCGCACTCCCGGTTTTACAGTGAGGATATTCTTGCCCAGGCGGCAGAACCAAAAGAGCTGTTTGTGGTAGCGGATTCCAACCACGTGGACCTGTACGATAAAACAGACAAAATTCCGTTTGATAAACTGGAAGACTTCTTTTCAGCAACGCTGAAATAATTTCGTCCTGTCTCAGGCAGGCCAGATCAGCTTTGTGCTGATCTGGCACTGTTATCCCATAACCGTCATGCCGACGGTCTGAAATTTAAAGAATCAGGCAATAATTCTCCTTTATCGGGTGAGCGTTCCGTGCGCCACTGGCGCTATTCTGATGAGGTTGGGAATCCGTATGCCTGAGTGCTGGAGATAATGTCAGGATGACAGTGAACAAAGACATTCTTAGAGGTAAGCAGATGACTGTTCCGGTCGTAATTGAAGTAGGTGCAATCGGGATTCCGGCAATTCTCAACGACACAGTGACGGCGGCAGCGTTTGCTGAACAATTGCCTTTTACCGTACGGGTCAGCCGCTATGAGCACGACTATTGTGGTTCTGCAGATGATCTGCCCTGTGATACTTCCCAGCTGCGTGATGGCTGGAGTAATGGCGACATAGGTTATGGAGCGGGCTATTTCAGTATCCTGTTCAGTGCCGAAGATGAATCCGCAGTGTATAAAGACATGATGATTATTGGTCACGTCGACGAAGCATATCTGGAACGCATTGCAAAACTGGATGCCAGCCTGACGGTTACCGTGCGCCGGGTCTGACAGAAGCCAGGCGAAAGATAGTCAGTCTGACGGTAGTCTGAGCAGAGTCTGAAGGTAGTTTTAAGGTAGTTTTGAGAGAATCGCGCAGCAAATCATCTGCGCATAAAAAAGCCGCGTAAAACATCAGCGGCTTTTTATATGGTATGACCTGCCGGTCATTGTAAAATGATGGAATGCTGGCACCGGTTAAAGCCACCAGAACGAAAAGGTCTGTGCTGGTTGCTGATACGGATAAACCGCTTCACCGATACGTGGTGTCAGCAAGCGGAAGCTGTGTTCTTTGCCGGCCGCTGCTAATTGTTTAAAGGGTTCATCCCAGGCGTGTTTGGCCAGAGCAAAGCGACCGATATGGCAGGGCAGAAACTGTTTGGCACCGAGGTCTTCCGCTGCCTGCATGGATTCTTCCGGTGTCATGTGGATATACGCCCAGCGTTGATCGTATTGGCCACTGTCGAGAGCGACCAGGTCAAAGCCATCAAAGCGTTGGCCGATTTCAGAAAAATGTGGACCGTAACCGGAATCACCGCCGAACAGCATGCGTTTATCTGCTGCTTCGATGACAAAACCGGTCCACAGCGTTTGATTGCGTTTCAGCAGGCGTCCGGAGTAATGGCGGGCCGGTACCAGGTGAACAGTAACATCTGAACTGATCGGAAATTCGTCGTACCAGTCACCCTCGGAAACTTTACTGGCGTCGAATCCCCAGCCGCGGAAATAGGAACCGGTTCCCAGTGCAGTAATAACGCGGGCTGTTTTATTTTTCATGCCCATGATGCTGGGGTAGTCGAGGTGATCCCAGTGATCGTGGGAAATAAGCAGGACATCAATGCCTGGCATGTCGTCAGAATGATAAATGCTGGTGCCTTTAAATGCCGGAATAGCAAAAGACACTGGCGCCGCGTGATCACTGAAAACCGGATCCAGCAGAATGCGCTGACCATGCAGCTGAATGAAAAACGATGAATGGCCAAGCCAGACAACCGTGTCCTGATCACGGGGAATTGCCTTCAGGTCGGTTTTTACCGCGGGGATGTTGTGCTCAGGCTGTAAACGTTCGGTACGGGTGGTCATGTTTTGATAGAGCACAGACAGAAACGACTGATCGGTTGTAAACATAGGCGTTTCGATCAGGTTCTGAAACTGCCCGTTAACGTAATTGGCTGATTGCTGAATTCTGGCCAGATCGTTACCTGCTGGCAGTTGTCCGAATTTTGGCGCTTTCAGGTAGAAGAATATCCCGACAGCCAGCGCAAGGATAATGACGATGATTGACAGCATAACTTTCCTCAAAGTTGGCCCCCCTTCGGATCATGTTTGTGTATGTCATCGGAATTATGCCGGGTTGGTTCGCTAAAAAGAAGGGTTAATAAGGCGTGATACAGGATGGTGGCTATCAACAGGCTGTGGCGTAAAAAAGCCGGATTCATTCAGGAAGTTAGTATCCACTTTATGCAACAGTTTGTTGTGTGGAACAGAAAGCAGAAAACCCGCTGTCTTAATTCTGTGAGCAGGCACGAAGATAGCGCCTTTGTTGTGCGATTCTTTGCAGATGAAAACAATCAGTGCCTGTTATGAGTAAAACAGATTAATTCAATAACCATGGCGCTATTTATTAACAACTGACCCGGACGTCTAATGATCGGGTAAAGGTTGACTGCCGCTGATTGCATGTCGGCCGGAAAAATTCAGTTCCCGGGACAGGGGTTCTTTTTTCTCTCAGACCGGTTTAAGCGTGCGGTAGCTGAGCTGTTGCTCTGCAGCAATAACGTTACAGGTACTGATCCGGATAAGTCCGGATCAGTTTTTATATTTCAGGAACAGAAAAAAACGATGAAAGAAATTAAGAATACTTTCTTTGAAGGTGAACGCCCTTGCTTTGCCGCCAAAGATACCCGATTTGAACAGGTTAAGTTCTACCCGGGCGAATCGGCGATCAAGCACTGCAGTGATATTGAAGCATCGCATTGCGAGTTTATGGGTAAATATCCGTTCTGGCACAACGAAAATGTGCTGATCGAAGACTGCCTCTTTACCGTCTATGCCCGTGCTGCTATCTGGTACACAAAGAATCTTCGCATGCGCAACACTAAGGTTGATGCGCCTAAAATGTTCCGCGAAATGGACGGCCTGTATCTGGATCATGTCGTGCTGTCGGACGCTGAAGAAACCTGCTGGAATTGCCGTGACGTCGAGTTGCGTAACGTGACCATCCGTAGAGGCGACTACTTTATGATGAATGGCCGCGACATCCTTGTTGAAAACGTTGATATGCAGGGTAACTACAGCTTTCAGGATGCACGTAACGTGACCATACGTAACTCCCGGCTGGATTCCAAAGATGCCTTCTGGTGTTCAGAGAATGTTACTGTTTATGATTCTGTGCTGGATGGCGAATACCTTGGCTGGCATTCAAAAAATCTGCGCCTGGTGAACTGCACCATCAAAGGTACGCAGGCTTTGTGTTATACCACGGATCTGGTGATGGAAAACTGTATTATGGAAGAGAGCGCAGACCTGTGCTTTGAGTACAGTACACTGGATGCTGATATTATCAGTTCAGTGACCAGTATTAAAAACCCGAAAGGTGGTCGTATTCATGCACGGGAAATCGGTGAATTGATCATTGATGAAAACTGCGTGAATCCAGGTGCCTGTAAAATCAGCACTGAAGAAAAAGTGTCCGCCTGATCTGGCTGACACACATCAGTGTTGTGAAGCAGGGGGAATTTTTTCGCCCTCCTGATTCAGCACACAGGCAAACGCACCATCGAACAGGGACAGGAAATAAGAGGAAACGATGAACACCTTCGACTTTGATAAACCGCTGAATCGTCGCGATACCAATTCCTATAAATGGGACAGCAGCAGTGATCCTGATATGTTACCCATGTGGGTAGCTGATATGGATTTTGAAACTGCGCCAGCAGTGTTGAAGGCAATACAGCATCGGGCACTGCACGGCGCATTTGGTTACCCCCGTGCGCCGGACGCTTATTATGAAGCAGTTACCGGCTGGTTTAAGCGTCGCCACCGTTTTGTCTTTCCGCGTGAACACCTGATCTATACCACAGGTGTCGTACCTGCGTTGTCAGCGATTATTCAGGCTCTGTGTGAACCGGGAGAAGGGGTGATTGTGCAGACACCAGCGTACAACTGCTTTTTCTCTTCTATCCGTAACAGCCAGTGTCGTCAGATCTCCAGTCCGCTGATCTACGAAGATGGTAAATATCTGATGGACTTCGACGATCTGGAAGAAAAAGCGGCAGACCCGAAAAATACCATGATGCTTTTATGTAATCCGCATAATCCGGTAGGGCGTGCTTGGCACGCTGACGATCTGGAGCGGGTTGGTCATATCTGTCTCAAGCATAACGTTACTGTTTTGTCTGATGAAATCCATTGCGATCTGATTCAACCGGGCTATCAGCATATTCCGTTTGCTGCGTTAAACAGCGAATTTATGCAGATGTCGGTAACCTGCTCGTCGCCAAGCAAAGCGTTTAATCTGGCTGGACTTCAGGTCTCGAACATTCTGGTGGCAGATGAAGAGAAGCGTAAACGCATCGATAAACAGATTAATATTAATGAAGTCTGTGATATCAGCCCGTTTGCTGCTGAAGCTTTAATTGCAGCCTACAGTGAAGGCGATCTTTGGCTGGATGAACTGTGTGAATACATCGCGGGGAATTTCGCATATCTTCAGCAGTTTCTGGGGGCACATCTGCCGCAGCTTAAAGTGCCTCAGCTGGAAGCGACCTATCTGGCCTGGATTGATTTCAGCGAGTTGGCAATTCCTGCCTCAGAAGTGACAGAGATACTGAAGCGCGATTACAGCCTCTGGCTTAACGAAGGGACTATGTACGGAGATGAAACGGATACCTTTATCCGCATGAATCTGGCGACCAATCGCGAGCGGGTAAAAGAAGGCCTGAACCGGCTTAAGCGTGCGTTCGACGACAACGCCTTTGATCTGCACCTGCCATCCGATTGATGATTATTCCGTATTATCTCTGATCACTGCGGTCATGCGTGTCAGGTACAAAAGCACCTGACACGCTCTTACCCTACATCCCTGTCCCTGACATACCTTTGTCAGTAGCTGTAACCTGGCTTTTTCACCAGTTGATCCAGCTTTGGGGAAATTTCCCGATCGTATACCGTTTCTTTCCAAAGGCCTGATGGCACCTCGGTCATAGCAACCGAAATCGAGCCTTCATCGGCATGAAGGTGTTGTTTAAGTACCGAACATATTTTGTCGGCAATGATCTGCTTTTCTTCTTCACTCAGATCTCTGGGAAAATATTTAATATCTACATGAGGCATAGTGGTTTCCTTTCTTTGCGGTAAATTTGCGGTGTCGCTATAGAAGAGCCTGAAGCTATCAGCGACCGGAAAGTTTCATCAGATATTCCGGATAGCGATCACCCGCTGTAATAAATCCGGCATTTTCTATCTGCTTAAGTTCCATTTCTGACAAACTAATCGTTAATGCTGTGACGTTTTCGTTGAAGCGATCAATGCTGCGGGTACCGAACAGCGGAATAATCCAGGGCTTTTTCTGCAGNAACCAGGCAAGCGCAATCTGTGCTGGGGTGGCATTATGATGGTCTGCAATNTCTGTTATCAGTTGAACAATTTCCTGATTNTTTTTACGACAGGCAGAGCTGAAACGNGGCATCTTTGAGCGCAGATCATTGTCTGTGAACTGAACNTTGTCATCAATTTTNCCGGTCAGAANCCCCTTGCCGAGAGGACTGAANGCCACCAGNCCAATNCCCAGCTCTTCTAATACAGGTANAATCTGTTGCTCCGGTTCACGGGTCCACAGTGAATACTCGCTCTGTAGCGCCGCCAGTGGCTGNACTGCATGGGCACGACGGATGGATTCTTCTCCGGCTTCAGACATGCCAAACCAACGGACTTTTCCTTCCTGAATCAGGTCTTTGACGACACCAGCTACCTCCTCAACNGGCACATCAGGATCAACCCTATGCTGGTAGTAAAGATCAATATAATCTGTGTTCAGGCGGCGCAGACTGCCTTCGAGTGATTGCCGTATCTGCTCCGGGCGGCTGTTGAGTCCTGCCAGTTGCTGGCCCGTTCGCTGNTCGATATTCCAGCCAAACTTAGTCGCCAGAATGATCTNTCCACGGCGGCTATGCAGCGCTTCTCCGACCATTTCTTCATTGGTCCATGGGCCATAGACTTCNGCTGTATCGATAAAGTTGATTGCCTGATCCGTTGCGCTNCTGTNGGTTGCATAGCGCAGTAATTCAATCATCTGTTTACGGTCGGGAATATCACGGCTTTTGCCATAGCCCATACAGCCAAGCGCCATGGCAGAAACTTCCAGACCCTGTCCAAGAATACGTGTTTTCATAAGGANTCTTCCGNTGAAGGTANCNGAGTGTGCTTTCGGNTTACTGGTGGNGGATTTGCGCGGGAGATGTGATAGCGGAACGCAGGCAGAATCGTGAAAGATTTTCTGCCTGCGCAGCAGNNGTGNGGCTTATTTACCCAGATACTGCNCGTCAGTTACCGGCTCCANCCANTCGACATTTTTCTTGTCTTTAAACTGCTGGATAGCCATGTGNGTAACCGATGTTTTATCGGTACCACCATGCCAGTGTTTTACACCTGGNGGACACCAGATAACGTCACCAGGATTCATAACNTGTTTNGGTTTACCTTCTTCCTGAACCCAGCCCTGACCGTCGGTAACAATCAGAACCTGACCAGCCGGATGTGTATGCCAGTTGGAGCGGGCACCAGGCATNAAGCGGACTTTACCGCCGTTCACCATAAAAGGCTCNTTGTTGCCAAACAGCATTTCCACTTTGGCGTCGCCGGTGAATTTGTCTGCAGGTCCGTTCATGACTTCACGGCTGCCATTTTTGCTGATTTCCATCCCATCAGCGAAGGCGCCGGCGGATACNGCAGCCAGTGCAGTNGAAAGGATCAGTGCTTTCAGTTTGGTCATAATTAACTCCGGTTATGTCCAGATTGAGTGAGTGAAGGGTTAANTCANTCAGGGCAGTGGCNCATNATGCGACCACTGCTCTGTAAAAAATGATGGAAGGTTAAATCAATCGGCAGCTTTGATGACAACCTCAAAGGCTNCCTTNTGCTTTTTCAGCAGATCAACACCGGATTCCATGGTGCCGAGTTTGACCAGACCATTGGCNTGACCAAAATTTTTATAAAAGATGGCCANGTTACCCCAGGGGGCATAATAGGTAATNTCACCGGCTTTTGCGCTGGTGCCCGCCGGGTCTGTANGGGTAGATAATTTGCCTGGCAGATCGCTGACTTTTTCAGTNGAAGCGTAATCGGTCAGGGTCAGGGTCAGGGTCAGTGGCAGCANGGCATAGAAATCGGCTGCGGCTGAGCTGCCATTTTCAAGACTGGCATTAATGATTTCGCCGTCAATTTCCATAGTGATCTGCATGGTGTTCTCCTTGTTTCCGGGNGCATTCTCTGCCNGGAGGTTTTGTGGTTGGNCATAAGTCAGGGTATTGGCCAGCAACAGTATGCCGGCGGTAAAAACTGGCTTAATGTACTTCATGGGGTTTTCCGCGACGNCTCAGTGCCGGCACCAGAAAGACTGCCAGGCAGCCGAGAATGGCCATTACGCCGTAACCGGAAGCCACCTGCAGCAGACTGAATTCTTCCGACATTTTCCCGGCCACCAGAGTAGGAATGGCAGCGCCGGTATAGGAAGACGCATAAATAACGGACAGCACACCGGCGCGTTCGGTAATCAACAGATCGGCGACCATGGTCTGGATACTGCCGGCCAGAACCGTACCCTGAGCGATACCGGTAATGACACTAACNATTAAAAACAGTGTCAGGTTGCCGAAGTCNAGAGTCCACAATAAAACCATTACNGCGATGGTAAAACTCAGCATNCCCAGCTTCTGAGCTGTTACCGCATGCATGCGTCCTGCCAGTGAGGCACCNATACTGCCCGGCGCCATAATGGAGGCAAATACCAGAGCGGCAGCTAANGCGCTGNTTGAATGAAGTTGNTCNCGGGCCATGGCNGGNCCGAACGCCTGGAAAAATCCACCCAATGACCAGGTGCAGACNAAGGTAACCGCNGCCAGAGGAAATGCTTTGCGCGCTGTNGCCGGTANCGACATGTNGGGTTTAAGTGAAGCCAGAGCGCCGGGTTTACCGTTAATGGTTTCTTTACCNTTCAGAANGAGAANNGCACANAACACCAGCAGNNCAATAACAATCATAAAGGTGAACTGGCGNGGCATTGGNCCGTATTCGACCAGAATACCGGAGCCGATGNCGCCGATGGTTAACCCGGTCATNGGTCCTGTACTGAGAACAGCCGGTGCCAGCCAGGCGGGTACTGATTCGGAAGANTCCACAACCCAGGAAGCCAGTGCTGTTGAGGCTAAGCCACAGGAAAGNCCCTGCAGTAAGCGACCAANCAGCAGCGGTGTCGCGCTGTGGACNTTAAAAAATAACAGGCAGGCCAGNGCTGTCAGAATGACAGAAACAANGGCCACGNGCTTNCGNCCNAAATGNTTGGATAAGCGGCCAAAAATAACCAGTGCANTNACNGCACCAGCAAAATAAAAAACTGAGCTGAGNGATAAATCTGTGTAGGTCAGTGCACCNTCAGCGCGGTAAATACCGTAGAGCGGAATGGGGGCAGCGGAGGCCAGATACACCATCAGCAGGGATGCNGTCGCACCGATAAAAGATATTNTGTCGCCGCCTTTTTCCAATTTTATGCTCCGTTACTGTCTTCTTTAATTATCGTGGGTACTGTTTACCGCCGGTACCGGNAATGACCGGCACCGGCNGTGAGTTTGNCCGGTGTTTTATTTACGGCCTTCGAATACTTCTTTGACGACTGGCAGAGCAGAGAACACTTTTGGCCAGCCGGCATAGAATGCCAGTTGAGTCAGCGCTTCGCCGGCTTCCTGCTGAGTCAGNCCGTTATCCATGGCTTTATTCAGATGGAATCCGATCTGCTCTGGCTNACCGGAAGCGACCAGTGCACTGACNGTCACCAGACTGCGGTCACGCGGTGCCAGNCCCGGGCGCAGCCACATGTTCAGGAAAAGCTGCTTCTGGGTGTAATCCACGACACCCTGAGATACTTCACCGTANGTAGAGGATACAAAGCTCTGACGCTGATCTTCTGCTTTCTGGTCAAAGGACAGCAGTTTGGGCGAAATTTNTGGCAGAGCNTTTTTACCNACTTTGGCTTTGGCGAAAACNTTTGCGGTAACGTCGGCAGCGGCCAGAGCGTTATCCCAGCCAGCNTANTAGGCAAGGTGATTGATCAGTTCGGAGATCTCGGCCGGTTTCAGCCCGTTATCCAGGGCGCGTTCNACTTCGCGTGGCAGCAGGAAGGTCTGATTGCGGGCAACCAGAGCTGCAACGGTCACTAAGCTGCGGTCACGGGGGGAAAGTCCCTTACGCTGCCATAATTCTTTNCCAACCAGCTCATCATCCGCCTGAGCCAGNGACGGCGATACTTTTTCCAGTGNGCTTTCAGCGCTGGCATTCTGCGCGACGGCAGTCATGCCCAGAACGGCTGTTAGTGACAGTGTACTGAACAGNCGGCGAAAAAAGCTTTTAGGNATAACGTCGCTGATGGATTCAGGCTGCTGCTTANATTCTGCTGCGAATGACATAAGAACNCCGTGTGTTGAATTAACCGTATATAAAATTTCAGATTCGTATGACAGGATCAATACATCCCCGANGTTGATGCTATGACCAATGCTCATGAATCCATTTNTNTTTATTACGCGTGAATNTTCTTGCGACAGGTCAGGTTTAAACCCGCTGAGGCNAAGATAAATCCATTTTTTTAAAGCACTGANTGTGTNTGTAGTTGGTACTGTAAAACAGCTTTTGAATTCCCGGAGTCTTTCAGAAAANACTGATCCGTTGACTGTAAAAATCCTGACAATATATTACGCCTGAATTTGTTCTGGCGCGCATAACGGTANGTCCTATGGAAAGGCCTGATGGTTATGCCCGGGNCAGCTGATCTGGTGTATCTATATCGAATAAAACACCAGGGTCAGATACCTCGACAGCTTTAAATGCCTGCTGATTATTTTTAATAATCTGTCGTGCACCTTCGCCATGGATATTTTTGCTTAGCTGTGTCCAGAACGTACGTCCAAATAATACCGGGTGCCCTGGTTTTCCGTTAAAGTACGGGCGNATTATGGTGCTTTTACTTATCTGCTGTGTCAGGNCGGTGATTGTTTCAGCCCGGAGTTNAGGCATATCGCCCAGTATTAATGCCAATGCGTGAGCNGATGGCCAATAATTATTTTCCGCAATGACTGTCAGAGCATCGGCAATGCTGGCCCCGAGNCCNGNGGCNGCATTGGGTGCATGAATAATTCTGCACTGTGGCGGAACACCCAGCGCTTCGGCAGAATCTTCCGGACGGAGAACAACGGCCAGACAGCACTGACCATCAGCATCAATAAATGCTGGCAGTACATTATTCAGTGTNGTGCTCAGTAACCCAGTNCTNCTGCCATTCTGCNNAAACCCTGCGATACGTTTGTCTTTATCACCAAAGCGGGTCGAAAATCCTGCGGCCATNACCAGCCCGGGGACGATATTGANTGNGTCGTCCNGTGCTGATCTGNNGGTTTCATNTCGCAGNCTGGAATCAGAGGTCATGNCGCTCAATGCCGCGCATACAGCGCAGTACGTCGGCCATCACTGCAAGTGCAATTTCNGCCGGCGTTTTACTGCCGAGCGACAGGCCGATTGGCATATGAATGCGTTCAATCTGTTCTGCGTTTAAGCCGCCGGAGCGCATCAGACGTTCAGCGCGTTTNTCGGAGGTTTTACGTGATCCCATAACGCCAATATAAAACGCCGGGGTTTTTACCGCTTCGATCATGGCCAGATCATCAATGCGCGGATCGTGGGTCATGGCGACAATCGCCGTCTGTGCGTGAACATTTCCTTCCCGGCGGATAAACGAAGAAGGCATGGTCTTTTCGAGNTTTGCTCCGGCACAGAAGAAATCCTGGAATTCCTCTTCGCGTGGTTCGCAGACAATNACGTCATAGCCGAGAGATACCGCGTATTCCGCACAAAAGCGCGAAACAGTGGANAGCCCGGCAATAATAAGACGTTGCGCCGGACCGACNCGGATAGTAATTCTGTCGCCAATGGTTTTAATACGTTGCCCACTCTGAATGTCGGTGTGATCCAGTGTCAGGCTGCCGTCGCTCAGGGATACAGAACGTATCATCTGGCGCTGGCCTTTTAATGTGTCGAGCAGCTGCTGCATGTGCTGAATATTGTCNGGCANGGGTGCCAGCTGTTCGATTAATACATCCAGCAATCCGCCGCAGGGCAACTGAATTTGTGGGCGATCAGACTGATCACCNTCACCGTAGCGCTCCTGACGCACACGCTGAGCAAATTCGCCCTGNTGCAGNCGCTCGAGAAAATCGTCCTCGACGCAGCCGCCGGAAAGAGAGCCCAGATGCTTGCCATCGGCTTTGGCGACCATGGTTGATCCCGGCTCACGCGGNGAGGAACCAAATGTCGACAGCACCGTGCAGAACCAGATGGTTTCGCCTTCGTTTANCCATGTCAGCGCCTGTTCGGCGANCTGAACGTCGAGGTGTTGCATTAAGCGTTTCCTTTCAGTGCATGCTTTTTAAGGGCATGCTTTGGCCNGTCGTGGGACTGGCTGTNGGTTTTAACTACGGGTTTTAACTGCGGGTTAACTGATCCGCCACTGGCAGACTGCGGATGCGTTTGCCGGTGGCGGCAAAGATTGCATTGCAGATAGCCGGNGCGACCGGTGGCATACCCGGTTCACCGACACCGCCAGNTGGGACATNAATATTGTTATTCACCGCATGCACATGAATTTCTTTTGGTGCCTGTGGAATNCGTGGCACCAGATACTGATGGAAATTGNTTTGCTCAATACGTCCGTCTTTGGCGGTAATTTCTGTCATCAGTGCGATGCCGGNACCCATGACGCAGGCACCTTCCAGCTGGGATTTTACCCGGTCCGGATTGATCTGCGGGCCACAGTCGAAGGCCATGTCTGCNCGGTGAANAATNACTTCACCGGCATCGGTCACTTCGACATCAACAACCACCGCNCAATAGGATGCGAAGCTGTTGTGCGCAGCCAGACCCAGCGCACGGCCTTTNGGCATTTTCTTGCCCCANCCGGCTTCTTTACAGGCACGTTCGATCACACCGCGATAACGCGCGGCATCGATAGGGTAGAGCTNNGGATCTTCGCCGTAGTTCCACGGTTCATCCAGTTTGCGTGGATCAATCTGTCTCGCCGGACCCACCAGNTCGAGCAGGAATTCCTTNTGATCTTTTTTCGCTTTNTACGCCAGCTCTGAANTAAAACTCTGTACTGCGAAAGCGTGCGGGATATTGTAAACCGAACGGAACCAGCCAATACGCACGTGTCCCGGGGCGGCACCGGTTTCCAGCTGTACNGCCGGAATATTGAACGGCATATTACGCACACCCTGCGCCAGTTCNGGTGGTGACAGGTGTTCAGCGTTNGGTGCAAACAGTGAGCTGATNCTTGGTGATACGGAGCGATGCAGCCAGCCAGTGACTTTGCCATCACCATCCATCCAGGCACTCATGTGTTCCAGCGCAACTGTATGGAAGAAACCATTCTGCAGATCGTCTTCACGGGTCCACTGTACCAGCACCGGACGACCACCCATGGCTTTTGATAAATCCGCCGCTTCAAACACGTAATCCGGTTTGGCTTTACGGCCGAAGCCACCACCCATCAGGCCGCACTGTACGGTCACGTCTTCAGGCTTCAGTCCGAGTCGACCGGCTACACCGTCACGCGCAGCCTGGGGATTCTGTACTGAGGTCCAGACATCCGCTTTATCACCATTAATACGCACGATGGCAGCCATGGGTTCCATTGGAGCCTGTGACATGTGTGGGGCGTAGTAATTAACGGTGAGGCCCTGTTCTGCACCTTTACGGGCGCGGTTAATGCTGCCTTTTTTATGTACCACCTGGCCCGGCTGTTCTGCGGTTTGTTCCAGATATTTGCGGTACTTCACTGAGTCATAGGCAGCGTTGGCCCCGGCCGGCACATCGTCCCATTTAATCTGCAGTGCGTTGCGGCCTTTAATTGCAGCCCAGGTATTTTCCGCCAGAACAGCAACGCCGCCTAACGGAGCAAACGCTGATGGCTGGCTGGCGGTTGGCATTTCAATAACCTTCACGACGCCAGGTACTTTTAAAGCAGCGCTATCATCAAAAGATTTTACCGCAGAGCCATAAGATGGCGGACGGGCAATGGCGGCGTACAGCATATCTTCCCAATACACGTCTGCGGCGTACTGAGCTTTACCGGTAACGATGTCCATACCATCGATGGCCAGTGGCTGCTTTTTGTTGGCAGCCGGAAACTGTTCAGGCTTCTGCATAATGTAGCGCCATTCGCCGGGCTTTTTCAGCGTCAGCTGCGAGCGTTGCGGTACGGCAATGTCAGCGGCTGCTTCTGCCAGTTCACCAAATGACAGTGAACGTCCACTTGGCTGGTGAACTATTTTATGAACATCGGTTTTACATTCAGCGGCCGGAACATTCCACTGTTTGGCTGCAGCCTGTTCCAGCATGTAGCGTGCACCCGCTCCGGCACGGCGCATCGGCTCAAACCAGTGACGCATGGAGCGTGAACCGTCAGTGTTCTGGTTGCCGTATTTTTCTTCGTTGGCGATGGCCTGTTCAACTTTGACCTGTTGCCAGTCGGCACCCATTTCATCAGCCATCACCATAATGATGCTGGTACGGATGCCCTGACCCATTTCTCCGCGGTGGTTGATCAGTGTGACGGTGCCGTCGGTGGCGATGCTGATAAACACATCCGGATTATCTGCCCAGCCATTGGGCATGGCGGCAGCACCGTAGGCCGGTTTCTTCTCTTCTGCGCTGGCCGGAGTGAAGCGGGCTGCCAGAACAAATGCACTGGCAGCCGCGGCTCCCTGCATAAAGCGGCGACGGCTGACATTGGCCAGCATCAGATCCTGGTTCATTGTGCTCTCTGCGCCGTTTGCCAATTCAGAGGCCTGATGATTGTCGTGAGTCACTTTACTGTTCATGTCTTAACCTCCGTAAACAGGCTGCTTTCGATATCTGCGGTCTGATTGCTGGCAGCGCGATGAATGGCGCTGCGGATACGGGGGTAGGTGCCGCAACGGCAGATATTGCCGCTCATAAGGCTATCGATCTGTTCATCGGTCGGATTGGTATGCTGCTTCAGCAGAGCGACTGCACTCATCACCTGGCCGGATTGGCAGTAGCCGCATTGAGCGACGGCTTCGTCCATCCACGCCTGTTGTACTTTCTGACCCACAGGATCAGCACTCATGGCTTCAATGGTGGTGATGTGTTTGCCGGCGACGGATGAGATTGGGGTAGAGCAGGAGCGTACCGGGTTGCCGTCTACATGCACTGTGCAGGCACCGCACAGGGCCATGCCGCAGCTGAAACGGGTTCCGGTGAGTTTCAGAGTGTCCCGCAGCACCCACAGAATCGGGGTGTCTTCCGGAACATCCAGCGAATGTTCTGCATCATTGATGGTGACCTTGATCATCTTGCTTCCTCTGAGTCTTCTTGCCATGACAGAGAGCAGTCTGCGCTGACTGCTGCGGCCCCTGTGCCGGCAGATCTTGTGTGCCTGCCTGACACTTCGCCCATAGTGGATATAAGTAGTGGGCATAAAAGGGCGTGTGATAAAACTAATCCTGTGTCTAAGTATCCGCCAGAAAAGTCCCGTGGATTTAGATAGATCGTCCGGCTGTATTGCCTGATTCTCCAATAGGAGCGCCGGGCGTGTAGGGAAGTGTAAAGCCGGATCTTCAGGCAGGGGAATGAGGTGGCGCTTCTATCTATCTATCTATCTATCTATCTATCTATCTATCTATCTATCTATCTATCTATCTATCTATCTA
>PAJK01000091.1 GCA_002706025.1 Oceanospirillaceae bacterium
CCCCCAGGAGGCATATGGCTTATCGGCATTAAAAGCCGTTTATAAAAAAATCCGTTTTAAACTGTGGGACAGCAGTGGGCAGTCGCCGGCTTTTCCGTCTCCGAATATCAGAGCATCCTGTATTCCTGAAGCCCTGATATTGCTGCTGCGTCAGATCTTACGACGTTGCATCGCAATCAGACCAAGCGGTAACAGCCACAGTGGATTGAACGGACCACCATCACTGCTGCCGCCTGCGTCAGCATCATCGTTGCCGGACTGGTCATCACCCGGCTCTGCAGGCGATGGGTCTGTTGGTGATGGTTCGGTAGGCGCAGGATCGACCGGAGCAGGATTGGTATCCGCCGCCATTTTAAGTGCTACAACAATCGGATCGTGATCGGAAGAACGGTAAGCATCCGCTGCAGCATAGTTATCGACTGAACGGTAGCTCTGGCCATTTTCTTCTGTTTCATAATCCATCAGGCTGTCTTCGACTGAGTTGATGTGCCAGGCATCGACGCTCACCACTTTCTCACTCAGACCACTGGTTGCCAGTGCGTGATCAAGACTGCCAAGNAANCCACTGAAAGAGTATGAATATGGCTGCTCTTCGGTAGATGCCTCTGTGTACTTCAGGTTAGTGAAGCCAGCATCATAGAACACCTGCATCGGATCTTCCTTGCTGTAAGCATTCAGGTCGCCCAGGATGAGGAAATCATCTGCGCCGGAACCGGTTGGATCGGTTGCCAGAAACTGCACCAGCGCCTGAGCCGCTTTGGTACGGGTGATATTGCAGTTGCCCTGTCCGAGAGAACCTTCGTCAGGTTCGTCACAGGCTGAACCTTTGGACTTGAGATGGTTAACCGATACGGTAAATACACTGTCGTTAACACTGAAGCTCTGAATCAGTGACGGACGGTTTTTATTATCAATAAACAGCGGATTTTCATCTTCATCCAATGGTGAGTTGGAACTGTCGAGAACCACAGCTGATCCCACCAACGATACTTTATCAGCGCGGTAAATCAGACCCACACTGATTTCATCGGTACCGATATTCGCACTGCCAGGGTTAACAATGCTGTACTCATCACCGCTCGCCTGCACGGCATTCAGTTCGTTGACCAGCGTCTGAACTGCACTCAGCTCGCCAAAACCATCATTCTCGATTTCCATTAAACCGATAATGTCAGCGTTCATAGCATCCAGTGCTGCAACGATTTTATCGCTCTGCATCTCAAACGCTTCAGCGGTAGCGGCACCACGNGANGTCGGGAAGCCACCGCCTTCNCCATCACCGTTAAAGTANTTCAGAACGTTCATACCAACGATCACCAGATCAGCATCGGCAGCAATAACAGGCTCAGCCGTACGNGGATTGGTCGGGTCAATGGTCAGCTCATCGGGAACAATGGTGTAGTTTTCNTAGTAGGCGTGCATCACACCGGTAACGTCCACCACGGAATAACCGATNCGCATCGGGTTATCCGCAGAAAANCCGGAGTCATCCGGGAAAGGAATAAAGTCAGGNTAGGCTGCAGACACACCGTCATCAATTAACAGCACNTCCATTGCGCGGTTAATGACAGCATTCAGTGCTTCNTCANTGCCGGGTTCAGCAATTTCAGTACCCTGAAAATGCAGCTTTGACGAAACAACGAACTGACCATAATTACCGAAGCCATAACCGGTACCGTANAGGTCGCTGACCACCAGGTTCTGATTATTGCTGACCAGCATACCTTCCAGCGCTTCCCACTCTTCCAGNCNGCTGACTGGCAGTGTGATCTGAGTTACNGCAGGCAGTTCATTATCAGANGAACAAATNCTGAGATCCTCTACGNTATTTAACTGCGTAACACCACTGTACTCAGTGACGCTGGCCATCAGACGAACTTTATCGCCTACGGCTACGGCGTTTGCGTAGTTGTAAACAAAAACACCTTCAGAAGTCGCCGGGTTATTATCNCTNTCGGCATCTTCTTCCTGCAGCCAGAAACCGCTGTACTGATAAGAGCTGTCACCGTTCGCCAGATTACCGCCCTGCTTGTCCATGGTAACAATACCTTCGACAATCACAGTTTCACCATACAGTGGGCTGCGGTCGTTATTAATGTCGGTAATTTCGCCCTGCACGGCACTGATCAGATGATATGCGCTTTGCGTTGTTTCACCACAGGCGCCCAGCTCAACAGGCGCAGCACAGTTGTTTGCGGCACCCGGTGTAGGAGCAGCCTGAGTATAAGAATCGGTATTGCGCGCACCACCGGAACCATTGGCACAACGCTGCATGGAATGCCCATCTTTGTTACCCGACCCGCCTTCATTCACCTGTGACTGGCCACTGTTTAATAATGGCAGCAGGCCGGCATCATCAGCGTCGTTGGTGTCGTATACCAATGCATCTGCCAGACCTTCTGTGGTCACCGCTGCCGGTGAATTATTCAGATAAAGTGCCACAGCATCAGCGCCGTTCTGAATACTGACACCCGGCGTATAATCGCAACTGTCGCTGATATCACTGGCATCACCACACACNACGAAATACCCGTNNGCATCGGTACTGTAGCCGGTCAGCGCTACCGTTTCATAAGCTGTATCGCTGCTGCCGTTAAAAAATACCAGTGAGTAGCCATCAAGTGATGTATTGCCATCACCGCCATCAAACAGTTCGATAAATTCAGCGGTATCAGTCCCTGACTGATCTGCATCCACTTCNTTAATCACAANATCGGCGTGAGCTGAAACACNTATTGAAAGTGCGGTGAGCATCCCTGCCGATGCAGATAAAATCTTCATACAAATCCCCAATACATTTTATTGTAATGGGCCATTTAGCCCGGNACTTGTTACAGATAATTTTATTTTTTNTTACNGNTTGANTGANTTCNGGTGACAGACCGGTTGCAGTTTANTGACAAAGGAAAGGTAAACAGGAAAAACCNGACAAAGGGGAGAGAACTCTTACTGACGCCATGAGTATCCGCAGCGAACATCTGCTCAGCNTCAGATCACCGGAGCTGAGTTCATAATACGATCGTACTCACCACTTTCTTTTAATTTCAGCAAACCTTCATCCAGCAGTTTTGCATAGCGGCTGGACGATTCATTCTGGCGACTGAAGGCAATNTAAATNTCGCTGATGTGGTTGGTGTAGCCTTTTTCGTAAGCANTTTTATCGAGAAACTGGCTGGACATNATNTAGTCNTAAACNTGATCAAACATAATCGCNACNTCTACCCTGTCNTTCAGTAACAGCGCCAGCATCTGAGTTTGTTTGGACACTTCAATCAACTTAAAGCGCTTTTTATTGTGCTCAAATTCCTGACCATATTCGTAGCCGTTAATAACCGCGACCCGGGTGCCATCGGGAATATCTTCCGGACGANGAAAANCCCTTGCCTGNCCGCGTTTATANAAATAAGACGCNGCGGCCTGAAATAACGGCACNCTGCCGAAGATATAATCNACTTCTGTGCTGGGCTGGCGGGTCACATTCCAGCAGGCGTCAACGCTGCCGCCTTTGGTCATGTTCAGNGCCCGGGCGTAGGGAACCGTCTGCACATTCAGTGTAATGCCGGATAATTTAAAGGCCGCTTCTGCTAATTGCCGCGAATAGCCATTACCACTGGCATCGGAAAACGGTGGCCAGGCATCTTCTGCAGCAANATCCAGTGTCTCGGCAAAGAGCTGAACACTGAAAAGAAANGTCAATAAAGCCCACCAACGCATAAGATGGCCACACCCTGAATATGNAAAANCGAATTGTTTATTATACCCGCATCAATAACAAGTGATTTTGTAAGTTATGGCCATCCAATNNCTCAGCNGCAATCAGCTCTATACGGCTTTCATCCGGCTGGCGGGTCGGCATTTCGGTTAANACNCCGTCACGCATATTAATCACCAGTGGCCCCTCATCGGTAATCACAATACCTTTTGCCCGCTCGACATCCAGACCACCCAACCAGCTGCGGATTTTTTCTGCCGAAAANACCCANTTGTCCGTAATTAACCAACCAACNGAAAAGTGCCCNTGNCCAGAATTTTCCAATAATAAAATATCTTCNTTTTCCGCCAGTGCCACCTGCGGTGACAGNCTGTCTTTGGCATGCTGATGATCGTGAGCATGGGGATGCTGAGCAACACGTTGAGGATTATATNCAGACTGCAACAGCNGNATATCCATCTCNCCCTGCNGGGTCCAGGCGCTGGCCGATTTTGCCGGCTGACTGTCCGCCAGTAANTGCTCAAACGCTGCACGGTCTTTTTCNGNAGCCAGATCGGTTTTATTGGCCACCAGNACATCCGNCAGCTGAATCTGATCCACCCAAACATCNTTACCTGTGTAGCGGCTGTCACTGATGTGGCGGGGATCCAGAATGCAGANATTCGCGCCCGGNCTGAGTAANTCGCGATAATGCTCNTTGCTCAGGGTGGCGAGAATATTGCGCGGATGGCCAAGGCCGGTGGGCTCGATCAGCAGCACNTCCGGTTTTTCTTTGGCGATCAACATATTCAGGCCGATCTGAAAAGGCAGGCCGGANACACAGCATAAACAGCCGCCGGGAATNTCTTTTACCACGGCGCCCTGACTCTGCAGCACTGCACCATCAACACCGACTTCGCCAAACTCGTTAACCAGTACGGCCCACTTTTCATCCTCTGGCTTTTGTTTGAGGAGATTAAGAATGGCGGTGGTTTTACCCACCCCCAGAAATCCGGTGATCAGATGCGTACGTATCATGGGTTACTCCAGCAAGAATTGTTATAGAGTAACACTAATCAGATAAATCCCGTAATACACTCAGCGGCGCAACATTCACTGTACGGCGCATCAGCCACATACCGGGGAGCGCCAGCCCGGCCGCGGCAGCAAATGGCAGCCACAACCAGACCCAACCCTGACCGGAATACGGAATATCCAACAGACCGGCATACAGCGCGAAGCACACCGCCTCGCTGCCAGCCAGTGCCAGCAAGGCGGAGAATCCGCCCAGCAGAGCAAATTCCGTCAGCTGACTGCGACGCAGAAAGGCTGAATCCCCGCCCAGGGTACGCACCACAGCACCTTCACGCAGGCGTTCCGGCATTGCCGCCACCAGAGAGGACAGCATTACCAGCAATGCCGCCGCCAATACGAAAATAAGAATCACCTCAACCGCCAGCGAGACCTGCTGCAACAGAGTCTGAATCTGACTCAGCACGGCCTGAATATCGAGCAGCGTCACGCCCGGATATTCGCGGATCATGGCGGTCAGCAATGCCTGCTGCTGTGGTGGTAAATAGAAACTTGTGATGTAGCTGGCCGGAAGCGCTGCGAGAACATCCGGCGAGAACATCATGTAGAAGTTTGGCGTCATCGCCGTCCAGTCGACGGTGCGGATGCTGCTGACGGTGACTTCAAACGCCTGACCACCGGCATTGAAGCCGAGTTTATCGCCCATGGCCACGCCCAGGCGTTCAGCCAGCCGCTGCTCCATCGACACTTCCATCGTGCCGTTGTTCAGGCTGTCCCAGCTGCCTTCAACAATCTCGTTGGAATCCGGCAAATCAGCATCGGCGGTCAGCGCCAGATCGCGGTTAATCGCCGGGTCTTTGGCCACATTCAGCTCCTGCACACTGACACCGTTAATGGTCAGTAAACGTCCCGGCACCATGGGATAAAGCTTTTCATGCTGCAGTCCGTTCTGCTCCAGCGTGGCACGGAAATCATCCACTTCGTAATTCTGAATATTAATCGCGAAGACATTCGGTGCTTTCTCCGGCAGGCTGGCCTGCCAGTCGGCGAGCAGATCCGTACGCAGCCCACCGATCACCACCATGACCATCAGCGTCAGCGCAAACGCCAGAATCTGGCCGGCACTCTGGCGGCTGTTACGGCTGATATGCTGCCAGGCGAAGCGCACAACCAGAGGTAATGTTTTCTGCGCAAAACGACGCTGCAGAAAACGGATCAGTAACACCAGCAGCACCAGCATCAGCAGCACCAATACGCTGCCTCCGCCCATCATCCCCAGCGTCAGGGGCAGATCGTCAGTAAACAGATACAGCAGCAGAGTCAGCGCCGCCAATGCCAGTACGGTGACGAACCAGCCGGCCAGAGGCACAGGCTCAAGATCGCGGCGCAGCACTCTGAGCGGCGTCACCCGCGCCAACGGCATAATGTACGGCAACGCAAATCCGAGCAGGGTTATAAGACCTGAGCTGGCGCCCAGCAGCCAGGCCGAAAGAGGTGCAGGTGGCAGATCCGCAGGCACCACACCAGCCAGTAAATGCAGTAGCAGGGTCTGCAGACCCGCGGCCAGTAACAGCCCCAAAACAGTGGCGAAGACGCCCAGCATCACCAGCTGCCAGGCATAAATACTCCACACCTGTCGCTGGGCCAGACCAAAAGTGCGCATCAGCGCGCTGATATCAAAATGGCGCGAAGCATAACGGCGGGCGCTGATCGCCACCGCGACACTGGCCAGCACCACAGACAGCAACGCCGCGATGCCGAGGTAGCGTTTGGCGCGGTCGAGCGTGCGCGACACCGCCTGATTGCCGTCTTCCAGTGATTCAAACTTCTGGTTCGGCAGCAGCTCACGGAAACCACGCCACTGCTCTATCGCATCAGCATCCCCGCTGACCAGAATCCGCCAGCGCAGACGGCTGCCGGCCGCGGTAAGTCCGGTGCCATCCAGATCCTGCCAGTTCATCATCAGCCGCGGCGATAAATTATAGAAATTACCTCCGCGGTCACTTTCTTCAGTGATGATGCCGCTTACCGTGAAGACCGATGTGCCCAGTTCCAGTGGATCACCAACAGCCGCACCCAGCAGTGCCAGCAGTCTGGGTTCAACCCAGACCTCACCAGGCAACGGACCATGACTCATGGCCTGTCCGGGCTGTTGTGCGTCTTGAGTTACTTTCAGGGTGCCGCGTAACGGATAACCATCGTCCACGGCTTTAACCGCCGCCAGCGTCATCTCATCGCCAAACAGCACCACCGAGGGGAAGGTCAGAATCCGGGCGGTATTCAGACCCAGAGACTGCGCCTCTTCGCGCCATGCCGGATCCGGTTCAGAGGTCGATTGCAGACGCAGATCAGCACCCAGCATATCGTTGGATTTGGCTTCCATTGCCAGTTCGAGGCGGGCACTGAACAGCGCGATGGCGGTGGTCGAGATCACAGCAATCAGCAGAGCGGCAAGAATCAGACTGAGTTCACCACTGCGCGCTTCCCGCCACAACAGGCGGCTGGCCATACGCAGGATCACAGGCGTTCCTCCGGACGGCTGTGGCTGGCATCAGCAGCGCGTTCTTCAAGCACGCCGCCCTGCATATGCACACAGCGCTGACAGCGTTCCGCCAGACGGTCATCGTGGGTGACCAGAATCAGCGTTGTGCCCTGGGCCTTATTCAGCTCAAACAACAGGTCTTCCACCTGACGTCCGGTATTGCTGTCGAGATTGCCTGTGGGTTCATCGGCAAACAGAATTCTGGGATGACCGGCAAACGCCCGGGCAATCGCTACCCTTTGCTGCTCGCCACCGGATAACTGCGCCGGATAGTGCAACTGGCGCTCACCCAGACCCACTTTCTGCAGCAGCTCCGCCGCCTGCTGACGGGCATTTTTTTCACTGCGGATTTCCAGTGGCAGCATGACATTTTCCAACGCAGTTAAGCCTGGCAGCAGCTGAAAATTCTGAAACACAAAGCTCACACCGGAGGCTCTGACTGCAGCACGCTGGTCTTCATCCAGCTGCGATAACGACTGCCCGAGTAAGACCACATCACCGGAGGTCGGCAGATCCAGACCCGCCATAATGCCCAGCAAAGTCGACTTACCACTGCCTGACGTGCCGACGATGGCAACGCTTTCACCCGACTTGATATCAATATCGACGCCCTGCAAGATGGTCAGCTTCTGGGAACCGGTTGCTACGGTTTTCGTCAGAGATTGAATCCGGAGAGCATATTCAGTGGTATTGCCTGTGTCGTTATCTGCCAGCATAAAAATCCGTCGTCTGTTTAATTCGCCATTAACCAATGTGAAAAATCTGTTGCTTATGGTTCTGCTGTTACCGGCGCTTGCCCGGGCAGAACCTGTTGTTCTGATTGTAGGAGATAGCATTAGTGCCGGATTTGGAATCCCTGTGCAACAGGGCTGGGTGGCATTAATGCAAAATGCGCTGGAACAGGATGTTCCGCAGCTTAAGATCGTCAACGCCAGCATCAGCGGCGATACCACCGTCGGCGGCCGCAATCGCCTGCCAGACCTGCTGTCGGAGCACAAACCACAGCTGATGATTCTGGAGCTGGGAGGCAATGATGCGCTGCGTGGCATGCCTTTGCAGAACATTCGTAAAAATTTGCAAAGTATGGTCAAAAGCGCCCAACAGGCGGGTACCGATGTGATTTTGCTCGGTATGCAGATACCGCCTAATTATGGCGCGCGCTATACCGAAGGCTTCCGTAAGCTCTATCAGGAAGTCAGTGAGGCGGAAAATATTCCGCTGGTACCTTTTGTTCAGGCGGAGTTTATTCTGCAGGACGGCATGCTGCAGGATGACGGCATTCATCCGACCGAAAAAGCTCAGCCGCTGATCATGAAACCTGTCCTTGAGGCAGTACAGCAGTGGCGCAGCAGCGCCAGTCAGTAACTCAGAGCAGTCGTAAATCAACACAGCAGAGAGTGTTTATGTCAGTCAAACTCGATTTTTTAACAACGCTGGCAACCACAGCCGGAGAAGAAATCCGTCGTCAGCGCAGCCAGCTGGATATCCGTTTTAAAGGCGGTGATGAACTGGTGACTCAGGCCGATGTGGCCGCCGACCAGATTATCCGCGACAGTATTCAGAGCAATTATCCGGATCATCAGATTCTGTCGGAAGAACTGGCTCCGGATGCCGATACCAACCATGAGCATTTATGGATTATCGATCCTATCGATGGCACGGTAAATTACGCACACCATCATCCGCAGGTGGCAATTTCCATCGCTTATTAGCATAAAGGGTCGGCGCAGCTGGCGGTGGTACACAACCCGTTTCTGGAAGAAACCTTCAGCGCAGAAAAAGGTGCCGGCGCATGGTTAAATGGTGAAAATATTCACTGTGCTGCAACTGAAGATTTACGCCGCGCTATTGTCGCAACCGGCTTTCCTTACCATAAAAATACGATTCCGCAGTTAATTAACCGTCTGTCATACATACTGGAAAAGTGTGCTGATCTGCGGCGTTTGGGTTCCGCCGCACTGGATATCTGTTGGGTCGCCTGCGGACGCCTGGATGCCTACTATGAAACGGTAAAACCCTGGGATTTTGCCGCGGCGCAGTTAATTGCCCGGGAAGCCGGTGCGCAGTTTGGCCACTTTCATCAGCCACCCGCCGGAGAAAATCCGGAGATCTGGAGTGAAAATATTCTGATCAGTGTGCCTGCGCTGTTTGAGCCGATAAAATCACTGTTACAGCAGGCGGATGCTGATTAATCTGCCTGTTCTGAAATGGTTATTCATCAGACGCCAGCAAAGATAATGCGGCAGGAATACGTTTTATTTCANCAGGGCTGAAGTAACGGTTTTTGTAGGCATTTAACAGACGCTCACGCTCAGTGTCGCCTAACTGCTGTACCGCCAGAGAGTCGGTATATTTTTTATATTCTCGCAGGCGTTCACGCCAGGCCTGCTGTTTTTCATCCACTGCTGCTAAACGCTGCGCAACTTCTTCACCAAAGGTTGCCACCCGCCAGCTGTGAATTTCATCATCGCCGGCACCTGCGGCGCGCATATCCGCTTCGCTGCTGCGCATACTGATAACGGAGCGGGAACGTTCGCGCATATCACGGATATTCTGTGGCAGAACGTCATCAGAGACACCCGCCGGATCACCACCGGCACGGGCGACGCGTATACGCTCCAGGGTGTAGCTGTCGATGGCTTCATCTTCGGCAAAAAATGCTTCAACAACGTCGGGCTGCAGCCATTCACGGCGCAATCTCTGCTGCCATTGCAGACGCGCAGCCATGGCATCAAAGTCTGCTCCGGCGAGACGCTGGCCGGTTTGTTCATCGTATTCACCCAGAGCCGCCAGATAGCCCAGATAATTATCCAGCAACGTCATTGCCTGCTGCTGACCCGGTTGTATTAACTGCGAAATTTCACTGTGCATCGCCGCAATAATATCGTCGAGAGGTAATTCCCCGCGGGCAGACAAATAAAAATCAATCCAGCGTTTCAGCGCCATATCTATGATCAGATTGCCCTGCAGATCCGTTCGCAATAAACCATCAGCACTGGCACCGCGGAATGTTTTCAATTCGTTCAGCTTAATGTCTGTCTGATCATCCTGATGAAAAGAAGCCAGCACGGCAACCTGCCCTGTCATCACCTCTGTCGCATGTTCAGAAGCGACCCGCACCTGAGGTTCAGTGAGCATACCCACAGCCCAGATAGCAATTCCGCAAATGGTCAGAGCAATGGCACCGTGCAATGGCTTCATCATCAGAGTCCTGCGTTCTTCAGTCGNTTAGCGTGAGTACGGAAAACAGTCAGCGGGTCAGTATCCTGCAGATCATGAATACCCAGTGACTGATTGATTTCATCCAGATGCGTCATAGCAAAATCGTTACGGATCACCATGCCCAGTCCGGCAGCACAGGCACCGACGAAGCCATCATTGGCAACACCTTCAGGGAAGAAAGTACCGAATGTGGCGGTAACAAATTCCAGCGGATCGAGCAGATTGGTGACAGACTCAGCACCTGCCCAGGAGTAGTAACGCACGCCGTTATATTCATAATCGCCTTCGCCACAGTCTGTTGCCGGAATGCCACCGGGGTGCTGTGCATTAAAAGCTTCTGTTGCCGCAGTGGTCATAGAACCTACGGAAGCCATGACGTCCAGCTCCTGATTGGCACCGGAAAGAAAATCAACAGCCGCAGACAGAGTGCCAATAGCAGCATCAAACGCGGCGCCAAAAACCGCCTGATTTTCAGACCATTCCATCAGCGTATCCGCTACCGGCGTCGCTTTGTTCACCCCGGAAACACCGGTAACCGACGCCACCAGATCAGGTCGTACCGAAGCGACATAACGACTGGTCGGACTGCCATGGCTATGGCCGATCAGATTTACTTTTTCCGCACCGGTGATCGCCAGAATTTCTTCTACCTGTTGCAATAACTGTTCTCCGCGATATTCCGGAAAATTCGTATTGGAAACCGCTACGGTAAACACATCGGCGCCATCTTCCTGCAGGGTTTCAGCCACTTTATAAAAATATTCAATGCCTAGCACTGAATCAAAACCGAGAAAACCGTGCACCAGTACAATCGGGTAGCGGGTTTCCGTATAACCGGTTTGTGGTGTTTCCGACATCGCCATTACCGGCACAGAAAACAGAGTCGTAGTCAGAGCGGCGCCAAGCGCTGCAGCAGCAATTATTTTTTTCATTATTATTTGCCTGTTGTTTTTATTTTTCTTTTTATTTTTTAATTGTTATCGGGTTTATCTTCAGAGTTTTTTATCGGTTGTTATGCTTTTTATAATTTATCCGGGACGACAGGCTCCGGGTTATGCATGAGTCGTACGATTTTAGTGGAATCTCTCCGCTACCATAGGACAAGTCAGGACAGCCTGAAGACATTACCTCAGGAACAGAGCGAACGGCTCTGCCCCTGAAATAATTAGTCAAAACTGATCAGACTGACGTTACAGGCCCGCAGATTTCAGGCGATTGGCATGGGTGCGGTAAACAGCGACCGGGTCGGTCTCGTTGATATCATGTAAACCAAGGAACTGATTGATTTCATCCAGNTGATTCATCACAAAATCATCGCGGATCACCATCCCCAGATGCGCNTCACAGGCACCNACAAAGCCNTCGTTGACCTGCCCTTCGGGGAAAAACTGGCTGAATGCCACGGTAATCAGATCCATAGGNTCNAGCGCAACCGTNGTCGGATCAGCACCCGCCCANGAGTAATAACGTACGCCGTTATATTCGTAATCNCCTTCGCCACAGGCACTGTCCGGGATGCCTCCGGGGTGCTGCTGATTGAACACCACCGCNCGCTCAGAGGTCATTGAGGCAATGGCGATCATAGCGTTCACATCATCNTAGTCAGCGCCGGAAATCAGGTTCAGCGCTTCTGCAGCAAGATTCACAATNCCACCGAAGATGGCATCAAATGCCGCAGAATCNTCCGCTGTGGCGATCAGTGTATCGGCGATCGGCGTGCCTTTGTTCACACCGGAAACNGAGGTAACAGANGCCACCAGCTCAGGGCGGACAGANGCCACATAGCGGGTNGTCGGTCCGCCATGACTGTGACCAATCAGNTTCACCCGTTGCGCACCGGTTAATGCCAGAATTTCNTCAATCTGCGGAATCAGTTCTTCGCCGCGTACTTCCGGAGTATTGGCATTGGGAACGGTAACCACATANACGTCCGCACCNCCTTCCTGCANNGCTTCTGTTATCTGATACCAGTAATCAATGCCCAGCATGGTNTCCCAGCCAAGAAAGCCGTGAACCAGCACAATCGGATAGCGGGTTTCGGTATANCCAGTCTCCGGAGCAGCAGACATGGCTGAGACATGGAAGCTGAGTGTCATGCTCAGCAGAGCGGCGATCGNCATTAATTTTTTCATATTGTCGTCCTGTTATTATTTTTATTCATCAACTCCNCTNAAGGAGTTCGCATCGTGCATTGGCATTTATTGTTGTGCCNGTCAGCGGGCACAGTCTAGAAAGGTCCNATGGGATGTACAGGACGGAGTGAGACATACGTACCGACAATACAGGCCAGCTAACNTGCCAACCCCAAAGNCCCATACCAGAGNCTGAATTCTGTAGTTANNTACGTACANNCGTNCATAAAAAAAGGCCCGNCAGAGTGTTTCTGTCAGGCCTTGATCGTGCAGCAACCGCGGCGTTCAGCCGGGCTGGCAATATTAAGTGGCTGCCTCAGTATTGGATTTTACTGAGTGAAAAGCGACGTCTGCTGCGCATGCAGACTCTGCGCCTGCGCCANNGTACGGCGGACAATTTCTTCTACNGTGACCACGTCACTGATCAGACCCTGAGTCTGACCAATAAACTGCACACCTTTGTTCAGGTCACCATCAATGGTGGCAGCCTTGAGGCGTGGCACACTGGCACCGAAGTAGGCCANCAGCAGAATCTTATCCATCATTGCCAGCATACCCAGCATGATTTTCCACACCGGCTGTTTAACNATACGTGCGGCTTTGGTTGCCTCGATAAACGCCTTGATCAGATTCATCGGACGACGNGTCTCTTTCTGTGAACGCGGCGTCTTCATNACCCGCGCCCACANGCCNTCAAAGTTCTTTGAGTAAATCGTATCCTGCTCGCCACGCTCGATCACGGCCTGCTTGGTATTGGCATGCAAGGGNGATTCAAGACTGGTGGCAAANCGCGAGCCCATGGCGATACCTTCAGCCCCCAGCGATAACGCCGCCAGCAGGCCGCGGCCATCNGCGAAACCGCCGGTTGCGATTACCGGGATATCCACTTTTGCGGCGATGGCTGGTACCAGTACCAGTGAGGTGACATCACCGCCGTGGGCCGCAGCTTCNTGGCCNGTTACCAACAGGGCATCAGCACCNATTGCCTGAGCAGACAGTGCGTGCTTTTCAGATACCACNGTAGCAATCACCTTGCCGCCGTATTCATGGGCACGTTTTACCAGCCAGTCACCTTTACCCAGCGAGAAGTTAATCACCGGCACCTGCTCCTGCAGCGCCACTTCGGCATTCTCTTTGGCCCCGGGCATCAACAGGGTCACCCCGATACCAAAAGGTTTATCNGTCAGNTCACGGATTTCGCGGATGGCGGCACGGGTATCCTCNGGCGTCAGCGGGCCACTGGCGAGAATGCCCAGCCCTCCGGCGTTGGACACCGCGGCGACCAGCTGCGGNGTGGAGATCCAGCTCATGCCGGGCANAATCAACGGGGCTTCNATCCCCAGCAGTTCAGTGATACGGGTTTTCATANGATTATTGACTGTTAAAAACAGCAGCAGTGACTAAAAGATAACAGTCATTTTACTGACAGAAGACCCGGCTGGCGAGTCCTGGCACGGCAGCGCCAATCTGAGATGGCNGAACTGCCGCTGAAGGTGTGTGTTATTNCGCGACAGCAGTATCGCCGATGGGGTCNCGCCGGTGGNTNTTGACGAAGGCAATGGCGTCTTTCACNGCCGTTTTTACCGCGTCAGTGTTCTCTGCCAGCTCCGTCGGCGTCATGTAAAACGCCATATCGACTTCAAAGCGGATATACCGCGCTGGCAGACGATTAAGGGCAACACAGGCGATATCCGCCAGGTAGTCGACGTCGTTAATGCGTTCATGGCCAGCCATGGTGCGCAGTATTTCCTCAGCCACCAGCTGCTCATAATAATTACGGATGTGATTATTGATGCTCATAGTCCCTCCTTCGCTCTGCTAAGCGTAGCACTTCCGCAATTTCCTGCTTTACTTTAGCTGTAGCAAACCACTTGGATTCACAGCCACAGGATACGTTTATGAAACTGGTGCAGGACCTGATGACACGGGAATTACTGACCCTGAAGCCGGATAACAGCCTGCAGGATGCAGAGAAGCTGATGAAGGAGCACCAGATCCGCCATATTCCGGTTGTGAACGACGATGGCAGCATTGCCGGTNTGCTGACACAGAAGGAGTTTCTGGCTCAGGCTTTCCGCATCACCGATAAATTTGGTGCGCACCATCTGCAGGAATATCTGGCAAAAACGCCNTTGAGTGACTGTGCTGAAACCAATTACCTGCAGGTCGCACCGACCATGACACTGGCAGAGGCCGGCCGTAAGCTGAAAGAGAAGCGCCACGGCTGCCTGTTGGTGTGTGATGAAAATAATCGCCTGAGCGGCCTGCTGACCTCCCAGGACTTTCTGCGTCTGGCGATTATTCTGCTCGACTGAGCNTGAAATACTCCGCCAGCGTTACGGATAACGCTGACAGATCTCATCAATGCGGGCACGGTGCTTAATCACCGCTGCCACGCAGGCCTGATCCAGTTCATGGGATGAGGCCATNCGCTGCATTTCTTCCTGTACCCGNTCAAANGGCCAGGCTTCCTTGTAGCTGCGCTTACTTAACAAAGCATCAAGAATATCGGCAACAGCAATAATCCGCGCTTCCAGTGGTACTTCGCCATTTTCACAGCCAAGGTAGCCNCTGCCATTCAGTTTTTCGTGGTGATATTCGACGATATTGCGCAGCATCTCGCTGTGCTCCATATCGCCCAGAGCAAAATGAGAAATAGCCTGATCCACCATGTCGCGNCCCACCGTCACATGGCGCTTCATTTCTTCAAATTCCGCCTCTGTCAGCCCGCCTTTTTTATGCAGAATGCTGTCAGAGATAGCGACCTTGCCAATATCGTGCAACGGCGCAAATAAGGTCAGGTATTCAATAAATGCATCACTCAGCTGCCATTGAGCCTGCAGCTCACGCCCGATAATACGCGCGTACGCTGCCATCCGCCGGACATGCGAATCGGTTTCAATGGAGCGGCGACCGGTGACGTCCGTAGCAAAGCTCACCAGTCCCTGCATCTTTTCCACAGCATCCTGCTCGCGGATCAGCTGCTGGCCAATCAGATGGCCCCATATGTTGCAGTACGCCAGCTTNGCCGGATCGAAATACTCCATGCGGGTAGAATTCAGAAACAGAAAACCCATCAGCCGGCCATCGTGNTACAGCGGCATACTGAAGCTGGAACGNTAGCCCTGACTGAGCAGCGCCTCNGTATGCTCTGACATAACATCACCGCGNAATACACGCATATCCGGAACCACACGCACGGTATGAGTNTCGGCCATATGCTTCAGCGATGGCACATCACCCAGGCACACAGAGTAACCCAGCAGAGGGGAAGCAAAGTCACTCTCATAAATAAACGTCGATAACTGATCATCATCACTGTTGTACAGCGCCAGNGCAAAACGTTGAATGCCCTCATATTGCTCNCGCAGCACNCGGTACAGATGTTCCAGCCGCTCAATAAACTGCATGGANTNACCCANNGCAGCGTATGGATCTTTGAGTTCTANCGGTTCATGCATAACGGTTTCCAGGTTCTGAGGGGCTGCCCCACCACCAGACTTAATACGCCGGCAGAATTGGCAGACCCTTTTTTGCGTCAATCAAGTAAACATACCACAGGCCAGAGCCGTCAGTGGAAGCTTTGCCCAAAGCATTTAATTCTATGTATGACGCATATCAATGCGNGGNNACAGTCACAGGCATAGCCTGAAAGTAGCCCTTAATGTAAGCCTGAACCTGACTACAGCTNTACCNGACATTCAGNCACAGGCAAGNCCCCCCTTNATACAAAAACAGGTGATGTATGGATATCAGCCAGATAAAACAACAACTTATGGATCGACAGGCCGTTCTTGAAGCACGTGCGGATAAAACTGCCCGGGATGCCAGCCATCAGGATGAAGCNGTACCGGCGGACTTTGCNGAGCAGGCAACCGCGCGCGANAACGATGACGTNCTGCGCGCCATTGCGGATGAATCGGTGAATGAAATNAACCAGATTAAAGCGGCNCTGGCNCGTATNGAGGCAGGAACTTACGGTGAATGCAGNGCCTGTGGTGAAGACATNGCCGCTGAACGCCTGGCCGCAGTGCCTTACACAACNCTGTGCGTNAAGTGCGCCTCAACACAAGCTCAGTAATCCAAAGNTGAANAAGCCATGCTATGGCAACCGGACAGTCATCAGCTGCGGCTGANATTACTGTCCGGCGCNTGCNGACCTCAGANCNTCAGCGTTCCCCTGCTTCCGGGTCACGGCCTTTTTCCAGCTGTGCCCGCTCAGCTTCCAGCGCCATAATCAGNAANCGATCCAGCTTCTTCTCCAGCTGCTCCATGCGCACTTCCATTTTTTCCAGCTGCTGAGCATGAAGACGTTCNTTATCAAAAAGATCTTCTTCTTCACGTTGCATAAAAAAAGCAGAAAAACTGGCAGTCATCANGGCGAANAAGCCAATCCCCATCAGAATCAGNACAGANCCGAATAACCGCCCGGCGGTGGANCCCGGCACAATATCGCCGTAGCCAACCGTCGTCACCGTCACCCAGGCCCACCAGATNCCATCGAGCGGNGTATCCACATTCGGATCGATTACCGCCATCAGAGTGCCGGCCATCACGATAATAATAAAGCTCACCATCAGCGTAGGGCCGAGGTGATTTTTNCCCATAATTTTCTGAAAACTGCCGGACATATTCATCAGCATGGTGAACATCGCCAGCAGACGCAGCGTACGCAAACCGCCGGCATAAGGCAGGTATTCCCACAGCAGAGGCATACCGGCGATCACAATCACCAGATTGCTCCAGTTGGTCATCAGGTAGCGTTTTTTATTATCAACCAGGGCGCTGAGAATCAGGGTTTCCAGCAGAAAAAAGGCCCACAAAAACCAGTCAGTGATGTAAGCAAACGGCAGTGGTTTATCCGCCTGCGCTTCAAGATACCATTCAAAGATGATCCACAAAGCAATACCGATCATCGGCCANTCGAAATAACGCCCGACCATTCGCGCCCGGGCATTTTCCCGGACATCCACGCCGGATAAACCAATAACACTGGAAATAGACACCATCATGGCCAGACATCCCGTACGCTGTGTAATTCTGCGGTGACAACANCAGAATATAAAAAACCCATATTCCAGCTTAAACCAGAATATGGGTTTTGTGGCAGATTATCCGCAATGTTNTTNCANCAGATGAAGATTTCAGAACTGTGGTTCTACGATCACTTCACTGCTGGTTGAGTTGGCGATAAAGCAATGATCATGCGCTTTTTCATGCATGGCTTTTATTGCCGCTTCATCAGGAATTTTTTCACCCGTGAAAACAGCTTTCGGTGTCAGACGAATGACCGACACCCAGAATTTACCGTCTTCGCGCTGAGCAATTTCAGCGCTGGCTGTATCACGGTAGGATTTCACCTGCAGACGCTTTTTCGCCGCCAGAGCGAGAAAGGTCTGCATATGACAACTGGCCATCGCAGCGGCCAGCAACTGTTCCGGATCGGCACCGAAATCATTGCCCGCACCACCAGCAGGAACGCTCAGCTGTGGTTTGAATTCAATATCATGACGACGTTCAAACCCTTCATGGGAGAACTCACCTGCGCGCGCCCAGTTCACATGGATAATATGCTCAGACATTCAGCCTCCGCTACCTGCTGTTTATTGCAGTGTTTTGGTCAGAGTAAATGCACCGCGCAGTTCACCAACGTTGAATCCGGTCGCTGCATCGTCAGGATACAGTTCAGATAAACGGGCTTTGACTGGCTCAGTTAATTCCGCACCATGACAGGTAACACACAGCGGTTTGGTGGGAATCGCTTTCATATAACGGAATTCGTTATCTGACAGCAGTGTCGCTTCCATCATCTGTGGGCTTTCGCCGGCTTTGATACGCGCATCAAAGGATTTCAGCGTTTCTGTTTCCCACTCATCCGGTGCATTGCCGGGGTTGCGGATTTTCAGTGCCGTGCGCCCCACCTGCCATTCCCCCTGACTGAGCTGACTGGCAATGGCCGGTGCCTGCACATTACACAGACCGATTGCTTCCACCGGACCCGAGCTTTTAATTCCCTGTTTCAGGGTTTTCATCAGCGACTGACCCAAAGCCTGAGCCTGTTGACGTGCTTCTGCGGTTAATACATCCACCTCTGCCGCCTGAACACTGCCGGCACTTAATGCCACTGCCATCATCAGATAACGCATAATCAGAACCTTCCCTGGTAATTATTTATACATGCTCGGATCGACTTCCCCTTTGTGCACAGAGCCGGACCAGCCATCAAAGCCACCCACCAGCATGCGAACATTGTCGAAGCCCATCTGTTTTAAAGTATGCGCTGCCAGCGTGCTGCGCCCGCCGTTTTTGCAATACAGCAGAATTTCAGCAGCCGGATCACACAGTGCCGGATGATCACCAACACGGAATTCCAGAACACCGCGCGGAACATTAACGGCACCCGGTAAATGCCCCATATCAAATTCGGCAGGCTCGCGTACATCGAGTACAACCGCACCTTTTTGTAACAAGGCTTCTGCTGCTGCGGCATCGACCGGATTAACCGACTCGCCCGCTGCTTTCAAAAGATCTTCTTTGCTCAGAGCCATAATTATCTCCTGTTGTTTTTCTGTGACGACAAAGCGTCGGTTAAACCAACATTTAAATTACCAGATAAGCATACAGAAATAACACCTCTGTGACAGCTTCATTTACCGTATCTTTTGTCGCACCCGCGCTTCACTCTGCGCTCAGCTGACCCACCATAAAATACCGGCCAGCATCAGTGGCCAGCCAACATAGGGGCTGAACAGAAGGCGAAAGAATTTAAGCACAGGAACATAGCCAAGGCCGTGCACAAAACCGGCTCCGGTACCGACAAATGTCAGCAACAGCAGGATACGGTCAACAACAGGATAGCTGATCCAGGGATCGTGCTGAGTAAACATCAGCAGAACAGCCAGTGCGAACGAACCGGCCAGAGACAGGAAACGGGCCCAGCCCGCATACAGCGGGCCGAACGCTTTATAGTCAGGTGCGCTCATACGCTCCCTTACTCTTATTTATCCGCATCGCGGTCAAAGTCCTCGTTATTCTCAAGCCACATGGCATTCAGAATACCGAAAGAACACGCCAGCAGAACACCTAAAATCCAGGCAAAGTACCACATAATTTTCTCCTCAGTGGCGGGCTTACCCGCCACCTGTTAAAGCCACTCAGTAAGTGCTGTATTTGTTGTCTTCGATAAAATCTGTGGTCAGACGGCCACGCATTTTGTAGTAACCCCAGGCTGTGTAAGACAGCACAATCGGTACGAAGACCATGGCAACCCAGAACATAATATTCAGTGTCATTTCACTGGATACCACATCCCACATAGTCAGTGACTGAGATGGGTTGGTACTGGATGGCATCACGAACGGGAACAGACTGACACCGGCAGTCAGAATGATACCGGCAATCGCCAGTGAGCTGCTGACAAATGCCAGTGCGCCACGGTTAGCCGCAGACATAGCGGCCGTCAGCAACAACCCTGCAAATGCAACCACAGGCGCCAGGATAGTGATCGGATATTCGCTGTAATTAGACAGCCAGGCACCTTCACGTACTTCCACAACTTTATCCAGCGGAGTGATAACACCACCCGGATCAACTGCAGTTGAAGTGATCACCATGCCATCGATACCCATTGCCAGCCACACGCCCGCCAGAGCGAACAGTACGGTCACAACAATCGCCATCAGCAGCGCAGTTTTACGCACACGCTCATGCAGATCACCGGCTGTACGCATCTGCAGATACGTCGCACCGTGCATCACCAGCATACCCAGACTGACCAGACCGGCCACCAGAGCAAACGGGTTCAGCAGTGCCCAGAAAGAACCTGTGTAGGTTGAACGCATAAACTCGTCGATACCAAAAGGAACGCCTAACAGCAGGTTACCGAAGGCCACACCGAACACCAGCGAAGGTACAGCACCACCAATGGTCAGACCCCAGTCCCAGGCACCACGCCAGCGTGGATCTTCCACTTTAGAGCGGTATTCAAAACCCACCGGACGGAAGAACAGTGCGAACAGAACCAGCAACAGAGCCCAGTAGAAACCGGAGAAAGCAACGGCATAAACCACAGGCCACGCAGCGAAAATGGCACCACCGGCAGTAATAAACCACACCTGGTTACCATCCCAGTGCGGACCCACACTGTTGAGCATTACCCGACGCTCAGAGTCGGTACGACCGACCACACGCAGCAACGAAGTAACACCCATATCGAAGCCGTCGGTGACGGCGAAGCCAATCAGCAGTACACCGATCAGCACCCACCAGATAACTTTTAAAACTTCATAATCCATGATCTGCTCCTTACGCCGGATCTTTTACTGCCTGAGCCGGTGCAGCGGAAGCACCAGAGGCATTCTGTTCATGGTGATAACGGCCGGTATGCAGAGCAGAAGGCCCCATGCGACCAAATTTGAACATCAGATAAATCTCTGCCACCAGCAGCAGGGAATACAGTGCGATAAAGCTGCCCAGGCTGAGGAAAAGATCGGTCATGGTCAGACTGGATACCGCCAGATGAGTCGGCAGCACTTCACCGATCGCCCATGGCTGACGACCAAATTCCGCCACAAACCAACCGGTTTCACATGCCAGGAATGGCAATGGAATGGCCCACAGGTGCGCTTTCAGCAACCATGGTTTCTGTTCCATGTTGTGACGGATGCTGGACCAGAAAGAAGTCGCAATCATCAGCAGCATCAGGAAACCAATGGCCACCATAATGCGGAAGCTCCAGAACATAGGGGCAACCTGAGGAATACTGTCTTTGGCAGCCATTTTGATCTGCTCGTCAGTCGCATCGACCACGTTTTCAGTGTATTTCTTCAGCAGCAGGCCGTAACCCAGGTCGTCTTTTAATGCATCAAACGCAGCAACGGTTGGTTCAGATTTATCACCGGCGCGCATTTTTTCCAGCAGGCCGTAAGCTTCCATACCGCGATGAATGCGTTCTTCGTGTTCAGCCAGCAGATCTTTAATACCGACCACTTCTTCATCCAGCGAGCGGGTAGCAATCAGGCCCAGTACACCCGGAATTTTGATCGCCCCGTGAGTTTCCATATCGTCCTGGCTCGGGAAGCCAATCAGAGTGAAATCCGCGGGCGCTTCCTGAGTTTCCCATTCCGCTTCAATGGCAGCCAGTTTGGTTTTCTGTACGTCACCAATTTCGTAACCGGATTCGTCACCAAGAATAATCACGGAAAGAATCGCAGCAAAACCGAAGCTTGAAGCAATCGCAAATGAACGACGGGCAAATGGCAGATCGCGTTTTTTCAGCATGTAGTAGCTGGAAATACCCAGCACAAACATGGCACCTGTTACATAACCGGCAGAGGTGGTGTGAACAAATTTAACCTGAGCAACCGGGTTGAAAAGTACTTCAGCAAAGCTGGTCATTTCCATACGCATGGTTTCGAAATTAAATTCGGCACCAACCGGATTCTGCATCCAGCCGTTAGCAATCAGAATCCACAGCGCAGACAGGTTAGAACCAATCGCCACCAGCCAGGTCACTGCAAGGTGCTGGACTTTGGACATACGGTCCCAGCCAAAAAAGAACAGGCCGATCATGGTGGATTCCAGGAAGAAAGCCATCAGACCTTCAATCGCCAGAGGCGCACCAAAAATATCCCCTACATAATGTGAGTAATAAGCCCAGTTGGTACCGAACTGGAACTCCATGGTCAGACCAGTCGTCACACCCAGGGCAAAGTTAATACCGAATAATTTGCCCCAGAATTTCACCATATCCTGGTAAACCTGTTTACCAGTCATAACGTACGTGGACTCCATAATCGCTAAAATAAACGACAGGCCCAGCGTCAGCGGAACAAACAGAAAGTGATAAAGCGCGGTGATTGCAAACTGCAGCCGCGAAATATCAACCAGACTTTCACTGATCATTGCAGATCCTCCGATTGCAAGGGAAAGGTACTTTAAATTGACAGATGTCAGATTGATGAAAAAAGATTTCTTCCGGAGCCTTCGCCATCCGGAAATTTATAAAAAAGTCTACTCTGCTTTTTAATAAATTCATTGATTCAACCACGGATAAACACCTCGGCATTTTGATTGTCAGCAAAGGCTTTTTCCTGCCTTACAGTGCTGATGCGAATACCCGAAATCACCCTGCCAGGGTGCAGAATATGGTCATCCGGCAGGTTAGCGAGCGGCAGCATAACGGATTTCCCACACGATCCATCTGCGCCAATTTGTCGCAGTGCAAACGGCAGCCACCATTCGCCGGAAAAAACATGTCCTTCACACACATAAGCAGCAAATTCCTGCGTGGAATTCTGCAGACGTTCAATGTGAGTTTCGCCTAAAGGTAAAACCTTTTCCGGCAACGGCATGTCCGGTTTAATCATCACACCGGGAATATCCATATTAAATTCATGGTTAAATGTATAAAGCAGATAAGCGTTATGCAGACCGCGCATCTGTAAAATATTCAGACACTCTTCCTGCTGATCCGGGTACACATCGACCAGCGCACTGCGGCGGGAAATAGGCTCGATCATCAGATAACTGAGCCGGTTCTCACTTTCCCATTGTTTAACCCTTACCATGCTGCTTCCCGCATTCTGTTTCTCTTTGTTTGCCAGAGAGCAAAGAGCAGGCCAGTTAATTACTTAATGCCTGCACAGCCTGCTGGCCCTGCCCTGAAGCGCTCCAGCACGGGCTTCAGAACAGATATAGCAGCCGATCTTTACACTATGAGGCAGAATGTCTCAGGTACTTATCCTTTACAGCGCCGGATTCAGCTGCCAGATTTGTCATACCGAACGACAGGAATGACATTGCATGAGCCACCCAACGGATTACCACTCACTGCCGGCCATCTCATCGCTGCTGGATGCGATTACCGCCCCGGCCATTCTGATGAACCGCGACTATCAGATCTGCGCCGCCAACGAGGCTTACCGTCAGACCTTTTCCCAGGATCAGGCTTTACTGTCACGTCACTGCTACGAAGTGTCCCACGGCTATCGCGTCCCCTGTGACCAGGCCGGTGAGACCTGCCCGCTGCGCCAATGCCTGGATTCCGGACAACGCCAGCGTATTCTGCATATTCACAACACCGCCAACGGTCGCGAGCACGTGGATGTGGAGCTTAATCCGATCCGCGATGACGAAGGCGAGATCCGCTATTTTATCGAGATCATGCATCCGGTGCGGTCTGCCACCGACAATCCGGCATCACGAATGGTCGGATACAGTGCTGCTTATACGCAGATGCTGGAACTGCTCAGCCGCGCAGCTCCGAGCGACATCAGTGTTCTGCTGTTAGGGGAATCGGGTACCGGGAAAGAACTGGCGGCTCAATACCTGCACAGCCACAGCGACCGCGCCGCCAGTCCGTTTGTGACAGTGGAATGCTCCGGGCTGACAGAGACGCTGTTCGAAAGCGAATTATTCGGCCATGAAAAAGGCGCATTTACCGGCGCCACACATCGCAAACCCGGCCTGGTGGAGGCTGCCCGTGGTGGCACTCTGTTCCTTGATGAAGTGGGGGATATTCCGTTGGCGATGCAGGTAAAGCTGCTGCGCCTGATTGAAAGCGGCAGTTATCGTCCGGTGGGCAGCATTACGCCAAAACAGGCTGACTTTCGGCTAATTTGCGCCACTCATCAAAAGCTGGAAGAAATGATCTCAGAAGGAACCTTCCGCAAAGATCTTTATTACCGTATCAGTCCGTTCCCGGTGTATTTACCCACCCTGAATGAACGCCCGGAGGATATAATTCCGCTGGCAACCCATCTGCTGGAGCAGCTGTCACGTCACCGGGTATTGCAACTGTCGGACCGCGCCTGCGACTGGCTGATCAGTCATAAGTATCGGGGCAATATCCGTGAATTGCGCAACCTGCTGGAGCGTGCGGTGCTGCTTTGCGATGGCAATTCGGTTGAACCAGAACATCTCGAGCCGTTTCCGGCATCTTCAGCCATACTGTCATCTGAAAGCATTACACTTGGGAGCAGCGAGATTCTGCCGCTGGCAAATCTTGAAAGCGTTTATCTGGAACGGATCGCCCGGGCATATACGGGCGATAACGCTGCACTGGCCAAAAAACTTGGTGTCAGCGAACGCACCCTGTATCGCAAATTGCGACAACTGCGTGATCAGCATCAGAATGACGACATTTAATCTGCCTGAGTCGTCATTCCTGCTTTTCAGCTGGCCGTTAGTGAGCCAGACTTTATAACTATATGCAGATGCGAATTACCCACGCGATAATATTAATTTTTACCTGAGCGACTGCCATCAACCCGGATTGGCAGCGCAACGACAAGACAAACCAGTGGACTGGTACGTCGCCATAACTGGAAGGAAACATGGCTGCTGAACTTCGTGAACATCCCCGCTTTTCCATCAGTTTCAATGCCAGACTGACGCTCGCCAGCGGTGGAACCTATGACTGTCAGGTCGTGGACTATTCACAGACCGGACTTAACCTGCTTTGGCCCCACGGCCGCCCTGAAGACACCTCGGGTAAACATACTCTGTCGCTGCAACTCGATGATGAACATATCGAAGTGCTGACCGAATGGGTGCACGACAATGAACAGCATGTCGGGCTGCGCCTGCCTTCCCAGGACGACAGCCTGTTTCTGCGTTTACAGGAATTCAGTCAGCGTCATCGCAAAGACAGCAAAATCGACAGCGCCCGGCGCACTGCCTACATCGCTGAAATTAAAGCGGAAAGTAAGCGTCTCAGTGATCTGTTGCCAAAGAAATGGCTGCCGGAGTTCCTCGAAGGTACCTTCGATAAAGCCAACAAAGCGCACAACACCGGCGAACAGCAGCAATGGCTGAAGCTGGAGAAGCAGGCGAAGCAGAACGCCGGAGACCTTCTCACTCAGTTCGTCGCTAACCTTGACCGACAAATGGAACGCTGGCTCGCCGGCGAAGCGGAATACACCCCGGATCACGAAGCGGAAAGCGGTGAGCTGCGCTTATCTCTGGTACAGCAGGCCGATTTTGAAGACTGGCTGCTGGCCAAGGTAACGGCCTCACACCTGCAATCGAAACTGGCCCACATCACCTTTGAACTGCGCCAGCTGCTTGATGCCCTGTCCGATGCCCCGATTGAGCACTGCTTCAACCCGATTGGCCCGACCACAGTGACAGAAGCATTCCGCGATGCACTGGAAAAACTGGGACTTGATCAGGCCGCCCGCGATCTCGCCTTCAGCGTGTTTGAAGACGTCGCCGGCAGCCTGTTGCAGGCCTCCTATCAGCACCTGATTAAAGAAATTGATATCCCACTGACCTTCCGTTACCGCAAACCACGCAAGGTCGTGGTCAGCGACGACGGTCAGGGCAATGGTGGTTCCGGCAGCGGATCCGGTGCCAGTTCAGGCAACAACAACAGCAACAACAGCGACAACAACAGCAACAATGCCGCCACGTCGCCGCAGGATAACAGTGCCGCAAGCGCTGCCAATGCCGCCTGGCAGCCAACGCCGGAAAGTCCGGCAGATGCGGCCCAGAACTTCCGCCGCCACCAGGAAGAAGCACGTCAGGCCTTCAGTAATATCCAGAACCTGCTGCGTCTGCGCTATCAGCGACTGGAATCCGAAGTGGCCGACAATCAGCTGCCCCAGGCGCAGCCGGCAGAAATTGAAGAACTGGTCAGTGAACTGGCAAAAGAGCAAACCGTAGCCGCCGTCAATGTGCGGGAAGCCATGGAGCAGGCTCTGGCAGCCCGGGAAGTCAGCTTGCCGGTTGAATCCCGTGACGCCATCGAAACCCTGGAACACGTCACCCAGAACATGCTGGAAAGCGATCAGGTCGCCGGCTTTGTAAAACCCTACATCGAACAACTTGGCTGGCCACTGCTGCAGCTGATGCTGAAAGACGCCAGTCTGCTGTTTAACCCGGATCACCCGGGGCGCCTGATTCTCAACCTGCTGGCCAAACTCGGCCAGCTCACCACCAGTGGCGAAGGTCAGGTCTCTAAAAAGCTGGAGAACCTGATTGGCCCGGTGGTCAACAACCTGGAAGGCGACGAAAACTCACTGGAAGACCTGCTGGAGAATCTGCAGGGGCTGGTCAGCTCAGCGGAACGCAAAGCCCGCCAGAATGCCGAACGCGTTGCCCAGGCCGCCGAAGGCGAGCACCGCATGCAGGAAGTCCGCACTCAGGTCGAACAACTGATCGGACGCGACTGCGCCAACCGCACCCTGCCAACCTGCGTGGTCGACTGGCTGAACAATGGCTGGCAGCAGATGCTGTCGCTGCTGCTGTTGCGCGAAGGGCCGGAGAGCAAACGCTTTAACGGTGCCGTTAAACTCTACCGTCAGGTACTGGTGTTGTTCGGCAACAAAAACAGTGGCCGCCGTGAACTGCTGGACCGCTTCCGTCCGATGATGGAACTGGCGCGCTCAGAAATGGATAACCTCAATGGCAGTCTGCCCGAACACCAGCGCTGGCATGACGATATTCTGCAGGCTGCGGAAGAACACCTGAGTCAGGGTCATATCCGCGAAGCCATCGACCTGCCGGCGTTTGTCGCCAAACCAGCCGAGGTGGTGCCGGAAGGCAAAGGCATGCGCCGTGCCATGAACCTGCAGGTCGGCGACTGGCTGCTGCTCACCGAGCAGGATCAGTCCGTGTCTGTGGTGTGGATCGCCCACGACGCATCCCGCTTCGCCTGCGTAAACCACTCGGGTATGAAAGTAATCGACTTTACTCTGGCTGAGCTTGCCGCGGCGTTCGATGACGGCCGCGTGAAACGTCTGTACGAGCAGGACGAATCTGCCGTTGACCGCAGCGTCGATAAACTGGTGCAGGAGATTTACCGCGATCTGTCAGAGCAGGCGAATATCGATCCATTAACCGGACTGTTTAACCGCCAGCACTTCCTGCGCCTGCTGCAGGAACGCTTCCTCACCAACATGCGCACCGACACTCCGGGATCCCTGTGCATGCTGGATATTGACCAGTTTAAGCTGATCAACAAAAACTACGGTGTTGAAGGTGGTGATACCTGCCTGCAAAGTGTGGCCACCATTCTTGGCGAGCAGGAAAACGTTATCGCCTCGCGTATCGGTTCCAACGAGTTTGCTCTGTTCCTCAATCAGCAGGACCCGACCACCGCAATGGCAACCGCGCAACAGATTAAAAAGCAGATTGAAGCCACCAACATCAGCAGCGATGAGGGTCAGTTCCGTATTCACCTGAGTATGGGTCTGGCCGCTATGAGCAACGAGCTGGAAGAAGCGTCCGACCTGATTGAACACGGCGAAGCAGCCTGTCTGATGGCCAAAGAGAAAGGCGGCAGCCGTATTGAAGTTTATGAAGCGGATGACGAGAGCCATCAGCGTCAGGACCAGTTTATGGCCTGGGGCAACAAGCTCAATCAGGCGCTGAACAATGATCAGCTGCAGGTGCAGTGTGTGCCGGTCAACGCCATCCAGGACCGTCACAAAGACAGCCGCCAGTATGAAGTGATGGTCAGTATCGAAGACGAAAACGGCAGACAGATTCCGCCGATGGATTACCTCCAGGCCGCAGAAAACTACAACCGTATGTATGCACTCGACCGCTGGACCATCGAGCAGCTGGTGCAGTGGCTGGCGGATCATCAGGCAGAAGCCGAGAAGATCAGCCGCTTTATGTTACGCCTTTCCGGCCATGCCATTAACGATGACAGTCTGTTGTCATACATTTTTGAGCAGGCGCGGGAAAAAGACGTACCGGTGAAAAAACTGTGCTTCGAGCTGAATGAAACCTCAGCCATCCGCAATCTGGAAGACGCCGCCGACTTTATGCACGAAATGCGCAGCCTCGGCTGTAAGTTCGTACTGTCTGACTTCGGTACCGGCCAGTCGTCGTTCGAATACCTGAAAGTGCTGCCGGTGGATTACGTCAAAATTGACCGTAACTTCATCTCTGGTCTGCACACCAGCTCTGCCGACTACGCACTGGTTAAGTCGATTCAGGAAATCGCACACTTTATGGCCAAGAAAACCATCGCCGAATACAGCCCGAACAACAACGTCTGGGACATTCTGCGCACGATTGGCATCGACTTTATTATTGGCGCCCCATCCGAGCATCTGCCGCTGAGCCAGCTGGCGCAACAGTGAGTTCGGCCCTGTCACAGGCCCGCGGCGGGGTAAAACCGCGGGCAATTTAATGAAACCGCAAGGTTAACCAGTGTAAAATCCGCCCACTACTACCAGTCGTAACTTTGAATATTCATGATGAGACCAACGCATATCCTGATGCTGCTGGCCACCCTCAGCATCAGTGCCTGTTCCATAAGCCGTCTGCCGGACAACCTGTCACGCTCGATGATGAACCAGGAAGACCCGGCCATTGTTGAAGCCGGAGCTCCCGCCTACCTGCTGTTACTGGACGCTCTGATCCTCACCTATCCGGATAATGAGAACTTCCTGATGGCCGGCGCCCGCCTCTACGGTGCATACGCCGGTGTGTTCAGCAAAGATCCGCAGGAGGCCAAACCTCTGGCTGACAAAGCCATGGGCTACGCCCGTCGTGCTCTGTGTGAGTACGATGCCGACGCCTGCGAGCTGATTGATGGCCCGGCAGACCAGTTACGTGCCGGTCTGGACGAAGAATTTGATGATGACGATATTGATGTCTTCTATGCCATGGGCACCGCCTGGGCTGGCTGGATTCAGGCCAACAGCGATGACTGGAACGCCGTTGCTCAGCTCAACAAGGTTCAGACCCTGCTGAGCTGGGTCGCTGAACATGACCCTTCGCACGACAACGGTACCCTGCAGGTTTACCTTGGTGTACTGGCCACTCAGCTGCCGCCATCGGTGGGCGGCAAACCGGAAGTTGGCCGCGAGCATTTTGAAAACGCCATTGAATACAGCGACGGTCATAACCTGATGGCTTATGTCCTGTACGCCAAACAATACGCCCGTCTGATGTTCGATCAGGAGCTGCATGACAGCCTGTTGCAGCAGGCGCTGGACAAAGATCCGGCCTACGAAGGACTGACCCTGATTAATCATCTGGCACAGCAGCAGGCACAGACCCTGCTCGACGAATCCTCCGATTACTTTGAGTAAAACAATATGAAATTTCTGACCGCGGCAGCCATTGCGCTGAGCCTGATTGCCCCTCTCAGCCAGGCAGCTACGACCCTCAAAATTGCCACGCTGGCGCCGGATGGCACCAACTGGATGAAAGAGATGCGCAAAGCCGCAGCTACCATCAAGAAGGAAACGGAAGGCCGCGTGAGTGTTAAGTACTTCCCCGGCGGCGTACAGGGCAGCGACAGCACTGTACTGCGTAAAATGCGCATTAATCAGCTGCAGGGCGGCATGATGTCGATCGGCGCACTGGCCGACGTCAGCAACGTTACTCAGCTGTATTCACTGCCGTTCACGTTCCGCAACCTGGATGAAGTCAGCGCTGTACGGGAAGAGTTTGACCCTTACATCACCGATACTCTGGCAGAAAAAGGCTACGTTATCCTCGGCCTGTCTCAGGGCGGCTTTGCTTACCTGATGTCCGATACGCCACTGAAATCATCCGTGGATGTGCGCAATAAGAAAGTCTGGGTGCCGGAAGGCGACCGCATGAGCCAGACCATTTTTGAAAACGGCGGCGTACAGCCGATCTCCCTGCCGGTATCTGACGTCTACACCAGCCTGCAGACCGGGCTGATCGATACCGTTGCCATCAACCCAAGTACCTCTATTGCTCTGCANTGGCACACNAAAGTGAANTACGCCACGGATTTCCCGCTGGTATTCCTGTTTGGCATGCTGACCGTCAGCGATAAAGCCTTCAGCCGTCTGAGTGACGAAGATCAGGCCATNGTTAAACGCGTTATGCGCGATACCTTTGCCGAGCTGGATAAACAGAATGCCAAAGACGAAGAAGGCGCCCGTCAGGCGCTGATTCAGAACGGCATGGAATTCGTTCAGCTGACAGAAGAAGACCGTGTCGCCTGGCGCAAGCTGGCTGCCGATGCCANGAAAGNNCTTGCTGCGAAGANNACGTCTATCCGGTTGAGACCTACAACAAGCTGGTCAACAAACTGGAAGCNCTGCGCGCTCAACAATGAAGAAACTGCTGACTCTGTTACACAAAGCAGAAGACNCCATTCTGGTGCTTCTGCTTTTTATTATGATCGTGCTGGCNGGTTTCGATATTCTCGCGCGCCTGCTGTTTGGTGGNGGCATNCTGTGGATCTCGCCTTTCCTGCGCGTCATGGTGCTNTGGGTCGGCCTGTTCGGCGCCCTGATTGCCACCCGCTCACGCGAACACATCACCATCGACCTNATTAACCGTATGGCNCCAGACAGTGTTAAACGCTGGCTCAGTGTNCTGACTCAGGCTTTTGCGGCCTTTATTTGTGGCGTGATCGGCTGGCACAGTGCNGANTTCGTTCAGGCGGCGTGGCAGTATGGCGACACCGNATTTGGTGAGGTACCGGCATGGCCATTACAGGCGATTATGCCGCTGACCTTCAGCCTGATGGCCGTGCGATTTGCNCTGCAGGCTATCAACGATCTGCTGACGGCTGTCCGTCCGGGAGCCGCTGACGCATGAGTATTCTGGTTACTGTTGTTCTGCTGCTGCTGGCACTGGCCGGCGCTCCTCTGTTTACCGTTATTGCCGCTTCCGCATTATGGGGCTANTACCANACCGACGTTGATCTGCAGGCCATGGCNGTCAGNATTTATCAGGTCGCTGAAATGCCGGTNCTNATNGCCATTCCGCTGTTTACTTTNGCCGGCTACCTGCTCGGTGAAAGCAAAGCACCNCAGCGCCTGGTNCGCATTACCGANGCNTTNCTNGGNTGGATGCCGGGTGGCCTGGCCATCGTNGCATTNATAGCCTGTGCGCTGTTTACCGCCTTTACCGGTGCTTCCGGNGTAACCATCGTCGCGCTTGGNGCACTGCTGGTTCCGGCACTGGCAAAAGCTGGCTACAAAGAATCTTTTAANCTNGGNCTGGTAACGACGTCCGGCAGCNTAGGCCTGTTATTTGCGCCTTCCCTGCCACTGATTCTGTATGGTGTTGTTGCTCAGCAGATGGCNCTGGACACACCTGTCAGTATCGATGATCTGTTTATCGCCGGTCTGTTACCCGGTGGGCTGATGCTGCTGGCACTGTCACTCTACAGCGCCTGGCAGACCCGCGGCATGGANCGCGAAACCCATCCNTTTGATAAGAAAGAAGCGCTGGCAGCCATTAAAGACTGCGTGTGGGAAATCCCNCTGCCGTTTGTCATTCTTGGNGGNATTTACAGCGGTATCTTTGCCGTATCTGAAGCNGCAGCGTTAACTGCTTTCTATGTNCTGATTGTCACCGTGNTCATNCGCCGTGAAATNACCCTGAAAGAACTGCCNGTNGTGATGCGNGATTCGATGAAACTGGTGGGTGCGATTCTGTTGATTCTGGCGGTATCCATTGCCTCGACCAACTACATGATCGACGCTGGTGTACCCGAGATGATTTTTGGTTACATNCAGCAGCACATCAGCAACCCGTTCACCTTCCTGCTGCTGTTAACCCTGTTTCTGCTGATTCTGGGNATGATGCTGGATATATTCTCGGCGCTGGTGATTATGATTCCGATCATTCTGCCTATTGCGGTGAATTACGGTATTCACCCGATTCATCTGGGGATTCTGTTNCTNGCGAATATGCAGCTTGGTTACTTTACCCCGCCGGTCGGTATGAACCTGTTTATCGCCAGCTTCCGCTTTAATAAGCCGGTGATGACACTGTACCGNGCGACCATTCCTTTCTTCTTTATCCTGCTGGCCTGTGTACTGGTGATTACCTATGTGCCGTGGCTGAGCCTGGGGTTATTACAATAAGAACTCAACACCGCAAGCATGAAGCAAAAGCTGATAAACGGATTTACCTTTAAGACCGCCCCGCGCCCCTCTTCGTTCCGCAAGGATATTAACGCGCTGAGAGCGCTGGCGGTCATCGGTGTGGTGTTATATCACTTCAATCCTGCCTGGATGCCCGGCGGCTTTGCCGGCGTTGACGTATTTTTCGTTATTTCCGGCTATCTGATGACAGCGATTATCGTTAAATCGCTGAGCGCAGATTCCTTTTCCTTTTTAACGTTTTATAAAGCCAGGGTGCTGCGCATAGTACCCGCTATGACCGCNCTGCTGCTGTTTGTGCTGCTGATTGGTTACCAGATTTATTCTCCTGCCGACCTGATCACTCTGGGTGAGCATGTATCGTCAGCCATCACCTTCCACTCAAACTCAACCTTCCTGTCAGAAGCAGGGTATTTTGATATTGAGTCCCACGAGAAAATTCTGCTTCACACCTGGTCATTATCGGTTGAATGGCAGTTCTACATTATTTTTCCGGTCCTACTCTGGGCACTGCACCGAATATTCCCTGCCAGCTGGATTGGCGGCTTTATCATCGCCGGCACGATTGCTGGTGCCGTAGCGTCCGTTCTTTACAGCAGGGAGAATCCGGCNGCTGGGTTTTACCTGCTTACCAGCCGATTCTGGGAACTACTCGCCGGTGGCTCGGCATTTATTCTGCAAAACAGGCTGACGATTAAAAAAGGCACCACAGTTTTCAACCTTGCCATAGCAGTCATCATCCTGTGCTTTTTTATGCTCGACAATACAATTTCATGGCCTGGAGCGGCGACTCTCATTCCGGTTTCAGCGGCGATGATTGCCATACTGAGCAAACCGCGAAAGCTGCCGGTTATGGCATTCGAACCAATACAGAAAACCGGTGACTATTCGTATTCACTGTATCTCTGGCATTGGCCGGTTGTGGTCCTGCTGACATTAAATCAACTGACCGACACCCGCGAATTAATAGCAGGGATATTGCTCGCTTTTATCGCGTCGGTGATCTCCTATCGCTTCATCGAGCAGCCTACCCGCTCTTCCGGCAGAACAGGTCTGGCTTTGATCCTGATTGCCGCAGCGCTGGTCTATGCTGGCGGAAAATATTACGAAAATAATGGCGGCCTGCCGCAACGCTTCCCTCATCTCGCTCCTTTGTTTGACAGTGCGAAACCAAGCCCATACCGGGAAACGTGTCACTCTAAAAAAACGGCCGAGATACCGCCTGAGTCCGCTTGTCGCTATTTTACCGGCAAGACGGAGTGGGCGGTCATTGGCGACAGCCACGTCATCGAACTGGCCTATGCATTAGCACAGGAATTAGAACCCGCCGGTATTGCTGTACAACATCACAGCTATTCCGGCTGCGCCCCGTCTTACGGGCAAGCGGATGACTTCAGCAGATGCAGTCGTTGGCTCAACGCAACCACCGACTATGTTGCTGAGGACGCTGATGTAAAACATGTAGTACTCGGTCACCGCTACACCAGGGCCTTATATGGAGGCGATTCCCTCAGCAGTCACCTCACCGCCAATCCGGCTGAAGAGGCAGACAGAGAGCTTATGACGTCCTCNTTGAAGCATCAGATTGAGCATCTTCAGGCGGCTGGTAAGCAGGTATACCTGATGTTACCAATTCCAGAGTTGTCAGCCCGCATAATGAGGATAATTTCAGACGCCGACATCCCTGAAGACGCTGAAAATATCACCATCCCCGGGTTAAGCAGAAAATTCTATCAGGAGCGCAACGCCTACATTCTTCATGCATTAGAGCAAATGCAGTTCAGCAGCGAACCGAAGCTGATCGATCCGGCCGGGATATACTGTGGCGATTCAGACTGCTATGCAGTGCGGAATAGTACCAGTCTCTACTTTGACGACGATCACCCATCAGTTGCCGGCGCCCGTATGCTGGCAGAAGAGATCATCGCACTGAGCAAGGAAAAATAAGTTCTGCAGATCACGCTTATAAGATGATCTGCAGAACAAACAGACACNAAAAAACCCGCAACCTTTGCAGGTGGCGGGTTTTTTCAATAAGCCGGAGCTTATTCGTCGTCAGCTACTTCAACAACGTCAGCTGCTTCAACAGCAGGACGGTCAACCAGCTCGACATAGGCCATTGGTGCATTATCGCCGGCACGGAAACCACATTTCAGAATACGAATGTAGCCACCAGGACGGGACTGATAACGCGGACCCAGGTCAGTGAACAACTTACCTACTGCTTCTTTGCTACGAGTACGGGCAAAGGCCAGACGGCGATTAGCAACTGAATCTTCTTTTGCAAGAGTGATCAGTGGCTCAGCTACACGACGCAGCTCTTTCGCTTTTGGCAGAGTAGTCTTGATGATTTCATGCTCGAACAGGCTCACCGCCATGTTTTTAAACATGGCTTGACGGTGTGCGCTAGTACGATTGAAGTGACGACCACTTTTACGATGACGCATGGTTAAATTCCTTAACTAACTGAACGTTCCGCTCAGGCTAATACTTTATCGTCGTTACGGAGGCTGGCAGGTGGCCAGTTCTCCAGGTGCATACCCAACGACAGTCCGCGTGAGGCGAGAACGTCTTTGATTTCAGTCAGAGACTTCTTACCTAAGTTCGGTGTCTTCAGCAGCTCAACTTCAGTGCGCTGAATCAGATCACCAATGTAGTAGATGTTTTCGGCCTTCAGACAGTTGGCAGAACGAACAGTCAGCTCCAGATCGTCCACAGGACGCAGGAGAATCGGATCGATCTCTTCTTCTTCGCGAACCGTTTCAACGACTTCGTCGTTTTCCAGGTTTACGAAGATGGCCAGCTGTTGCTGCAGGATGGTCGCGGAACGGCGAATCGCTTCTTCCGGATCAATAGTACCGTTGGTTTCCAGATCGATAACCAGCTTATCCAGGTCAGTACGCTGTTCTACACGCGCAGAATCTACGCTGTAAGACACACGTTTAACCGGGCTGTAAGTGGCATCCAGCTGGAGTTTGCCAATGGCCTTGGTTTCTTCATCGTTCTGGTTGCGGGACTCAACAGTCTCGTAACCACGACCGGAAGCAACTTTCAGGCTCATTTTCAGCTCAGCGCCTTCACCAATATTGGCAATGACGTGATCCGGGTTGGCAATTTCAACACCATGATCCAGTTGAATATCGGCAGCTGTCACTGTTGCCGGACCAGTTTTGGTCAGGCTCAGGATTGCTTCGTCACGTTCATGTAATTTGACCGCAACCCCTTTCAGGTTCAGCAGGATTTCAATAACGTCTTCCTGCACACCTTCGATAGCACTGTACTCATGCAGAACGCCGTCGATTTCGCATTCTACGACTGCTGCGCCTGGCATAGAGGACAGCAGGATACGACGCAATGCGCTTCCCAGAGTGTGGCCAAAACCGCGCTCCAGAGGCTCCAGAGTCACCTTGGCGTGGGTGTTGTTTACCTCATCAACCTGAATGTTGCGAGGAGTCAAAAATTCATTAACTGCACGCTGCATAGCTGCCCCTTAAGTTCCTCTATTATTTAGAGTAAAGTTCCACGATCAGGTTTTCGTTGATCTCCGCAGGGAGATCAGCGCGCTCAGGAACTGCTTTAAAAGTCCCTTCCAACTTGCCTGAATTAACATCGATCCAGCCACAGTCAGCACGCTGACCGGCCAGTTCCAGAGCAGTTTTGATACGGTCCTGGTTTTTCGCTTTTTCGCGAACAGTAACCACATCACCACTCTTAATCTGGTAAGAAGGAATGTTTACAGTCTNACCGTTNACNGNGATNGCCTTGTGNNNNACCAGCTGACGNGANTCNGCNCGNGTNGAACCGNAACCCATACGNTAAACNACGTTATCNAGNCGNGATTCCAGCAGTTGNAGNAGGTTTTCACCNGTTGCNCCTTTACGNCGNGCAGCTTCTTTGTAGTANCTNCGGAANTGCTTNTCNAGNATNCCNTANAGACGACGNACTTTTTGCTTNTCACGNAGCTGNAGACCGTAATCNGANAGACGACCGCGNCCAGCGCCATGNACNCCCGGCTTNGTNTCNANTTTACATTTNGTGTCNANNGCNCGNACACCGCTTTTCAGGAACAGGTCAGTTCCTTCNCGACGNGCNAGNTTACACTTNGGACCAATATAACGTGCCATTNNTCAGTGCCTCCTTATACGCGACGCTTCTTAGGTGGACGACAGCCGTTATGTGGAATCGGGGTAACATCAGTGATGTTAGCGATTTTGTATCCACATGCGTTCAGAGCGCGAACGGCAGATTCACGGCCAGGACCAGGACCTTTAACTTCAACGTCCAGGTTTTTCAGACCGTATTCTTTAGCTGCCTCACCAGCACGCTCGGCAGCAACCTGAGCGGCGAAAGGAGTACTTTTACGGGAACCACGGAAACCAGAACCACCGGCAGTCGCCCAGGAGAGAGCGTTACCCTGACGATCGGTAATGGTCACAATGGTATTGTTAAAAGAGGCGTGGATGTGGGCAATGCCGTCCACTACCGTCTTTTTAACTTTTTTCTTGGTTGATCTTTGTGGCTTAGCCATTTGATAAATCCTGCTTTTAATATCAACACTGCAACAAGTCGAATGCAGCTACACTAAAAGGCCGGATCCGAAGTAATAAATTACTTACGGATCGGCTTACGCGGACCCTTACGGGTACGTGCGTTTGTTTTAGTACGCTGACCACGAAGTGGCAGGCTGCGACGGTGGCGGATGCCACGGAAACTAGCCATATCCATAAGACGTTTAATGTTCATCTGCACTTCACGGCGCAGATCACCTTCAACGTGATATTTTGCTACTTCGTTACGAACAACATCCAGCTGCTCTTCGTTCAGATCACCAATTTTGGTGGTCTCAGCGATGCCTGTAGAGGCGCAGATTTGCTGGGCAGTCGTCTTACCGATGCCATAAACATAGGTAAGAGAGATTACTGCATGCTTGTTGTCAGGAATATTGACACCGGCAATACGGGCCATGTCTAACTCCGTTACACTTACTTAATGAAAGGGCGCGCAATACTACAGGTGGCTTGATTAAAAATCAAGCCACCTGAGAAATGCCTCGCCCGGCCAGGTCGGGGTTTATTAACCCTGACGTTGTTTGTGCTTAGGATCTGTACAGATCACTCGCACACTGCCGTTGCGACGAATGATTTTACATTCACGGCAGATTTTCTTAACAGACGCACGTACTTTCATGACAGTCTCCTAAATCCGGCTCAACGGGTTGAGCCAAAATTCTTCANGTTTGCCTTCTTCATCAGTGATTCGTACTGGTGCGACATCAGGTGCGACTGTACCTGAGCCATAAAGTCCATTACGACCACCACTACGATCAGCAGAGACGTGCCACCGAAGTAGAAAGGTACATCCGCTGCTACCACCAGGAACTGGGGCATCAGACAAACGGCAGCAATATACAGGGAGCCGAACAGTGTCAGGCGACCCAATACTCCGTCGATNTACTTAGCAGTCTGAATTCCTGGGCGGATACCCGGAATAAAGGCGCCAGACTTCTTCAGGTTTTCGGCAACATCTTTCGGGTTGAACATCAACGCCGTGTAGAAGTAGCAGAAGAAGATAATACCGGCGGCAAACATGATGATGTACAGCGGCTGGCTTGGCGCCAGAGCCATACTGATATCCTGCAGCCATTCCATACCTTCACCCTGACCAAACCACTGACCCAGCGATGCAGGGAACAGCAGCAGAGAAGAAGCGAAGATCGCTGGAATTACACCGGCCATATTCAGTTTAAGTGGCAGATGACTGGTTTGAGCAGCGAACATCTGACGGCCCTGCTGGCGTTTGGCGTAGTTAATGGTAATGCGGCGCTGGCCACGTTCCACGAATACGACAAACCCAATAACAAGAACCGCGACGACTGCGATCGCCAGCAGAACCACAATATTCAGGTCACCCTGACGTGCAGACTCGAAAGCCTGACCAATTGCACTCGGCAGACCAGCAACAATACCGGCAAAGATCAGAATGGAGATGCCGTTACCGATACCACGCTCGGTAACCTGCTCACCCAACCACATCATAAACACCGCACCGGCTACGAAAGACGGTACTGCTGTGATGTAGAAATCGATGCCAGTTGAGAAAGTCACGCCCTGGCCGGCAAGACCGGCCGAGACGCCGAAGCCCTGAACAGTCGCAAGCAGTACAGTTCCGTAACGGGTGTACTGGGTAATCTTGCGACGTCCGGCTTCGCCTTCTTTCTTCAGCTGTTCAAGCTGGGGACTCACCGCCGTCAGCAATTGCATGATAATGGAGGCAGAAATGTACGGCATGATACCGAGCGCAAGAATACTCATACGCTCCAGTGCGCCGCCGGAGAACATGTTGAACATCTCCAGGATTGTGCCCTGATTCTGTTCGAACAGTCTCGCTAACTGCTCCGGATTAATACCTGGCACCGGGATGTGGGTGCCAATCCGATATACCACAATTGCAAGGAATACGAAGCGGATACGAGCCCAAAGCTCGCCCAGACCGCTCTGCATTCCCTGTGGGAGTCCTTGCCTTGCCATTAGTCTTCGACCTTTCCGCCCGCTGCTTCAATAGCAGCTTTTGCGCCTTTGGTGACTTTCAGACCTTTAACGGTCACAGCCTTGGTAACTTCACCAGACAGGATTACGCGAGCTTCTTTNATCTTCTCGCCAATCACGTCTGCAGCTTTCAGTGCTGCCAGATCAACCACATCACCTTCAACCAGAGTCAGTTCGTTGAGACGGATCTCTGCAACGTACTGGGCTTTACGGGAAGTAAAACCAAACTTTGGCAGACGACGGTGAATAGGCATCTGACCGCCTTCGAAGCCTGGAGCTACTGAACCGCCAGAGCGGGACTTCTGACCTTTGTGACCACGACCACCAGTCTTACCCAGACCAGAGCCGATACCACGGCCAACACGCTTGCGGACAGGCTTGGAACCAGGAGCCGGGCTCAATTCGTTGAGACGCATATTACTCCCCTTCTACCTTAACCATGTATTGAACTTGGTTGATCATGCCGCGAACAGAAGGAGTGTCTTCCAGCTCNACAGTGTGACCAATACGACGCAGGCCCAGACCTTTCATAGTCTCACGGTGCTTCGGCAGTTTGCCGATAGTGCTGCGGGTCTGGGTAACTTTTACGGTTTTCTTAGCCATAGCGGATTACCCCAGAATGTCGTCAACTGACTTGCCACGCTTAGCTGCAACATCTTCCGGAGACTTCATCTGTGCCAGCGCATCAAAAGTTGCGCGCACAACGTTTACCGGGTTAGTTGAACCATAGCACTTGGCCAGTACGTTCTTAACACCAACCATTTCCAGAACGGCGCGCATTGCACCACCGGCGATAATACCGGTACCTTCTGAAGCTGGCTGCATATAGATTTGTGAACCAGAGTGACGGCCACGTACAGGGTACTGCAGCGTGCTGCCGTCCAGCTGTACATCAACCATGTTACGCTTGGCCTGTTCCATNGCTTTTTGAATAGCAGTAGGAACTTCACGGGATTTACCGCGACCAAAGCCAACACGGCCATTGCCATCGCCAACCACGGTCAGAGCGGTGAAGGCGAAGATACGACCACCTTTTACCACTTTCGCTACGCGGTTAACCTGAACCAGTTTTTCCTGGAGTTCACTTTCGTTACGTTCTACACGTTCATTATTTGCCATGATCTTTACCCTTAGAATTCCAGGCCGCTTTCACGAGCCGCGTCAGCCAGAGCTTTAACACGACCATGGTATTTGAAACCGGAACGATCGAACGCAACTTTAGTGATGCCAGCGGCTTTCGCACGCTCAGCGATCAGCTGACCAACTTTGGTCGCCGCGTTAACGTTACCGGTACCTTCAGCGCGCAGATCAGCTTCTACAGTAGAAGCAGTCGCCAAGACGTTAGCGCCATTGGCAGAGATGATCTGAGCATAAATATGTCTGGGCGTACGATGAACGCACAGACGTACCGCGCTTTTCTCACGGATGTTCATCCGTGTTTTAGTGGCACGGCGCAGACGAGCTTTTTTCTTCTCATTCATGGCCTAGACCTTACTTTTTCTTGGCTTCTTTACGACGCACGTTTTCATCAGCATAACGAACACCCTTACCTTTATAAGGTTCTGGTGGACGATAGCCACGGATTTCAGCTGCAACCTGGCCAACAACCTGTTTGTCGATACCTTTGATAACGACTTCGGTCTGGCTTGGCGTTTCAGCAGTGACACCTTCCGGCAGTTCATAATCGACCGGATGAGAGAAGCCCAGAGACAGATTCAGGGTTTTGCCGGCGGCTTTGGCACGATAACCAACACCTTGCAGAACCAGTTTCTTTTCAAAGCCAACGCTTACACCGGTAACCATATTGTTTACCAGGGCACGGAAAGTACCGGCCAGAGCGTTAGACTGTTTATCAGCTGCTTTAGGTGCGAAAGTCAGTACGTTCTCTTCCTGTTTGATTTCAACAGCAGAGTGTACGTCCAGCTCGAGCTGGCCTTGCTTACCTTTTACAGAGATCTTGTCTGCAGCCAGCTTTACTTCAACGCCGGCTGGAATAGCTACAGGAGCCTTTGCTACGCGAGACATTGTGACTACTCCTTAGAATACAGTCGCGATGACTTCACCACCAACGCCAGCTGCACGAGCGGCACGGTCAGTCATTACGCCTTTAGAAGTGGAAACAATAGCTACGCCCAGACCAGCCTCAACTTTAGGCAGGTCGGAAGAACCACGGTATTGACGCAGACCAGGGCGGCTTACGCGCTGGATACGTTCAATAACTGGTTTGCCTTCGTAGTACTTCAGGTCGATAGACAGAGTCGGCTTAGCCGCGTCATCGACAGAGAAACCATTGATGTAACCTTCAGATTCGAGAACCTGGGCTACTGACTTCTTAATTTTTGAAGACGGCATGCTTACATTCGTGTGACCAGCCTGCTGGGCATTACGAATGCGGGTAAACATGTCCGCCAACGTATCTTGCATACTCATTTAGTTTTACCTCTGTTGTACAGCGCCCCAAAAGCGTGCAAGAACACGCACCTGTCTTCTTATTGGGGAAAAACAGGCGCGCATTCTACAGCTAAAGGGAATTGCTTACCAACTAGCTTTTTTAAGGCCCGGTACATTACCCTTCATGCCCTCTTCACGCAACTTAATACGTGAGAGTTTGAACTTACGGTATACACCGTGTGGGCGACCGGTCATCTGACAACGACGCTGCAGACGGCTCGCGGAAGAATCGCGAGGCATTTTCTGCAGAGCCTGTTGTGCATTCCAACGCTCTTCATCAGACGAGTTAACGTTGCTGATGATTGCTTTCAGTTCAGCGCGCTTTTCAGCAAATTTTGCTACCAGCTTCTCACGCTTCAGTTCACGCTGCTTCATGCTGATTTTAGCCATGACGAACTCCTTAGTTACGGAACGGGAACTGCAGCGCTTTCAGCAAAGCGCGGCCTTCTTCGTTGGTTTTTGCGGTAGTTGTGATGGTCACATCCATACCACGAACCTTGTCTACTTTGTCGTAGTCAATTTCCGGGAAGATGATCTGTTCCTTCACACCCATGCTGTAGTTACCACGACCGTCGAAAGACTTGCCGTTAATACCACGGAAGTCACGAACACGTGGCAAAGCCACGTCGATCAGACGGTCCATGAATTCCCACATACGATCGCGACGCAGGGTAACTTTACAGCCGATTGGCCAGCCTTCACGCAGTTTAAACGCTGCGACTGACTTACGTGCCTTGGTGACAATCGCTTTCTGGCCTGCAATAGCTTCCATTTCAGCTACGGCATTTTCCAGCAGTTTCTTGTCGCCCAGTGCTTCACCAACACCCATGTTCAGGGTGATTTTGGTGATACGTGGCACTTCCATTACGTTTTTGTAACCAAACTCTTCTTTCAGCTTGGCTACTACTTCGTTGCTATACAGCTCTTGTAAACGTGACATAGTAGTATCCAGCTCCTATCAGGCGTCGACTTGATCGCCAGTGGATTTGAAGATACGTACCTTGCTCTCGCCTTCAACTTTGAAGCCAACGCGGTCAGCTTTTTCAGTTTTAGGGTTCCAGATAGCTACGTTGGAAGCCTGAATACCAGCTTCTTTCTCAACGATGCCACCTGGCTGTTGCAGGTACGGGTTTGGTTTCTGGTGTTTTTTCACCATGTTAATGCCAGATACCAGCAGACGGCCGTCGTTCATTACTTTCTGAACTGTGCCACGTTTGCCTTTATCTTTACCGGCAATAACAACTACTTCGTCATTTTTGCGAATCTTTAACATATCGTCCCCTCCCTTACAGCACTTCAGGTGCCAGGGAAATGATTTTCATGAACTGCTCAGAACGCAGTTCACGAGTCACAGGTCCAAAGATACGGGTACCGATTGGCGCCAATGAAGCGTTCAGCAGAACCGCAGAGTTTACGTCAAAACGAATCACAGATCCGTCAGGACGACGTACGCCTTTCTTGGTGCGTACGACAACTGCGTTCATTACCTGACCTTTTTTCACTTTACCGCGAGGAATTGCTTCCTTAACGGATACCTTGATCAAATCACCGATGCCGGCGTAGCGACGATGGGAACCGCCCAGTACTTTAATGCACTGTACGCGTTTCGCGCCGCTGTTGTCGGCAACGTCAAGCATGGATTGAGTTTGAATCATGCCTATTGCTCCTAACTAACTGCACCCGGTCCTCAGACCTTGGCGGCGCGCTCATCAATACTTACCAACGCCCAGGTCTTGTTTTTAGACATAGGACGTGACTCTTTTACCGTAACAACGTCACCAATCTGGCATTCGTTGTTGGCATCGTGTGCCATCACTTTCGTGGATTTCTTCACGAATTTTTTGTAGATCGGGTGCTTAACGAAGCGCTCGATCTGCACAGTGACGGACTTGTCCATCTTGTTGCTTACTACGCGACCAGACAGAGTACGAACAGTTTGTGTGTTCTCAGTCATGATTATTCACCTGCCTTCTGTGCCAGCACGGTTTTAACGCGGGCGATATCACGACGGGTCTGACCGATCAGATGAGTCTGACCCAGTTGACCTGTTGCTTTCTGCATACGCAGTTTGAATTGCTCGCCCAGCAGTTCTTCGAGCTGAGACTGCAGCTCAGCTACTGATTTTGTTTTCAGTTCACTTGCTTTCATCACAGCACCGTCCGTTTAACAAATACCGTTTCAAAAGGCAGTTTGGCAGCAGCCAGAGAGAAGGCTTCACGAGCCAGCTCTTCAGATACACCTTCAATTTCATACAGGACTTTGCCTGGCTGAATCTGGCATACCCAATATTCAACGCTACCCTTACCTTTACCCATACGAACCTCAAGAGGTTTCTCGGTAATTGGCTTATCCGGGAATACACGAATCCAGATTTTACCGCCACGCTTCACTTTACGAGTCATCGCACGACGTGCGGCCTCGATCTGACGTGAAGTCAGGCGACCACGTCCAGTAGCCTTCAGAGCATACTCACCGAAGCTCACTTTGGAGCCACGGATCGCAAGACCGCGGTTGCGGCCGGTCTGAACTTTACGGAACTTCGTACGTTTTGGTAACAACATTACTAAATCCCCTTAAGAACGACCGGTTTTCTTTTTGCCCTGGTTTTTGGCGCGTTCACGTACTTCTTCAATACCGCCCAGAATCTCACCTTTGAAGATCCAGACTTTAACGCCAATAACACCATAGGTAGTGTGTGCTTCATACGTCGCGTAATCGATATCTGCACGCAGTGTGTGCAGAGGAACACGACCTTCGCGGTACCACTCAGAACGAGCGATTTCAGCACCACCCAAACGGCCACTCACTTGGATCTTGATACCTTCGGCACCGCCACGCAGAGCATTCTGTACAGCACGCTTCATAGCGCGACGGAACATCACACGACGCTCCAGCTGACTTGCAACGCTCTGGGCTACCAGTTTGGCATCCAGATCTGGTTTACGAACTTCTTCAATGTTGATGTGTACCGGAATACCCATCATTTCACTGACATCTTTACGCAGAACTTCTACGTCTTCGCCTTTTTTACCAATCACGATACCTGGACGGGCAGTGTGAATGGTTACTTTAGCGTTTTGTGCTGGACGCTCGATTACAACTTTGCTCACTGACGCTTTTTCCAGACGCTTTTCGATCAGAGAACGAACAGCGATGTCAGTCAGCAGATTGTCGGCGTACTTATCCTTACCGGCATACCACACTGAGTTGTGGTCTTTAGTGATACCTAAACGGATACCGGTTGGATGAACTTTCTGACCCATCTGACCAACTCCTATTTATCTGAAACTTTCACAGTGATGTGACAAGTGCGCTTGAAGATACGGTCCGCACGGCCTTTGGCACGTGGACGGATGCGCTTCATTGTCATACCTTCGTCAACGAACACGGTAGAAACCTTCAGTTCGTCAACGTCAGCACCATTGTTGTGCTCAGCGTTGGCGATGGCAGATTCCAGCACCTTCTTCATGATGTCCGCACCTTTCTTGCCTGAGAAGGCCAGAATATCCAGTGCAGCATCAACCTGCTTACCGCGAATCTGGTCAGCAACCAGACGAGCTTTCTGCGCGGACAAGCGGGCACCACGTAATACAGCGGCTACTTCAGACATACTTCACCCCTTAATTAGCGTTTGGCTTTCTTATCCGCCACGTGACCTTTATAAGTACGGGTCAGTGCGAATTCGCCGAGTTTATGACCAACCATGTCTTCAGTTACGAAAACAGGCACGTGTTGTTTGCCGTTATGAACGGCGATTGTCAGCCCCACGAAATCCGGGAAGATTGTGGAGCGGCGAGACCAGGTCTTGATCGGACGTTTGTCGTTCTTCTCAAGAGCGGCCTCTACCTTCTTCATCAAGTGATGGTCGATAAATGGACCTTTTTTCAATGAACGTGGCACAGTTCTATCCTCTCTATTTATTTCGCAGAACGACGACGTACGATCAGTTTATCGGTACGCTTATTCTTACGAGTCTTGTAGCCTTTAGTCGGCACGCCCCATGGAGTAACAGGGTGCTTACCGAAGGTACGACCCTCACCACCACCATGCGGGTGATCTACCGGGTTCATCGCAGTACCGCGAACGGTAGGACGAACACCACGCCAGCGGGTTGCACCAGCTTTACCGAGTTCACGCAGACCGTGCTCGCTGTTACCAACCTCACCGATTGTGGCACGACAGTCAGACAGAACTTTACGCATCTCACCGGAACGCAGACGCAGAGTGCTGTATGCACCGTCACGCGCTACCAGCTGAGCGGAAGTACCCGCAGAGCGAGCGATCTGTCCACCTTTACCAGGCTTCAGTTCGATGTTGTGAATTACACTACCAACCGGGATGTTGCGCAGAGACATCGCGCTGCCCACTTTGATCGGTGCATCTTCACCAGACACCACAGCATCACCAGCAACCAGGCCTTTAGGAGCCAGGATGTAGCGGCGCTCACCATCGCTGTATTTAACCAGCGCGATGTTTGCACTGCGGTTTGGATCGTATTCCAGACGCTCAACAACGCCCTGAACACCATCTTTATTACGTTTAAAGTCAATCAGACGATAATGGTGCTTGTGACCACCACCCACGTGACGGGTAGTAATGCGACCATTGTTGTTACGACCACCTGATTTGCCTTTTTTCTCAACCAGAGCACCGAACGGCTTACCGCTGTGCAGCTCTTTGTTGACGACTTTGACCAGATGACGACGACCAGCAGAAGTCGGTTTAGTTTTCACCAATGCCATGACTAATGCTCCTTATTCCGCGTCAGCGAAGTCGATGTCCTGACCATCGGCGAGGCGAACGTATGCTTTACGCACATCGTTACGCTTACCCATGCCGCGGGCAGTACGTTTGGTTTTACCTTTAATGTTGACGGTCTGTACGGAGTCAACTTTGACTTCAAACAGAGCTTCAACAGCCTTTTTGATCTCAGGCTTGGTTGCATCCGGAGCAACACGGAAAACATATTGGCCGTGTTTTTCAGCAACCATGGTAGCTTTTTCAGAGATATGTGGAGCTACCAGCACCTTATAGATACGTTCACGGTTCATGCGTAGGCCTCCTCGAGTTTCTTCAGGGCATCCACAGTCACCAGAACCTTCTCAAATGCGATCAGGCTTACAGGATCGATTGCTGATGCTTCAGTCACACCAACGTGTGGAACATTACGCGCAGCCAGGTACAGTTTCTCGTCGATATCATCAGCGACGATCAGTACATTGCTCAGTTCCATATCTTTCAGCTTGGCAACAAATTCTTTGGTCTTGTGGCTTTCCACAGCGAAAGAATCTGCAACAACCAGACGCTCCTGACGAACCAGTTCAGACAAGATGGACTGCATCGCAGCGCGATACATCTTCTTGTTAACTTTCTGCTCGAAGTTACGTGGCTTAGCCGCGAAAGTCACACCACCTGAACGCCAGATTGGTGAGTTAGAAGTACCGGAACGTGCACGACCAGTACCCTTCTGACGCCATGGCTTGATACCACCACCGCTAACTTCGGAACGGGTTTTCTGAGCTTTGGTGCCCTGACGACCGCCAGCCATGTAAGCTGTAACGATCTGGTGTACCAGAGACTCATTGAATTCACGACCGAAAGCCGCTTCGGAAACTGCTACTGCAGCACCAGTGTTTGTTTTCAGTTCCATTGCTTACCCCTTAGCCTTTACAGCTGGTTTAACAATTACGTCGGAACCAGTAGAACCTGGTACAGCACCTTTGATCAGCAGCAGATTGTTTTCTGCATCCACACGTACAACTTCCAGGTTCTGAGTAGTAACCTGTTCTGCACCCATGTGACCCGCCATTTTCTTGCCCTTCCACACGCGGCCAGGAGTTTGGCACTGACCGATAGAACCAGGGGCACGATGAGACAGGGAGTTACCGTGGGTTGCATCCTGAGTAGCGAAGTTCCAGCGCTTAACGCCACCCTGGAAACCTTTACCTTTGGAAGAACCAGTCACGTCTACTTTCTGACCAGCTTCGAATTGCGCAACAGACAGCTCATCACCAACGCTCAGAGCTTCTTCCGTACGGAATTCCATCAGACCACGACCTGCCTGCACGTTTGCTTTCGCAAAGTGACCAGCCGCAGCTTTGTTTACGCGGGAAGCTTTCTTCTCGCCAAATGTAATCTGCAGTGCAGAGTAACCGTCGCTGTCGGCATTTTTCACCTGAGTAACGCGGTTAGGCGCCACCTGAACGACTGTTACAGCAACAGATTGACCTTCTTCGGTAAATATACGGGTCATACCCGCTTTCTTACCGACAATACCAATTGCCATTTTCATTTACCTCTCGTGTACGGGGCTGAAACCCACTATGGCCGCCCTTTTTCTGGTAACGGGCGTTACACAGAGCACTGTGTATAAGGTTTATCCTAGGATTAACCCAGACTGATCTGAACTTCCACGCCGGCAGCCAGATCCAGTTTCATCAACGCATCAACTGTTTTCTCAGTCGGCTCAACAATGTCGAGCATGCGTTTATGTGTACGGATTTCGTACTGGTCGCGCGCGTCTTTATTAACGTGCGGAGAAACCAGAACGGTATAACGCTCTTTACGAGTAGGCAGTGGGATAGGACCACGTACCTGAGCGCCCGTACGCTTGGCAGTGTCAACAATCTCCTGAGTCGAAGTATCGATCAGTCGATGGTCGAATGCCTTTAAACGGATACGGATTCGTTGGTTTTGCATTACCAAACTCCAAGTTTAAGGTGCAAGAGCTAATTACCCCATTTAAGGGGGAGCGAATTGTATGCGGCTGTACAAAAAGTGTCAACTCAAATACAGGAAGAATTCCTGTGGAGCTGCGGACCGGGCGCAAAGGGGACAATACGCACCAGGGAGGATCAAAAAAGCCCGCATCAGCGGGCTTCTTTCAGGTTCTGCATCTGCCTCTACCATCTCCGGGCGATAAGCGCTTCCGAAGAAGGTCCTGCCAGGCCGTGGGAACAATCTGGCGAGGAGCTTATTGAAATAAGTGACAAGCCAAACTGTTTACACAACACCGCAGGAGCGATGCAGGTAGCTATTACTGCTCCGGGCGTCCTGCCCTCCACCCCATCAAAAAACCAGGGGCCAGCCTCCGGCTGTCATAATCTGATCCAGTCAGATTATTCGATGATTTTAGCTACAACACCTGCACCAACAGTACGGCCACCTTCACGGATCGCGAAGCGCAGGGCGCTTTCCATGGCGCTCGGG
>PAJK01000092.1 GCA_002706025.1 Oceanospirillaceae bacterium
GCCTCGAATGGTGAAGATAAGCAAAACCCGTTATCCGGTGAATCGCAATGCTGCTCCGCTTAAGTGAACAGCATTGCGGTTATAACCGGGCTTTTTTACGTCTGAGCAGACATGATTTATTTACTCAGAGCAGGGTAGTCGGTATAGCCTTCGGCACCCGCGCTATAAAATGTCTCAGGGTTAGCCTGGTTCAGGTCTGCGCCCGATTCAATGCGATAAGGCAGATCCGGGTTTGCCAGAAATGCCGTACCGAAGGCGACTGAGTCTGCACCGGAGGCAGCAATCAGATCCGCCGCTTCCTGAGCGCTGTATCCCATATTGACCATCAGATGGCCGTGGTAGGCTTCACGGACAACAGGAATAACATCAGCCTGTTGCTGACCAAAGAAATCCGCGCGCATCACATGCAGGTAGGCCAGGTGGTATTTATTCAGCATCTCGCCCAAATAACGAATCCAACTGACCGGGTCACTTTCTTTCATACCGTTAAAGCTGTTCAGTGGTGACAGACGCAGGCCGGTCCGCTCACTGCCGATTTCGGCGGTCACAGCATCCAGCACCTCACGCAGAAAGCGACTGCGGTTTTCCAGCGAACCGCCGTACTCGTCAGTGCGCTGGTTGGCGCTCTCGCGCAGGAACTGATCAATCAGATAGCCATTGGCGCCATGCACTTCGACACCATCAAAACCTGCTGCGACAGCATTGGCAGCGGCCGCGCGGAAGTCTTCAACAATATCGGTAATTTCCGACTGAGTCAGAGCGCGTGGGACTGTGTAGGGTTTTTTCCCCTGCGGAGTGTGAGTTTCATCGTCGATGGCTATCGCACTTGGTGCTACACATTTTTTGCCATCATTTAACAGCGGATGAGCGGCACGGCCGGCATGCCAGATTTGCATAAAAATGCGTCCGCCGGCAGCGTGTACTGCGTCGGTTACTTTCTTCCAGCCATCGATCTGCTCTGGCGAATAAATCCCCGGATCATTACCAAAAGCGGAGGTGCCCTCAGTGATCATGGTGCACTCTGTAATTAACAGGCCGGCGGAAGCACGCTGGGCGTAATACTCTGCCATCAGCTCATTGGGCAGGTGACCGGGTGCACGGCAGCGGGTCAACGGGGCCATATTAATACGGTTAGGCACATCCATATCGCCGATACTGACCGGTGTAAAAAGTGTCGATAATTCAGCAGGCATCATGTTCTCCAGATGTTCGATGACTTAGGCGTCTGAGATAAGCATATGGGATTATTCTCTGCCGATAAAAAGAACTGTAACAGTGAACACATTGTTCACAAATTGGGATAGTCGTACCAGCCAGGTATCGGATGGTATAGCCCTGATTTTTGTAGTGACTTTTGTTGCAGTCCGGCACCGGCGGTTTTAACTGGTATTTTTTAAAAGCCAGCGGCTGTGGCTTACGGACGCTGCTGCCTTTTCATTGACCGCAGAAAGCCAGCCAGATATGGTCTTTTAATTTTGGAGACTGGCCATGTATAAAGCCGTAATTCTGGATGCTGCCACCATGGGCGATGTGGATTTCACTCCCATCGCCAATGAGGTAAGCGAACTGGCGGTTTTTGCAGAAACCAACCCGCAGAATCTGGAAGAGCATATCGGTGATGCCGAACTGATCATCACCAACAAAGTGCTGATTCCGGATCATGTGATGGAAGGGCGTAAGGCCATTCTGTTGCTGGCTACCGGCACCAATAATATCGATATGCAGGCGGCCGCGGAGCGTCAGCTGCCGGTTCTGAATGTGAAAAATTACGGCACAGATTCCGTTGCACAACACACCCTGATGCTGATGTTATCGCTGGCCGGACGTTTGCCACAGTATCAGCAGGAGCTGAAAGAGGGCGCGTGGCAACGGAGCCCGTTCTTTTGTCTGCTCAATCACACGACGACCCAGTTAAGTGGCAAAACACTGGTTATTGTTGGTCAGGGGGTACTTGGCAGTGCGGTGGCGAAACTGGCTGAAGCGTTTGGCATGACGGTGGTGTTTGCCGCCCGCCCGGGCGCGCAGAATGATTCCCGTCCGACATTTGCAGAGTTGTTGCCACACGCGGATGTGATCAGCTTTCACTGTCCGTTAAATGAGCACACCCGGGAACTGCTGAATAAAAACAATCTAAATGAAGTGAAACCCGGCGCTCTGGTGATCAACTGCGCCCGCGGCGGCATCATTGACGAGCGGGCGGCACTGCAGGCGCTGCAGAGCGGTGTATTGGGTGGTCTTGCGCTTGATGTGCTGCCAAGTGAACCACCTCGGGCAGGGCATCCGGTGCTGGAGGCGCTTGGCGCCGATCAGGCGCTGAATCTGATTGTGACACCACACAATGCCTGGATCAGCCCTCAGGCCCGGCAGAATATCATTACACTGACGGCTGAAAATATCCGCTCCCTGGCATAAGCTATGGATTGCATTCTCTGATGGAATGCAAAGTATAAAAGTAATTCCTTTTACAAATAGTTGGTGGCGGTCCATCCTTCGCGTTCGATGAACCGGAGTTATTATGTGGATCGCCATTACCTTATTTGCGGCTGCCTGCCAGTCTTTCAGAACTGCGTATCAGAATACGCTGTCCCGTGAAGCGGGATTCCTGCACGCGACCATGTCGCGCTCTCTTTATGGCCTGCCTCTGGTTTCTGTTTATCTGATTGTCTGCTGGCAGATTTTCGGTGCTACGGACTTCGGCAGTACGGATTCTGCGGCTGCGAATGCAGCAAGGTTTTTTATTGCTGCTACTGCCTGTGCCATTGCTCAGATTCTGGCGACTTATTTTATGCTGCGGGTGTTTCATTCCGGCAGTTTTGCTCTGGGTACTTTGCTGGCAAAAACTGAAGCTGTGCTGGCTGCTTTAATCGGCCTGCCGGTGTTACATCACACACTGAGTATGTCCGGCTGGGCGGGGGTGATTCTCGGGGTCGCCGGGGCGCTGATTATGAGTGTTAAATGGCGCAAGCTGTTAAGCGCGCACAAAGATATGTCGCTTATTCTTGGCCTTGCCAGTGGCCTTTGTTTTGCCATTACATCCGTTGCCGCATCGGTTGCCAGCCATGCTTTATCAGGCTCGTTGATTACCAATGCCGGTGTTACTCTCTGGTATGTGCTGGCGTTGCAATCCCTGATTCTGTGCTCCATTCAGATCGTGAAGTCCGGCGATCTGCTGGCGCCGTTTCGTGCCAATATCCGTCTCAGCTGTAAAGTCGGGGTATTAAGCTCACTCGGTTCTATTGGCTGGTTTACCGGGTTTGCTCTGGTCAATCCGGCCCTGGTTAAAACCCTTGGACAGGCAGAAATTATCGGTACCCTGTACTTTTCCAAACGCCGGTTTGGCGAAAAAATCACCCCGCAGCAATGGTTCGGTGGTGCATTAATTCTGATCAGTGTGATTCTGGTTACCGTACGATTTTAATCCGCTCATTAATCGTTACCGGTTTCTGCTTCCATTGTTGAAAAGTCAGGAGCTGCCAGCGGCGTACAGCGCCGCTGCACCCAGTACTGAACTGATTGTGCGCACATGATTCCAACGTGTCCAGCGCTGCAGATACTCAGCCCAGAACGGATTTTTGCCGGAGCTGCTGTGGGCTGCTTCTAAGCGTTTGTTGAGCGGTACATTACATACTGCGGTACAGGCAAACATGCCGAGAATATAAACGGCAGACCCCATAAACAGCAGCGCATCAAACTGAACCAGCAGGTTGAGCACAATTATGAATGCTGCAAGCCCGCTGGAGAGGAAAAACAGCGGTAAAAACAGTGAATGTAAAATCACCTGATTGATTTTAACCATGACTTCGGCGCCATTTCTGATCTGTGCCAGCGACTGCATAACAAACACAGAAAAAACAAAATACACGCCACCCATGACTGCCATGCTGATCATGGAAATAAACACCAGTACATTCATCAGATCGTCCACGCTGTTTTCCTTTTTTTTATATGCTCAGTTTTTGCCGTTTATCAAGCACTTGCCGGCGCTGCAGTCTGTCTTTCATCAACCGGCCACAATCCGGCTTTGAGGGTTTTGCTGACGTACTCAGCAAAAGAGGTTGGCTGACGTCCCAGCGCCTGCTGTATGCCATTGGTCAGCTGAGAATTGCGGCCATCCAGCACCTGAGTAAACAGCTCCTGCAACAAATCACGTATGTCTGCCGGTACCTGCTGCTGTGCCAGCGCTGCAAGCCAGAGGTCGGCAGGTACCGTGCGGTAATGGATAGTGCGGCCTGTCTGCTGTGCAATCTCTGCTACACAATCGGCAAAGGTCAGCAGTTGTGGGCCGGTCACTTCAAACACGCGGTTGCGCAATGTTGGTTGAGTCAGCGCGGCAACAACCACGTTGGCAATGTCATCGGTATCGACAAACGGCTCCTGCACTGCGCCGGCGGGCAGACACAGTTCGCCGCTGATAATGCCTTCTGCCATAAAACTTTCACTGAAGTTCTGGGCAAACCATGAAGCGCGCACCACGTTCCATTGCAGGTTACTGCTGATCAGTACCTGTTCTGCCCGCTGCGCTCCGTCTTCGCCACGCCCGGACAACAGCACCAGGTGCTCAACGCCACAGTCTTCTGCTGTACGCACCAGTTGGCGGATATCGGCTTCTGCCTGCGCGACGGCGAGATCCGGCTGATAGGTAATGTAAAGCGACTGAACGCCCTGCAGAGCGTCAGGCCAGGTTGCCGGGTGATGCCAGTCAAAGGCAGTACTGCTGCTGCGCGACAGCGCAAGGACGTTATGGCCCGCTGCGCGCAGGCGCTGCACAACGCGCTGACCGGTTTTACCGCTGGCGCCGATCACGGCAAATTCGCCTGCGGCGGAAGAGGAGGCAGATACAGCACTGCCAGTGATAGTTCTTTGTGTCATGGTGAACTCCTGGGATGTGTCCGGGTTGTTTAAGATATGAACAGTGTGTAGGCTGATGGCTGGATGAACAATCACAGAAATTCCTTTAATTATTACCAATCGTCCTGATCTGCGATCGGATGATCGCCTTCATTGAAGGACTGGCCTGCTAAGAATTGAGGAGCCTGCCAGATGTCAGAGCGTGAGATTCCGCCGTCCCATGATCCTTTAGGGGAGGTACTGCAACTGCTGAAACTGAGCGGCACACTCTATTGCCGTTCGCATCTGACAGCGCCGTGGAGTGTTGAATTTCCTCCTTTTGAACACAGCCTGATGTTCCATATCGTTGCTGCCGGGCAGTGCTGGCTGCACGTGGATGGTCAGCCTGCGCGTTTGCTGAAAGAAGGACATCTGGCTTTGTTACCCCATGGTCAGGGACACTGCATCAGTGGTGGTGCGGATCCGCTGGCTGGTGAGCGGGAGAAAGGTCAGGGCTGCTGTCAGGGGCTGTTTGATATTCCGGTGGAAAAAGTCAGTGAACGGCTGGAGGTCATGCACTTTGGCGGCGGTGGTGAAGCGAGTAGTCTGATCTGTGGCGTCGCCCGCTTTGATCATCTTACCGGACTGGAACTGACGCGTTGTCTGCCGCTGGTCATTCATATTGATCAGCTGGCGGAGGAAGAACAGCAGTGGCTGCACAGTTCAATGCGCTTTATNGAACGTGAGGCGGCGAACCCCGGTNCGGGCAGTGAAACCCTGATTACCCATCTGGCGGATATTATGATTCTGCAGGCGATCCGGCACTGGATTAAACAATCCGGTGACNCCGGACCGGGGTGGCTGACGGCNTTACGTGACCGGCAGATTGGCCGNCTTCTGGCGGCGTTTCACCGGCATCCNGAACAGGACTGGCCGATGNCNCGNATGTGTTCNGTGGCTAATATGTCGCGCAGTGTTTTTGCACAGAAATTCACCTCTCTGATGGGCGANCCCGCCGGTCGTTATATCATCCGCTGGCGCATGATGGCAGCAAGGGAAATGCTGCAGAACAGCAACCGTNCGCTGGCGGATATTGCGCAGCAATCCGGCTACGCCAGCGAAGCGGCNTTCAGTCGTGCGTTTAAACGCGAATTTAACCGATCACCGGGCAGCGTGCGTTCTGAAAGCAGAATAATGCCGCAGCTGTCGGCGTAAAATAAATTACAGTAAGTGCTGAATGCTGCNGGAATTGTGCTGATTCNGGCGGTAAACATGAACCGTCGCGCACAATAAATTGACCTNATGCGCACGGATTTTATTACGCTTGCGTGACGAAGCCTGCATCCAATACTCTTAGTGTTTTGTTCGCAAACTGAAGGGCAGTGTGCCGCTTTTATGAAACGTCTGACGGTACTGGGCAGCGTGAATGCTGACCATGTTTTAAATGTCTCCCGCTTNCCGCAACCGGGTGAAACGTTAACCGGCCATAATTACCGTGTTATNCCCGGTGGTAAAGGAGCCAATCAGGTGGTTGCNGCGGCGCGNATGGGCGCGGCTCCGGCATTTATCGCTATGGTTGGTGAAGACGCTTTNGGTGAACAGATGCTGAGTGCTTTTGCCGAAGANGGCATTGATACCCGCGCCGTTATGACGGCCGTGGGAAAACCTTCAGGCATTGCCATTATTCAGGTGAACAGTGAAGGCGAAAACAGCATCTGTATNGCGCCGGAAAGTAANGCCTGTCTGACACCAGAACGCCTGACNNAGCANCTCGCTATTAATNCANCAGGCGGATTGCCTGCTGATGCAACTGGAGACNCCGCTGGACACTCTGATGCTGGCGGCNAAAGAGGCGGTANAACACAACACTCAGGTCATNCTGAATCCGGCACCGGCGACGGTGCTATCCGATGANTTTCTGCAGTTNGTGGATGTNATTACGCCGAATCAGACAGAGGCTCATGCCCTTACCGGGATCGNGGTCAGTGACGGTGACAGCGCTGCTCAGGCTGCGCAGGTTTTGCACGAAAAAGGCATTCCGCTGGTGATTATTACCCTCGGCAGTCAGGGCGCCTGGGTCAGCCGCCGGACGGTTGATGATGCTTCTGCCGGGATANTCTCCGGANAAATGGTGCCGGGCTTTCATGTNGAGGTNCGNGANACCACTGCGGCGGGNGACACATTNAATGGNGCGCTGGCCTGTTGTCTGCTGGAAGGTAAGCCNTTAACCGATGCNGNTCGTATTGCCCATGCTGCNGCGGCNGTGTCGGTTACCCGTGATGGCGCGCAGCCATCGGTTCCTNTGCGTCAGGAAGTTGAAGCCTTTATGCNNAATGCGGCTGTGCTNTGACNGNNGCTGNAGTGACAGGTNCTNAAGAGAGCAGCGCTGTAATAATTGTTGCTTCCGATTGTTGCTGCTGATTGTTGCGGTAAGGGGATCATACTTGTTTAAAAAGAAGCGTAGCCAGCGTGCCATAATTGCGGCTTTTACAATGGCAGTGCGGTTATTACATTGAGCTTGTTAACGAACACCCGTCAATCTTTCAAAAATATTCNATCCTCCGGCTTTCTGCTGACNTGTGCGCTGCTGTTACTGCCNCCTTTGTTCTGGGCCGGTAATTTTATTATTGGCCGCGCGGTACGCGATGAAATCCCGCCGGTGACTTTNTCCCTNTATCGCTGGATCATTGCTTCNCTGGTGCTGTTGCCATTTGCCTGGAAAGCACTGNAGCGCGATCGTCAGCTTTACTGGCAGCATCGCTGGCTGATCCTGGGAATTTCTCTTACNGGTATTACCGCATTCAATTCGCTGATTTATCTNGGTCTGCAAAGTACCCAGGCTGCCAATGGCATTATTCTTAATTCGTTTATNCCCTTGCTGATNGTTCTTCTGGGCGGGCTGTTTTTTGGCTACAGCGTTGGCCGTCTGCAGATTGTCGGNATGGTNGTGTCGTTNGCCGGTGTGCTGGCCATCGTNATGCGTGGGGATACTCAGATTCTGGCCTCNCTGAATTTCGCCCACGGAGATCTGATTCTGCTGGTGGCGATGGTAGTGTGGGCGCTGTACACCATTGGTCTGAAAGCGGTACCGGCGGGAATTAACCGTACCGGGTTATTGCAGGTGCAGATGGCTACCGGCCTGGTGTTTCTGCTGCCGTTCTGGGGCTGGGAACTGGCCTCCGGGCAAACCCCTGTATGGAACATGCATTCTGTTCTGTCACTGGCCTACGTCGGCATTGTGCCGTCGGTACTGGCTTACCTGCTGTATAACGCCTGTGTGGCGCGCTTAGGCCCGGCCAGAGCTGGTCTGTCTATTCATCTGATGCCGCTGTTTGGCGCCGGATTGTCGGTGGTCTACCTCGGCGAACAGATACATCTTTACCATATAATTGGTGCCATTCTGATATTCGGCGGTATTCTGTTAGCCAGCCGTCAGCGTAGCTGAAAGCTGGCAAACGGTCACAGGGCGAAATTCAGGCCATACAGCCAAGCAGAAAAGGATCTGCCAGCATGAAAAATCTGATGGTGCCGGTAATGTTTGTTGCCGTGCTCAGCACAGGTTGCAGCAATATGGTTTCAGTCGATCAGGCTCTCGGGCCTGCAGCGCCGATACCAAAGGCCAGTGCGGCGCAGCAGCAGGATATTAAAAACCTGATCTACGCTCAGTATGAGCAGTGGAAGGGTACACCTTACGCGTATGGCGGTGTAAACCGCAGTGGTATGGATTGCTCCGGTCTGGTGTACGTCACCTATCGCGATGAATTCGCCACTCAGTTACCGCGTACAACCGCAAAGCAGATGTATTCCGGCACTCAGGTGCGCCGCGATCAGCTGCAGCCTGGGGATCTGGTATTTTTTAATACCAGTTATAAATCCCGTCATGTCGGCATTTATATCGAAGACAAAAAATTCCTGCACGTTTCCACGTCAAAAGGCGTGATGATTTCACGCCTTGACGATTACTACTGGAAAGACCGCTTTACGCAGGCGCGCCGCGTTATCCGCTGACGCTGGCCGCGGTGCGTTTAAACGTCAGCTGCAGACGGTTACTGATCCCTTCAATCAGATCCCGGGTCTGCTGCGGACATTGAGTGCTCTGCAGATCGTTGAGTAATTGCCGCGAAGCCTTATCAAAATCCTCATTCGCAATTCCACGGGATGCGTCCAGATAGGCGTCGGCCAGCGCGGAATGCCAGCGGCTGAAACTTGCCGGATACTCCTCATCAGGAATGCTTTTCAGATAGTGCAGCACAGTCAGGATTGCGTGGCCAAGGTTCAGGCCGGTAAAGCCAAGGTCGGTCATGGAGCGGTCTTTATTACCGGATGCCATATCGTAAGTAGACAGCTTCAGCAGACGCTCACCCATACGGCCGTTGTACCAGTCACGTGGTGATTCATGATTGAGCAGGTCGCGCAGATCACGGGTGGTGGATTCCAGCAGACGGTGTTGCAGACGTTTGCCTCCCGGAGGCGTAATCAGGGTAAAAATCACGGCCAGTACCGCGATACCACACAAAATGGCGAGACCGATACTGACCGGCACATCGGCGCTGAAACTCATGCCCGGACCGGGCCGGACAATAATGGTAAACGGAATACAGAAGCCCAGCCCAAAGGGCAGCGTGGGGCGGTTGGCAAGTAGCAGCAGGCCAAGAAAATAGGGCAGTGCCAGCACCAGAATCAGAACTTCGTAATCACCACTGCTGCGTGCCAGTATAGACAGTGCCAGCAGACCAACCGGAATGGCCGCGAGGGCACCGATCATCAGGCTTTTGAAGACCAGCTTGAGAATGGTGCCAGGCAGACGCGAGAACATGATGGAAAAGACCACCGGCAGAATCATCATCATAATGGCGGCAAAGCTGCCGGTGGCCATCCAGATCACGGCGCCAACGGTAAATACCAGACCACTGCGGATGGCGTTAACTGCGCCCAGTAGGGGTTCTCTGTGCGGTTGCAGGCGGGTTGCTCCGGCCAGTTGCTGATCAGGTACCGCCAGTGCCTGATACGCCCGCAGGATTAATCCCAGGGCGGTCACCAGTTCAGCAGCTGTTTGCGTCATGCGCGTTTCCAGCGGCGACTGATCACTGCGTTCGCCAAAGTCCAGTACCCGGCGGCGCAGTTGCTGGTTCTCCAGATACGCCTGTTCGTAGTCGGTGACTTCCGCCACCCGGATAAAGCCGGCGCGCAGCTGCTGCAGAAACTGGCTGAAATCGGCGGACATCAATTCCGGATGATTGCGCTGAAAGCGGCCGAGAATCTGTGCCATCGACAGCAGCGACATAATGCGGTTACACAGCAGAGAAATAGCACGACTGCGGGCCGGACCTTTAGGGCCTTCATAAAAGACGGCACTGGCATCATCCGTCATTGCCATCACAGATTCGAGAATGCTGTCTGCATGCTGGTGACGTCCGTCGTGGGAGCCGTTGGGGTCCAGCTCCAGTGCCAGATACTGCATGCTCTTGTTGATGGTGGTGCGCGCACTCATACGCAGACCGGCAATCACGGTGACCGGCCAGAACAGCCGGCTCACCAGCACGGCACAGACAGTACCGACGCATATTTCACTGATACGCGCCTGCGCGATGCTGAAGGCTGTCTGGCTGTCGGGGGTATTGCTGCTGAAAAACAGCAACACCACCATAGCAGCGGTCATGCCACACATGGCGAAGCCATAAGTGAAGTTCATGCTGTGCACGTAGGCGGCGAGACCGGAATTCAGGGCTATCCAAAGCGCCAATAACGTCAGGGCAATCAGCGGATAGGGCATAAATACGTCGAGAATCATCAGCCCGAACAGGCCGCCCAGGGTCGACCCGGCGATCTGAATAAAGCCTTTTTCGATCACCAGGCCGCTTTCCGGACGTACCTGCAGAAAAATGGCAGACACCATGGCCCAGTATGGGCGGTCGAGTTGCAGATACATGGCCATAAACAGCGACAGGGCCATGGAGATTACGCCTTTGGAGGCAAAAATCACGGCCCTGCGCTCGGGCAGCATCAGGGTGTTTAAGACCAGACTCAGACGCGACATAGATCAGTCGTCAGCCAGTTGAACACTGACGGTCATACCGGCACTGAGGTTGATATCCGGAGGCAGCTTATCAAAGCGGATATCGACCGGAATCCGTTGCGCCAGGCGCACCCAGTTAAAGCTCTGCTGCACCTGTGGCAGCAGCTGTGAATCGCCGGAGGTGTTGGTATTGGCGATGCCTTTGCCTATGCTGACCACATGGCCTTCCAGTGCCTTGCCGCCACTCATCAGCTGTACGTAAGCGGTCTGACCAATATGGATATGCTGCAGCTTGGTTTCTTCAAAGTAACCGGTGACATAAAACGAACCGGATTTTACCAGCGACAGTACCGGTGTTCCTTTGTTGACGTAATTGCCGTTGCTCAGCCCCAGATTAACAATACTGCCGGCTACCGGCGCCATCACTTTACTGCGCTCAACATCGATCATGGCGGTGTTGAGCTGCGCCTGTGCGAGATCATAGCTGGCACGGGCTGAGTCCATCTGGATGCGGTAAACGTCCAGATCATCAGCGCTGATATTCTGATTTTTGTTCAGTTTTTTGCGTCGGTCGTACTGATGTTTAGCCAGCTCCCAGGTGTAGCGTGCCTGTTCGGCGCGGGCTTTATTTTCAGCCACAGCGGCTTCATAACGGGCATCATCAATGCGGAACAGGACATCTCCTGCGTTTACCTGCTGATCGTTGCTAACGTTCAGTTCACTGATCCAGCCGGAGACATCCGGCGAGATGGTGATCACATCGGCACGGATGCGTCCGTCGCGCGTCCACGGCGAATGCAGGTAATAATTCCACACCCAGTAACCGGCGCCAATGGCGACCAGCAGAATAAACAGATTAATAACGATACGCAGTGGTTTCTGCATAAATTAGTACCTTCCTGTCACAGCGATGGTTAACGCGAGAAAAATAATAAAAAGGGAAATATCGAGCCAGGCTTCGTTCCAGTAAGCGGTATGCCATAACTGAAAACGCATATTGACCCGGTGCAGTGCCCAGCGGAACAACACGGTAAAAAGCAGGGCCAGTGGGATGTACAGCGCCAGCGGGCTGAACAACATGCCACCGAAAGATATTTCCATCAGCATAGCGGGGTCTTTTTCATCCAATGATGGGTAAACATAGCAGTAACAGATAGCCGACTGTCAGAAAATGTTGCAAAAGTAGGAGAAGATTTTACCATTTGACCATCAATAAAGATCTGTCGTTGCAGAGTTCTGTTTTGGTTTCTCTGTTCCGTTGCTGTTATCGACCGCAGGTACTTAGCGGTCGTTGCGCAGACTAAAATTCACTAAGAGGAAGTACCATGGCGGAAATCTGTATTTTCCCGATTCCCGGGTGCGTTACCTTTCCCGGTACTGTTTTTCCACTGCATGTCTTTGAGCCACGTTATCGCGAAATGATTCAGCGCTGTCTGGATGAAAATAAGCTGGTGGCCATCTGCCATACTCAATCAGTGATCAGTCCGGCGAAGCCCACAGAAAATATGCGCGAAGCGCTCAGTTCCAACCAGGCAACATACCGCCCGTACGATGTATTCAGTGCCGGCTTGTGTGAGCTGACGGACACCACAGATGATGGGCGCCTTTATCTTAATGTACATATTCAGCAACGTTATCGCTTAGGCCAGGCGGTGCAATTATTGCCGTACCAGATTTACGAATGCGAACCCTTTGACGACCGTGCGCCAACCGCCGCAGAGCAGAGCGATAACGAACAGCTGAAAGATAAAATTCTGCATCGTCTGCTGGCGCTGTTGCAGGCCGATGCTGACGCCGATGACACCATCAGTGACTTGCTGCAATCGGACGAGTGGCAGAGCATGGATGCAGAGACTTTCAGCTTCCGCTTGTTTGGCATTATCCGTTTCGATGCTGAAATTCTGCAGGAATGTCTGCAGCTGGATAATGCCAATGACCGGCTTTCATTTACCCTGTCATTACTCAACGGCGAGGTTTAAAACACCCGCAGTCGTGGATGCTGTTCGCTCATCAGTTTATGACGGATCGCCTGTTTCAGTGGTGGCAGATGATTGCTGATGCGCAGTACAGCGGTACGCAGTAATCTGGCCGGCAGGCGGTCATCTGTGAACAGTCCGACCACGGTATTGGTGCCGTGATAAAGCACCCGGGCGTTGGGCATGTGCTGTTGCTGGTAGGCGGCAAGCACCTGAGTATCCCAGAATGGTCGTTGGTTTTTACAGGCTTTCATAATTTCACTGGCAAGCAGATCCTGACCGCTCAGACCAAGATTGAAACCGTGCGCAGTCACCGGGTGCATGCCGACGGCTGCATCGCCTACCAGAGCAAAACGCTCACCATAAAACTTACGTGCGTGTACACCTACCAGAGGGTAGTGATAGCGTTCACCGCATTGCTTCATGCTACCCAGGCGATTGCCCAGACGCTGAGCGACTTCGTTGTTAAAGGCCTCTTCGCTCATCTGCAGCAACTCAGATACCTGTGCTGAGTTGACGGTGATAACCACAGAGCAACGGTACTCATCCAGCGGTAACACGGCCAGCGTACCGCCGTAGAAGAAACATTCCAGGGCGGTGTGATGGTGGGGCTGTTCATGCTCCATGACGCACAACAAAGCACTGCGGCCATAGTCATTGTAGTCAGAGGCGATACCCATCTGATTGCGCGTTGCTGAAAAGCGCGTATCAGCAGCGATCACCAGCGAGGCAGACAAGGTTGTGCCGTTATCCAGCGTGATATAGCCGCCGCTGGCATCAGTACGCACGTGCTGTACGTTGGTGTTGTCGAGCAGCGTTGCAGCCTCGCTGGCGGCAAATTCGGCAAAAATGGCGCGGCGGATATTCTGGTTGGACACCAGATAACCCAAAGGGCCTTTAATGTTTGCCGGAGCATCAAAGTGCAGGCGGTAGTCCGAACGGCCGTTGAGCACACTGGCAGCCATTAACGGGTGGATGTTTCCGTCGCCCAGCCGTTGCCAGCTGCCATGGGCATGCATCAGTTTCTGCGACAGGTGAGTGAGCGCGATTTCCCGGCCATCGTAGGCGGGTGCCTGTAAGGTATCTGCAGGCTGTTTCTCGATGATTGCTACCTTCAGGCCACTGTCGCGCAGTGACAGCGCAAAACTGAGTCCGGCCGGGCCGGCGCCAATAATGGCGATATCATAATCCATACTGCTCTCCCATCGGTGAAGAGCGGATTCTAGGTCAGGCACAGGGGCTGGAAATTGACACAGATTATGAAAGGTTATTGCTGGTGGTGGCACGCTGAATTCGCCGGGCCTCGGTGATAGTGCACTGATGCTGCAGTGATGCTAAGCAGACACTACAGTCATGCTCCACGGATAAAACACNNTACTGCNCANNTACTGCAGCGAAAGGAAACAGATACAGCCCGGATCAGCAGNNGAAGACTGCTGGCAGCAGGGCAGTCTTTACCCGNAGTTGAAACCGCTGGNGATGTTCTCTGTGNCTNACCCGGAAATGGTGGTCAGCATTTCNTTCAGCTTTTCCTGNTTTTTCAGAAANGCGCTGCGCTTTTTTTGTTCCTTTTCGATCATGGCGGCCGGTACGCGGGAAATAAATCCCTCGTTGTTCAGCTTGTTTGAAATGCGGTGAATTTCATCTTCGAGGCGTGCNACCTCTTCGTGAATNCGGGCAATTTCCTGTCCCTTGTCCTTCAGTTCTGGCATACGGATATCTACCTCCATGGCGATATGCTGTCGTCTACTGCTCAGCGATTTATTGTTGCTTTAACTGAAAGTATAGCCAGTAATCCGGAAATTTCCTGCCGGATCGGCGCAAGNTGCTGACGGCCGGTTTCTTTTAANNCCNCAACNAAAGCCCCCGACTATAGGCACAGATAAAGCTCCGACCATAGCCACAGCTAAAGCCAGANCAGCGTCAGNANGTATCTGATTTCAGGNNATATTTTTATAAATAANCCCGGTTGNTNTGTCANACTTCCTGCGGCGCCGTAAACACCTGATTGCGGCCGTTGGACTTGGCCTGATAAAGCGCCTGATCGGATCTGTGGATCAGCTCATCNGATGANGACTTNNCCTCGCNGATCACAGGCTACGCCCAGAGAGCAGGTGACCGATGGNATGTCCATNGTACGGGTCTGAGACTCCAGNGTTTTGCGGATACGTTCNGCCACTTCGGCNGCATCCTNNGCNNTGGTGGCGGGCAGAATTAACATAAANTCTTCGCCGCCGAAGCGGGCNAGNAAGTCGCCCGGGCGGATACAGGATGCAATGATCAGCGCGCTGGCNGTGATGACCCGGTCNCCGACCAGATGGCCATGGTCATCATTCACATATTTGAAGTGATCAAGGTCGATCATGATCACGGAAATCGGCAGCCCNCCTTCNCGNGCGTAGCTCAGTTCCTGCTTCAGTTTGGTGGTCAGGGCGCGGCGGTTGTATATGCCGGTNAGGGCGTCCTTCTGGGAAATATTGCGCAGCTCGCGGTTNGCTTTCTGCAGGTCCTCTGTGACCCGTGAAATAAAATACATCAGTCGTTTCAGACGNGCCAGATCCCGTGAACTGGTNACNGGTGGTGTCAGATCTTCAGACATATCGCTGCTCAGCTCTGTACNNGCTGGTGTTTCGCTGAAAGCAATGCTGACGATGGTGGCGTTNAGAACGTTGTCCTGGCCACTGCTGCTGTCGATTTCACCGTAACTGAAAAAGCCGCCNGCATTGGACTGGTTCAGGTAAGGGCTGACTTCCAGATTGGGATTGCCGTTAAGAAAACTCAGACGGGATACACAGGAAAATGTCAGTACGGCTTCGGGCTGAAAACGCTTCATATCNGCGTTAAANAAGTCGAGGTTTTCCATGATGCTGTTGATATCACCATAGGCGAACTGCACCTGATCACCGCGGCGGATATCGGCAACGAAGGTCATCTGTTGCTGGTCAGTAACGGCAAAAGGTACCCGGGCAATATTGATACCGTTGCGGCGGACGATAAACGGAAACTCCATGGCATGGGAGAAAAAGTCATCGTTATCNAAACCAATAAAATGGTTGTACAGCTGAGCCGCTGAGCGATGGTTGATCGAGTCTACGACATTNTCCTGAGCTNANGTGATGGTCATNANTTCGCCGAAGGGAATCCAGCCCAGNTGNTGGGTGGANTCCAGACGCAGGGATTTGCCATAAAAAGCNATGGCGATAAAGCCGGATGTCAGGATGTTTTTGTCCAGCATCATNATGACTTTATGGATGTCCGGGTGACCGCCAACNCCGGCGCCAAAAACAGGAATGCCTTCCATATGGGCATAGAGACCGGCGTAAAAATCGGACACATCAAGCATGGTCGGAGAAAANAGCAGCATAACGCCGGATGGGCGCAGTGGTGCTTCATTCAACAGGCGGTCGGCCAGGTTCTCTCCGCTTTCGTANCTTTTGTGGCCNCTTTGTTCGGCAGGAATGCTGTANCCCTGTACCCAGGAGGAATCAAAGATCATCAGTGAAATCTGGGTATGATTCTGCTCGTTTACCGATGTATCTATGGTGGCCGGACAGTTGCCGCCGGTGACGGTGGCGGTTGGCAGGTANCTGTTNATCTCAGCACGGACATCNGTGAACCATTTTTCCTCAGATANGGAGGAATAGACNCCGGCAAGAATCCGTTTATTTTTAACGTCTGCTGGCAGAGCGTTGAGCCATTCGGTCAGCTCAGGCAGCGCAGAAATATTATAAACAAGGTGCTGCATCCATTACTCCGTGANGTCCGGCTCTGCCGTNNTTGTGTTCTGTCNTCATTCAAATTACGCACATCTTTAACAATAGTGCAGAAGTNGCCAGTGCGTNNGGTAATCTNAAACAGTCAGAATTTAATGGTTCNGCTGACTGGACATATTAAGACAATGTGCTTCCAATAATAGAGTTTGTCTCNGCGATATAGCGTTAAAATATTACCGACCATTTCTGACATCTACTGAGTAATATCAAAAACCNNGACAGGTTGATACGTGTAAATACGAATTAAGCTTCGGAAAAGCACGATATTTAAGCTGCGGGTGTCTGTTGGCAAAAATGCCTGATCGGGAATCGCCAGNCGGCCAGAAGAAAAGGAAACAACTGATGAAAGAATCGGAAGAAANAAACGGAACGANCGTTAGAAATAAACGGCAGAAAGAANGCAGAAGAAAAACCTGGAAGGACTGAAACGCTTTAAATCTCAGGAAATGGGGCGCTTACCGTCCCATTTNCTGATNTTGCTGTAACAAGAAACGTGGCCTGTTTNNTCAGGCGTAAATACGACGTGNCCACTCGGTCAGGCCGGAGACGACACTGCCGAAGTGATCGCCATCCAGCANCGGAACGTCGCCTGCGGCNGCTTTGGCNGCCTGTTGAATNACCGGTGAGCGGGCACTGCCGCCGGTAACGAAAATGAGATCCGGCTGACAGCCACTCTGGGCAACAGCTTCCGTCATCAGCTCAGCGATACGGCTCAGAGGGCGTTCAATAGCGCCTGCCAGCTGCGTACGCTGAATCTCCTGTTGCAGATCCGCTTCAACAAAATCCAGCTTCACACTGACANTGCCGGCATCGGATAGCGCAATTTTTGCTTCTTCCGCACTGCGCACCAGTTGCTGATTCTGTTTGTTATTGCGCAGGCGGATAAAACGCTCAATCAGATGCGGTTCACTGCAGTCGCGNTGCAATTGCTCCAGGTACAGGCCTGTTTCCAGACTGCTGAAGCGGGTCAGGGCGGATACATCGTTGGTGGCAACGGCGTCGAGGAAGGTTCGGGTCGGCATTGGNTTACCNCTTTTCATGGCNGACTGCATTCCGAAGAGTGGCATCAGCTGATCAGCGGCCAGGCGGATNTCNAGATCGTTACCGCCGATCCGNTCCCCGGTATGAGCAAGNAAATCAGCNCGGCGATCCTGTTTCTGAACATGATCAGGGCCCATGCGCACCACNGCACAGTCTGACGTACCACCGCCGATATCCANCACCAGAACGGTTTTATTTTCGCTCAGGCTGCGTTCAAAACTCAGACCGGCAGCAATGGGTTCGTAAAGGAACTCCACTTCTTTAAAACCACTGCGTTTGGCGGCGGTGGTCANAATGGCAATGGCCTGGGCNTTGCTCTGTTCGGCATTCACCCCCTGAAAATTGACCGGCCGGCCAATCACGGTATGGGTGAGNTCATGTCCGGCNGCGGCCTCTGCACGNCGTTTGGTGGTCTGCATCATGGCCGTGACNATNTCTTCAAAAAAATGAACAAATTCNGGNCNCAGGCCGCTGGCACCNAGAAAGGATTTAGGCGACTTAATAAAATAGCCTTCTTCAGGATCNGCAAAATAGTGGCGGAAGGCTTCCTGNCCGACAAACATCACCTGTTCTGCAGGCGTCAGATCAAGTTCGTTGCGGGCGCGCAGNGCAGCCTGTAACTGGCCTTTGCGCAGGTTAACGAAGTCGCTGCGCTCATCNGTCTGCTGAATGCCNTGGCTCACCTGCTCACAAATCAGTTCNCNGGCCCAGGTGTAAAGCGCGGANGGCATAAAGTGCCGNTCCCCATCGACNGGCAGCAGACGGATATNGCCGTCCTCAGGGATTCCGATTGCNCAGTTGGATGTACCGTAGTCAAAACCACAGATCATTGGNAGCTCCTGATGCTGTTCGCCGGNCNNTAAACCGGGAGGTAAAAAAGCCGCGCAAAATAACATATCCNGACTACACGTNGAAGCTCAGGGGNNGNTTTGAANTGTTGGTGCGGCGGTACAAAAAAGNGCNCTGATACNNTTGTTAGCGGTATTTCTGACTACACTCAATNTGTACTGGGTCTGGTACATCAGTCAGGAGGCCATATGTCGATCAAAACCCGTTTATTAATCGCTCTGCTGTCAGCNGTTGTTTTGCCACTGGCGATTATTGCCGTACTGGTTACCTATAAAGTCAGGGATCAGGTTTTTAATAATTTTGTCGAGCGGGCCGGGGCTGAGGTTAATCATATCGATAAGGCGTTCACCCTGTATCTGACNGGGCTGGCAGAAGATGCGGCNTATCTCGCCCGCAGTCGTCCTGTGCGTAATTTAACGGCTGCNACAACGACCTACATGGATTCCCCNAAAAACACGTTTTCTGAACGCNNTGGCAGTGCGGANGCAGAGGCTTTCGCNATGATGGAAGCCTATGGNGANGCNCGTCCGGANCTTGCTTATGTGTTTCTGGGGCTGGAAAACGGTGCCTANGTGCANTGGCCCAGTGGTGAGTTAGGCAATTACGATCCNCGTAAACGTCCNTGGTATCANTCGGCTNTNAANCANCCGGGNNAACCGGTACGGGCNCCAGCCTACAAAGATGTNTTNACNGGTGCCCCGATTCTCGANTATCTGCACACCTTTGAAACGGATACCGGCCTGAAAGGNGTGGTTGGTGTGGATGTGACGCTGAAAAAGCTGGCGGATATGGTGNACNGCGTAAAATTNGGCGAAGAAGGCTACCTTATTCTGGTGGAAGAAACNGGAGTCATTCTTGCNGANGGCAGCAACAGCGAAAACAGTTTTAAAACAGTCAGTGATCTGGGGGATGTCTATCNGCAAATGATCGCTGCTGANGGNGTTTCTGAAGTGTCGCTTGNCGGACGCCGTTGGTTGGTGCAAACCGTAACGTCNCCCGNTCTTGGCTGGAAATTTGTTGGCCTGATTCCTGANTCNGAAGTATTTGCTACCGCGNACGAATTGCGCAATGGCATTATCCTGGTCACGCTTATATTGGTCGCAGCGTTTACTTTTATCGGATTCTGGATCAGCGGGCTGATCGCCCGTCCTATTGTTGAGGTCACCCACGGGCTGGAAGAATTTGCCCAGGGTGGCGGCAATCTGACCCGGCGTCTGGACGTAAAAGGCAGTGATGAATCGGCGCAGATGGCGGCTGCTTTTAACCGCTTTGTGGCCTCTATTCACGAGCTGGTCGGCGATATTAAGAACACTGCCGGCAGCATCAACCGGCAATCGGATCAGACGCAGTCGATGTCGTCTGATATGAGCCGGAGTGCGGATCATCAGCGCAACGCGATTGAGCAGGTTTCTACCGCATTTAATGAGATGGTGGCTACCGCCAATGAGGTCTCACGCTATTGCGCTGATACCGCGGCTTCAGCCGATGACAGTCAGCAACACGTTGATAAAGGCCATCAGTATATCGATCAGACCACCAAGGTGGTCAGTAAACTGGACAACGCAATCGACCAGTCGAATACGGCGATGGGGCTGCTGTCAGAGGAAACCCGCAATATCACCAGCATTCTCGATACTATCCGAGGCATTGCTGAGCAGACTAATCTGCTGGCCCTTAATGCTGCGATTGAAGCTGCCCGTGCTGGCGAGCAGGGCCGGGGCTTTGCTGTGGTTGCTGATGAAGTGCGCACACTGGCCGGACGTACGGCGGAATCCACCGAAGAAATCGACAGTCTGATTTCTTCGTTTGTCAGCCGCACAAAAGATGTTTCGGAAAAACTGTCCAGTAGCCTTGAGTTTGCTCATGCGACAACGCAGGCAACATTGCAGACCGGCGAAGTGTTTGAAGAAATCCGCAGCTCAGTGAATGCAATCCGCGATATGGCGAATCAGATTGCGACCGCCGCTGAAGAGCAGCATCAGGCCGCAGAAGAAATTAACCGCAATATGAACAGTATTCATGCCGGTGCCGGTGACAGTGCCGAGAACGCCGGTTTGCTGAAACACAATGCTGAGGAGCTGAGTTCGGTGGCCAGCAGTCTGGATAAGCTGGTGTCTTCTTACCAAGTTTAGTACGCCTTAGTTGCTTGCAGGCAATGCTGGCGATTAATCCGGCATTGCTGTGGATGAATTTTCAGTTATTTCCTGTCTGCTTTGCGCATTTTTACGTAATACCATCTGCTCCGGGTTAAACCAAAAGGAGCAGAAAATCCCCTCGTAAGTATCATTCAAGCTGACGGTTAATGAGCTGATTCTTAAACAGCCTTTTCACAACCAGTTACAAAGGCACGATAACAATAACAGTAAACGTGCGTATGACTGTCTCTATCTGCAGTTATGACGGCGTTAATATGCGACGGGGAAGGGTATGAGCAGAATGACAGCAGGCAGCACGCCATTAGCCGGTTCAAAAATATTTACTACAACAGGGATTTTTCTGGCCTGTTGCTGGCTGTTACTGATTGCCCAGTGCGTGCAGGCCGATAAAATACGCTACAGCGCAATGACGCCACCTGAGCACGTCTGGACTCAGGTTCTGGAACGATTTTCTGCGGACCTGAAAAAGTCCTCCACCAATAGCATTGTGATGCGCGAATCGCGCTTTGCCAAATCCTTCGGCGAAGCCAATATTCTCAATATGCTGAAAACAGATCAGCTGCAGGTCGGTGTTGTTGCTGTCGCATCACTGACAACGCTTGATCCGTCTCTTAATGGTTGGCTGGTGCCTTATGCCTTCGACAGTACTGCGGAGATGGTCAAGGCCGGGCAATCTGCAGAAGCCTCGGCCATGCTGGACGACCTCGAAAAGCACAACCTGATTGCACTGGGCTACGTTTTCCCGGGGATGCGGCAGATGCTCAGTGTGGCGCCGATAAAAAGCGTTGCGGATCTCAGAGGGCGGCGCATTGGCACTTTCGAAAATGACATGTTTTATAACTGGTATCGTCAGCTGGGCATTGACCCACAGCCAACCCAGTTTATGGATGCTCTGGCGCGGCTGCGAAATGGCGATATCGATGCCATAGACTGTGATCTGGCCACCGCCTACGGCCTGCATCTGTATCAGGCGGCGGGCAATCTGGTTCTCACCAATCATATGGCTTTTCCGGGAGTGCTGGTGGTTTCCCGCGAGTGGTGGGGCAAGCTGAATGCCAGGCAGCAGACGCTGGTCCGTGAGAGCGCACAGCGTTCGATACAGTGGGGTCATCAACAGGTGGCGCAGCTGGAGAAACAGGCACTTAAGCAGTTGCGTGGCGAAGGTGTGCGGGTCATGACCGCCGGGGCCGGCGATTTTGGCGACGTCCCCACCAAACTGCGCGATTTTTATGCGGCAACCAACGCCAGACTGGGACGTTTCGCGGCTGCTCTCTAGGCACACCTTAAGGTGCAGATGTAGGTATAGCTGTAGCTGTAGGTATAGCTGCAGGTACAGCTGTAAGCACATCTGCGGGTTATCCTCAGACTTACTCTGAGGCTCACTTTGCTTGCGACCGGAGACATTTGCCGGACACATATCCATCTGACTTCAGCTGCCGCGCAACTTCGGATACTATGGTCCGTTGATAATCTGAACAGCAGAAGTATTTCATGTTCTTTAAACACCAGGACAGCCGTGAGCTGGAGAAGTCGCGTTACGAAGTGGCGCGCGATGATATAACCCATCCGTTATCTGCGTACGCACCTTATGCTTTTGAGCTGGACGGTGCGGAATGGCCCTCGGTTGAACACTATTATCAGGCGATGAAGTTTGAGGATGCGGAATATCGTGAACTGATCCGTGCGGCGGAAAATCCGGCGCGTGCTGCCAAGCTGGGCAAGGCCAGATTTAAAAAGCGCCGTAAAGACTGGAAGAAAAATTCAGTTACTTATATGACCCGTGGCACCTACATCAAATGCCGGACCCATACAGAACTGACGGAAATGCTGCTGGCGACAGAAGAGCTGGATATCAAAGATCTCACCATGTACGACTACTTCTGGGGCAGTGGCCGCGATATGCGTGGGCAGAACCGTTTCGGCAAAATGCTGATGGGGGTTCGTCAGAAATTAAAACAGGAAGGTACTGTTTAATACCATCTGCTGTTTAGTCTTTTTCTTATTACTCTGCATACCTGCTGAAAACTTAAGGACGAGTTATGAAGTCGCTGTTCATTGGTCTGGGTATTTTTATTAGCATCGTTTTAATTGTCGGCCTTATTTATATTGCCTGGATGATCTGGTCGTTTGTGTTTGTCGGGCAGAATACCGAACGACAAATCCGTAAACTGGATGACTACACTCTGTTGCTCGACGCTCAGGATGTCTCTGCCGGGGCGGTAAAAAATCGCCGTGTTTCTGTTGAGGAGGTTCCTTACCGTATTAATGACGGCAGGCCTCCTGAACCTTACATCCGCTTTCGCACAGAAGCGCCCTATGGGCAATGGCTGTTAATGGACGACGGTCGTGTGGTTGCGGGGCAGCGGGTATTTGATCAGGACCCGGGTAAAGACGTTGTCCGTCTTCCTTTGCCTGCAGCTGAGAATGTGAAAGCTACAGAACAGCGTCAGCAGGAACTCTGGCTGAGCATCGAACAGCGTCTGGATGCGGCAGAGGCTTCAGACAGCGACGATCCGCAACCTGATAATGCACCAGACTTGCCCGCACGGGCGCTGATTTTTAATGGCAGTCAGGTTCTGCTGGAAGAGCATGGCAAAGCGCTGCAGGTGTTGGGGCAGCTGACTGACAGGGTAAGCGGCGCTGCGCTCAATCTTGGGGTGGCATTTGCTGGCTGGCTGAATGATGAGCAGTTTGTGGTGGGTGGTTATCAGCACACAGACAAGGGGACTTTCACACCGCTTTATCAGATTGAGGTATCCGGCCTTAATGATTGGTTAAGCAGCCATACACCTGATGAGATAAGCGCTAAAAAGGAAAACCCGCTATCAGAATTAACTGAGTCGCCGGAAGCAACTGAACCATCAGACGTAGCTGAATCAGCAAAAGTCACTGATAAGGGTGATAGCAATAACACTTCGCCCGTATTGGAAGCAGATGCTCAGTTACTCTTCGCAGCACGTCATATCGCAACAGACAGCTATTATCTGCATGAAAAACTCCCGGATATTTATTGGTTTGATGATCTGAATGTGCGGGTCATGGTGTATTTCGTCGGCAGTCTCAGCTGGGGTTTTGGAGGCGACGTTAACCGGCCTAAATACAGTGTGGTACGGGTGTACAGTGATGACTATCCGTACGGGCAGGATATCGCCAGTTTCAGTTTTGCCGCAGGTATGATCCGGGACGTCAGTGCAGTAATGACGCCAGCAGGGCAGTTACAACTGACATTATTGGGTGATGTGCGTCGTCCGTCAGGTGCTACTGAAGAGAACAGCGAGAACAGCGATCAAGCGCAATCCGCTGAAGAGTCAGCAAACAGCCAAAAAGCAGAGAGGACTTCTCAGGCCATTCGTCAGTGGCAGATTCGCCTCTGATCTGTAAAGAATGGCGCTTTTAAGGGCAGGCTGGCCTGTTGCTGACAATTCTGTGCTTTGGTCTGTCCGGTTTATTTGAGTAATATGTCAGAAATATTTCCTGTCCGTATGGACAGATTTAAGGTCGCTCTCTGATCTGACCGATGTCAGATCTGACGATTCGGATGGTTGAATATTCCGGATCAAAAGCAGTAGTGAGGGGAGCGCAGTCACGAACGGATGCCGTGCCGCAAGGCTGACTAAGATGGCTTAGAGAAATACTTATGGTGAGTTCAACCGGTCAACGCAAATATGCTTTGCAGCTTCTCCAAAGGTGTCAGGTAGTCGAGTGTTTTCCTCGGTCGTTCATTCAGCTTCCTTGCAA
>PAJK01000093.1 GCA_002706025.1 Oceanospirillaceae bacterium
AGACTCCGGCTATCGCCGGATTTCGCAGCTGAAGCAGCTCCTACAGGTGATTGAGGCGTATAAACGTCCGGCTGCACTGGATTTCGTAGCTTAAGCAACTCCTACAGGTGATTGAGGACGTATAAGAGTCCGGCTATCGCCGGATTTCGCAGCTGAAGCAGCTCCTACAGGTGATTGAGGAGGTATAAGAGTTCGTCTGCACTGGATTTCGTAGCTTAAGCAACTCCTACAGGTGATTGAGGACGTATAGGAGTCCGGCTATCGCCGATTTCGCGGGTGAACCCGCTCCTACAGGTGATTGGGACGTATAAGACTCCGGCTATCGCCGGATTTCGCAGCTGAAGCAGCTCCTACAGGTGATTGAGGCGTATAAACGTCCGGCTGCACTGGATTTCGCAGCTGAAGCAGCTCCTACAGGTGATTGAGGCGTATAAACGTCCGGCTGTCGCCGGATTCGCAGCTGAAGCAGCTCCTACAGGTCAACGGACGTGAGACTGAGTCCGGCTATCGCCGGATTTCGCAGCTGAAGCAGCTCCTACAGTAATCGGTAAGACTGTTGTTTAAAGAGCGCAGTTCAAAACGCCAGCACGCTGCCATCCCAATGCAGCAGGTGGCCATTCTGTTCCGGGCTGAGTTCTTCTAACACCTTGCTTAACCGCTCTGCCGTTAACTCCGGAGTGTAAAGCCTGCCCTCTTTGATATTGGCCTGAAAGGGTTCGGATAACGCGCTGTCGGTGGTGCCTGGATGGGTGGCGACGACGATGCTACCTGGGGCTTTGCGCTGCCATTCGATGCTGAGGGTTTTTATAAACATATTCAGCGCGGCTTTGCTCATGCGGTAGCTGTACCAGCCACCAAGCTGGTTGTCGGTGATGGAGCCGACCATGGCGGAGAGTGACATCCATTTCAGTTGTGCGTTGCGTTTAATGAGCGGTGCAACCGCCTGGGCAAGATGAATATGCGCCAGCAGGTTGATTTGCATATTGTGCAGCAGAAAGTCATCAGTGATGTTTTTTAAGGCTTTTTCTGGCTGGCGTTCTTTTGTGTGCAGAATACCGGAGCAGACGATCACGGCATCCGGCAGGCCATGGGATTTCAGCCATGCGGTGATGGAGGGAATATTGGCGGCATCGACCAGATCGGTTTGCAGGTGTTCATGGTTGCACTGCGGATCTGACCCGTCTCTTTCTCGTGAGTTTCTGTCTTCCCTGCCAATGGTCAGCACGCGTGCACCGGCGTTTTGCCAGTGTGCGATTAAGGCCTGGGCAATCGTGCCACCGGAACCGGCGATGAGGATGTTGTGAATATTGGTCATGGCAATATCCTGCCCTTTTGACGCCATTATGGGAAGGGATTCGGGTTCGGTGGGTTTGGATTGAAAGGGTTTGATGGAGATTGAAGGCGACGGATGGATGGATCACATAATGTCCGGCTGCGCCGGATATCGTAGCTGAAGCAACTCCTACACCTACAATTGAAGCAGAACGCGAGACCGGGTCCGGCTGAGCCAGATATCGTAGCTGAAGGAGCTCCTACAGGTAATTGAGGCGTATAAGAGTCCGACTATCGCCGGATTTCGCAGCTGAAGCAACTCCTGCACCTATAATTGAATCAGAACGCGAGACCGGGTCCGGCTGAGCCGGATTTCGCAGCTGAAGCAACTCCTACACCTACAATTGAATCAGAACGCGAGACCGGGTCCGGCTGTGCCGGATTTCGCAGCTGAAGCAACTCCTACTCCTACTTCTACTTCTAAATGGTAAGTCGTGGCCATGAGAAACAACACCCCATACACCAAAAAGTCTCTATCTGGATCTTTCGGGATACATAATCCGCAGATAAAGCCAGACAAATGGAAAAACGACAAAAGCGCTCAGATAAAGCAGAGGTGGGAAAAAGATCAGCAGCAGCATGATAAAAGGCGCTGCGACAACGCCAATAACGATATAGCCGAACACCAGCGTTAAAACGTGCTCGATTTGGTAATGAATCAGAAGAGTTATAACCAGTGGCAACAGAACTACGACCAGCAGCAAGCCGGTTAAGAATCGCTTCCATGCTGGTCGTACTTTCCGGGTCTGTTGTTTGTTTTGCGCTTGCTTATTTTTCACTTCCTTGGCTTGCGTCATCCTGGACTCCTTTTCCCTGCATATTATTCAGGTCAGTGAAGGCAACACTGTTTGTATTTTTTACCACTGCCACAGGGACATGGTTCGTTACGCCCTACTTTGGGCGCATCCCGCACAACGGTCCGTGGTATTTCTTCAGCAGCTTTTCGTACATCAGACCAGAACTGGTAAATTTTTATGACGGCAGGTGTTATTTCGGCAACGGTTTGCTGATGTTCCTCCAGTGACAGAGCTTCCAGTACGTCGAAATTGTCCTCACGGCCGTGGAGAGAGATAGCATACAAACAGGAACTGATCTCTTCTGGCATGTCAGGCCAACAACAAAGATCAACGCCGCGCATATAACCAAAGGCCCATTCTTCTGCGACATAAACAATGCCTTGTTCGGTTTCGCTGTAGGGTAGCAATACTTCGTAGTGTTCCGGGCTGCTGACTAATACCGTCTCAATGGAGACCATATGCTTGGATACAAGCTGCAGAAAATGAAGTTCTTCCTCTTCTTCCCAGTCCGGCAGATAACTGTCATTGCCTGCTTTATTCCATAATGCTGGGTACCACTGATCCGGATAAATCATATTTGGACTGGAAACCACTGCAGCACAGAAACCATCCAGCTCGGCCATACAAAGCACAGAGTCGTCTGTTCCGTACTTCATCAGGATATCCTCAAGCCAGCCAATCTCATCCTCCGTCAGGAAGATATCTGAGATGTCCTCCTCATATACCGGCTCTCTGCGCTCAATCCAGTACTTAAAAATATCACTGGCCGCAGGCCCTAGCTGAGCAACCAGTGCCTGATATTCTTCATCAGTAAGTGAGCTCAGTTCTTCCTGCCCTTCATCGTTAAAAAACATGGCCATAACGGCCATTTTTTCAGCCACTGTCTCAGGCTTGTCGACGACGCCCCAAAGTTCAGAAGCGTACAGGTAACCTTTACACCAGCCTTGCGGGAAGAGAAATTGCGGACGATGAATATCGTTGACGCTGAGAATAGGTTCGTAGTTTTCCGGNGAGCCCATCAGCGTNTCAATCAGGCTGTTTATATGGCGCATGGTCAGCACCATAAAATCCTGGTAATCGGCTTCTTTTTCCCAGTCAGGTTCAAACCCCCGGCCACCCCAGATTTCCGGATACCACTCGTTGGGGCGAATCAGATGGGGTCCAGAGACAATAGCCGTCAGGTAGCCATCAAGCTCGTCGACGGAAAGCAGACCATAGTCTTTCCCGTATTGCTGAAGAAGATCATCCAACCGTTCGACTTCTTCCCCGAGCAGCGGCGCGTTAAGTTGAGGGTCCGGCAACATATGCCTCTCCAGAGATGTAAATTTCGTCAGAGAATATCATTGCCAACGCTTCAATTCACTGACGCATACGGAGATCAGGTGCGATATCCTGATACTGTGCCTCAGTACACATCCCGGCGATAACGGTCGCTGAGCAGCAATTGCTGCATGGTGGTTTCGCCCAGCAGGTTTTTTAAGGTGTCTTCAACGCCTTTGGCCATCCCATCGCGGCTGCCGCAAATATAGAGGTAAGCGCCTTTTTCCAGCCAGTCTTTCAGCTGTTCTGCTTTGCTTTCCAGTACGTNTTGAACATAACCTGCATGGCTGAATTCCGCCGGTGGCGTTTCATGGCTGTCGAACTCATGATTAATAAACCGTGAGTAGGCGAAATCAAGCTGTTGCAGTTCGCCGCTGTACACCCAGCGCTTCAGTTCGGTATGCCACGGGCGGTCATGGGTCGGGCTGCGTTCACCAAAGATCAGCCAGTTACTGGACGGTTCTTCGCCACAGGTATTATTTAATTCACGTTGTTTTATGTGCGCGCGCAATCCGGCCAGCCCGGTACCGTTGCCGATTAATATCATAGGTGCGTGGTCGTCTGGCGCGTGAAATTTAGGATTGCTTCGCAGTGTTGCTTCGACACTGTCACCGGCTTTGGCGTTGTGGCATAACCAGCCCGAGCCAACACCAGGTTTACCGTCCGGAAAGTGTTGTTCGCGTACTAACAGGCGAATGCTGTTTTCCGCNGGNATACTGGCAATGGTGTATTCACGTTTTATGATGTTGCCCTGTTCGTCCGGCACCCAGAGTTCGGCAATATCACCGGCCTGCCACTGCGGTATCCTGCCGTGCCAACCAAGTTCAATCTGATACATGCCGCCACCCGGGCTGCCCGGGTTGATCCATTGGCGGTTGTGAAATATCAGTGTCCGGCTGTTATCCGACGGGTCTGGTTTTGGCGATGTCTGCGATGCGTCAGCGATGCCGTGTTCATTAAGCAATTGCTGCCATTTATTTAACGCAGCAGTATTCATATCGTCGACGGTGACGGTATCGAATAATGGCTCTGCACCGGCCTGCATTAACTGTTGATTCAGCCGTAAACCAAACGCACAGAAATGTGAGTATTCGCTATCGCCCAATGCCAGAACAGCAAAGCGGATGCCATTGACGTCTGCGTTTTGCAGCTGAGATAAGAACAGCCGGCCATTGTCTGGNGCTTCGCCCTCACCTGTAGTNCTGGCAATAATAAGCAGNTGTTTAATGTGGGGAAATTCTTTGCTGTTACGACGNCTGTCGATCAGACTGGTCGCCTGATTTAATGCGANACACGGTGCAGATATCTGTTGTGNCAGCGTTTCTGCCAGCGTGCGTGCCTGCCCGCTTTCACTGGCATAAGCAACCAGAGTGGCAGATTCAGCAGTGTGAGCATTGTTTTTATTATACCGCTGCCGCCAGCGCATNATGGGCTGGCGGTAGCAGTATAAAGAAAATATCAGATACGCCAGCACCAGCGCGCCGGCGATCAGATAAGGCTGAGGGGTTAGCATCAGTCNGGCAGNACCTCAAATACTGCAGTGTAGGTTGCACTGCGCTGAGTGGCCGGTGCCTGTGCTTTATCGTCTTTGTATTCCGCTTCCATAAAGTAGCGGCCGGCGCCCTGCCAGTTCACAGTGATTTCACCGTTTTTATTGGTTTCCAGTTTAATTTCGTCCTGGCTGTTACGGTAGCGGGTACCTTCTTTAATCAGCACCACTTCGGCACCGGCCAATGGTTTACCATTCAGCATCAGTGCAAATTCTGCTTCTTCGCCCGCATACAGATCGTTCGGATGAGTCAGCGCTTTTAATTCCACGCCTTTACCGGTGATTTTCTGCACACTGTCAGATGGCTCGCCTGCAGTTACAAAGGTTTCAGCACGACGGTAGCTTTCAACCACGCGCAGTTCTTTGGCATCGGCCGGAATGGCTTTCTTAATTTCGTCCGGAGTCGCACTCTGACCACGGCCCGGGAACATATGGCGTTTGCCATCGGCGTCTTTCCAGAATGCGTTCATTCCAGCCATGGACATATACACGCGGTAGGTACCTTCCTGCTTCATGGTCAGATCAAAAACGGTACGCAGTTTACCTTTGCTGGCATTTTCTGGTTTTACTTCGCTTCCGTCTGGTGCAGTAATATGAATGCCTTCAGGGCGCAGGGCAACGTGGTCGAAATTAAAAATACTGTTGGAAACCGCCGCATCAAAGCTGACTGCAGGTTCTTCACCGGACAGTACAGTAACATCCGGCAGTATCCATAAACGGTGCGCCTGAACAGACAGAGTACCGGTAATTAATGAGGCAAATACCAGCGGCTTGATCATTCGTTTTAACATAATGTGCTCCTTGAGTTCTGGTGTACGGCTAGTTCTGGTGTACGGCTAGTTCTGGTGTACGGCTAGTTCTGGTGTACTGGGGCATATAAAACGGTGTTTAACTGACTCCCAGATTTAAACGTGCGCAGTGTGTCGGTTGCCAGATATCGTTGTTNTCGTGTTGTNAGTNGTTCTTTNNCGCTGCTTTTCATTTTCAGATCGTCAGTTTCAGATCGTCATTTTCAGTTCATCAGGGTTTGATCGTCAGGGCTATTTCACCCAGTTCGGATTCGCCCTGANCNGTTANCGTCTGCGCTTTANCNGCAGGCCAGCTGAACGGAATATTGAGAATTTCACGTCCGCCNACTTCACGGGCCGCTTCAACACGCAGGCGGTATTCACCATCAGNCAGATCTTTCAGNTGCGCTTTACCGGCAGTAAAGCTGAGNTCGTATTTGCCTGGGCCCTGGGTCGCGGCACTGACNCCATCCACCGGCATTTCCAGACTGCGGCCNCTGCGACGCCACCACTGACGCATGTCTTTCAGCCATTTTTTGCCTTCGTCATCACGCATATCGGTGTCGTACCAGACGGCGAGATTGATCACTTCTTTGCTGTCTTTATTTTCCAGCCACACNGCCACGTAGGGGTTGTGGTATTCCGCCACGGTCATTTCCGGAATTTCNACAGACANGTCCAGCTCTGCAGCCTGCACAGAGGAAGCTGCTGCTACGGCAAAGGTCAGCGGTAACAGAGTGCGGGTCATGGTTTTCATACAATCTCCATCAATGAAGGGTCAGAACAATAATAAGCAGTGGAATCANCACCCCGAGTCCCACCATNGGCCAGGTCGACGGACGCTGGCGGGCATAACGCACCAGCANCCANAAACCGCTCANTGAGAACACCAGACAGAGCACGGAAAACACGTCGATAAACCACGCCCATGCGCTACCGGTATTGCGGCCTTTNTGCAGATCATTCAGGAACGANATCACACCGCGACTGGTGTCTTCGTAAATCAGTTCACCGCTTTCGCGGTCAATGCTGAGCCAGGCATCACCACCGGGTTTGGGCATGCCCAGATAAACTTCGGAGTCATCCCATTCAGCGGCAGAATCCGGTGTACTGATGTTNTATTCCTGCAACAGCCACTGGCGCACGCCCAGCGGTAANGGGCCATCCCCGCGCTTGTTCAGCAGNGTNAGNATNCCNTCACTCANNTCAGCTTCCACNGTNGTGGTCTGNGGGCTGGCTTCGATATCNGCNGCGTGATTGAGCGTGATCCCGGTNAAAGCGAACAGCACCATACCAACCAGACAGACAGCCGAGCTGATCCAGTGCCACTGGCGTAATGTTCCGGGGATGATACTTCCCAGCAAAAGATAATGATTCCTATTTAATTTAAGGCATCATAATGAGAATGCCCGGGTCATGACAACCCGGGAAACGTAGATAAATGTCAGAAATCGACGGTTAAGCCCACATTCAGACGACGGCCGTCCAGTACAACGTCGTAGTCTTCATTAGTGACCTGACGATTAAGAACGTTATAAACACCNGCTTTTACGGTGGCATCCGGGTTCAGTTTGTAGTTCAGACCGGTATCCACAAAACCATAGCCAGGGGTCGCATCAGACAGCGAGGTACGGCTCAGGTACTCGCTCGCTTCACCACGGTAGTTACCCTGCAGCCACAGACCAAGAGCCGCAGTGGTCTGCCAGTCGAAGCTGACGTTGGCCATGTTTTTCGGGTTTTTGTTCAGCGGATCACCTTTGAACTCACCGCTCTTCTGCTCAGATTCGGTGTAGGTGTAGCTGGCAGCCATGGTCAGAGCCGTAGTGATGCCATAATCCACAGTGATTTCCACACCGCGCAGCTGGGCTTCAGAAATGTTGTTCTGAGTGCTGATAAAGCGGTAGTTGTTAGGGCCATAGCTACAGATCCAGGTCGCCGGATCGTTCTCGTCGTAGCCCGNGTTGGTAGCTACATCGGAGTCACAGGTGCGCTCTTCAGCGATCTTGTCTTCATAGTCGGTCTGGAACAGCATCACACTGGTGGTGAAGTCGGCAGTCATCGCACTGTAGACGAAGCCGGCTTCATAGCTGGTGCTTTTCTCCGGATCCAGATCCTCGTTACCGATAATCAGAGCGTTTGGAACATCGCGACCGGCCGGGCGCTGACGACCACCGGTTGCCTGACCAAAACCTTCGGTCGCGTTTGGCAGTGTTGGCTGCTTGTAGCCGGTGGACACACCACCCTTAAACGTAAAGCTGTCGTTGAGGTGATAAACCGCATACACACGCGGCGTCAGGTGACCACCGAACAGTTCATCATCGTTGTAACGCAGGCCCGTGGTAACGTTCAGATCCTGGCTTACCGCCCAGTCTGCTTCGACGTAGGCTTCGCCCAACCAGCGATCCATTTTGGTTTCAGCACCGGCCACACCAGCGGTGTACAGACCATTGGTTTCATCCACCAGTTTTTCCTGACGGTAGCGGCCACCATAGCTGATGACGTTCATGCCCAGACTCTGAACCACATTGGATTCCAGCGTGTACACAGTTTCTTTCTTAGTGGCGTCATCACGCTCAAGATCAGACACATCCTGCTGAATGTAAGTACGTACGCGGGTACCGTTGGCATTCTGATAAACGTGGTTCAGCGAGAAAACGTCTTTACGGAAGTTGCTGATGGCGGTATCGACCGGATTACCACGGGTATCCACTTCAGCAACACTGACGCCAGGCGTNGCCATGCTGCGGTATTTGGAGACNTCGAAATCGGCACTGAATTCGTGGTTAGCGAATGGCGTCAGCGTCAGACCACCGGCAATTTTACGGCGGGTACTTTCCGGGCGACTGCCGGCAGATTTTCCACCACCAANGTAATCAGATTCGTCGTCATAGACCCAGCTGCCATTAACGTTGGCTTTCAGCAGGCCTGGCACCAGAGCGCCGCTGGTATAGACGTTAGCGCGCATACCATCGTTCAGTAGTTGGCTCATGGAATCGATGTATTCCAGGCCAATCTGACCGTGCCACTCTTCACCGCCATCTTTGGTGATGATGTTCACAACACCACCCATGGCGTCAGCACCGTACAGCGAAGACATAGGGCCACGGATGATTTCGATACGNTCAATGGCAGACAGCGGCGGCANCGCCAGATCCTGAGTACCGGATGCGGTACCNTTAGTNTTGACGTTACGGCCGGCNGACAGNGGCTTACCGTCGATCATNTANAGCGTGTAATCGCCGGTCATACCACGGATNCTGATTTCCTGAGAGTCACCACCGCCACTGACGTAAACGCCAGGAATGTTACGCACGGCATCCATTACGTTGGTGTANGANTTCTTGTTCAGTTCTTCAGCGCTGATCACACTGATACTGGCCGGCGCATCAATGATGTTCTGTTCAAAGCCTGAGGCAGTAACAACGGTTTTGCCCAGGTCAACTTCATCCTGCGCGTACGCCTGTCCTGCCAGAGCGATGCTGACTGGCAACGCTGCTTTGATAAATGCCGGATAGTATTTTGCTTTCATAACCCACCTTACGTCGTGATCTGATCAGGCACAGATTGCCTGCGCCGAAGTTGATGGGAATGTTATCAGCTAAGAATCTTATTGATAATAATTTGCATTAAGAGTTCTTGGAACAATCTGTTCCGGGCCTTTACATTTAATGGGATTGACTCTTATTTGCAATATGATCAAGGAAAATGAATTAGCCCTTAGCCGTGGTTGCATCAGAGAGTCACTGGCGGTTATAAAACCGTTTTACCAATATAAGGACGGCGGTAAGCGAACGGAGAACCGCGCAGCTGCGCGAAATTGATCCGCACAACTTATCAGCCTCTGAAACACCCATAGCATTAAGACAATAAGGAACCTGCATGATCAAAGTGATTATCGAGCGTCAGATCGCCGAAGGGATGGAGTCCACCTACGAGCAGATTATGAAGAACATGCTGCGCACCATGGTAGAAGCACCTGGCTACACCTCCGGCGTAAACTATAAAGACGCCAAAGACAGCCTGCATCGCGTCATTATTACCAACTGGCAGGACGAAGCCGCCTGGGATAAGTGGAAGAACACAGATCAGCGCGCTGCCCTGCTGGCGGCCATTAAGCCGATTCTGAAAGACAGTGAGAAGATCACCATTCTCACAGCCTGATACGGCAGCTGCTCTGTCTGAATAAAAAGGCCATGAGATTCTCATGGCCTTTTACGTTATGACAGGCAACGGCGGATAAGCTCAGCCAGTGCATCCGCCGTGGTCTGCAGATGCTGTTGCTGGGTGAAGCCGGATTTCACTCTTGGCTTCAGATCGTGATTACCGTCTTCCAGCCACAGCAACTCAATATCATCCGCCAGATCATAGCCGGACACCTCCTCCTGAGAACCCAGCGCATCACGGGTACCCTGGGCAATAAACAGGGGTTTGCTTAGCTGCTGCAGATGATCGGTGCGCAGATTGTCCGGTTTACCGGGCGGGTGGAACGGGTAACCCAGACATCCACAGCCTTTAACAAATGGAGACTCCTGTGTCTGCGCCAGCACAGAAGCAACCCGCCCGCCCATGGATTTACCACCAATCACACAGGGGCGACCGAGCAGATTCACCAGCTGTTCATAATCTTCCAGCAGTGCCGGCAGACGGTTTGGCGGACGCTTTTTACCATCTTCTTTGTTCATTTCCATATACGGGAAATTGAAGCGCACCACACAGATGCCCCGTTCCGCCAGCAGCTCGGCCATATTGACCATAAACTCACTGTCACTGGGAGCTCCGGCACCGTGGGCCAGAATAAACAACGGACCGTTATCTGGCCCGTTCTGTACAAATTTTTTACTCATGTCTTGTCTTACTCCCGGGATGTTCCGCTCTTTCGTCCCACTGCTTAAATAGTCAGTCCTGTATTTTGTCCTTCTTGCGCTATATCAAGATCAGCCAATGTCGTTTCCTTATGATTTGCCAGAACGCTAAAAGGATTAACTGAGGTTCATTCTTTGCTGCGCGAAGGTTATGGGAATCTGCCGGTCCTGACCAGACCTTGATGAGAGTCATTCTTATCCAGACCTCCATAACTTGATAAAAAGCAGGTTAACCTGCTGTAAAATCAGGTGTTTTTAGCGTGTCGGATTGCAAACAGCACTCCCAGACACCATAATTGCGCCGATTTTTTTAACCCTCAATCCCGCTGTTAAATGGAATCTGATCATGAGCACAGCATTTGACCATCCCGAGTACAACTACAAGGTGGTAAGACAATTTGCCATCATGACTGTTGTTTGGGGCATTGTCGGTATGGCGGCCGGTGTTTTAATCGCTGCCCAGCTGGCATGGCCTGCTTTAAACTTCGATACCCCTTGGCTGTCTTTCGGACGTTTACGTCCGCTGCACACCAATGCGGTTATCTTTGCCTTTGGTGGCTGCGCACTGTTCGCCACTTCTTACTACATCGTGCAGCGCACCTGTCGCACCCGTCTGTTCTCAGACACTCTGGCGTCCTTCACCTTCTGGGGTTGGCAGCTGGTTATCCTGTCCGCAGCCATCACGCTGCCGCTGGGTATCACCTCTGCTAAGGAATACGCTGAGCTGGAATGGCCGATCGATATTCTGGTGACTCTGGTGTGGGTAGCTTATGTTGTGAACTTCCTGGGTACCGTTGCTATCCGTAAAGAAAGCCACATCTACGTTGCCAACTGGTTCTTCGCTGCATTCATGATCATGATTGCGATTCTGTACATTGGTAACAACCTGGTTATCCCGGTTTCCCTGACCAAAGCTTACTCTATCTGGCCTGGCACCATTGATGCCATGATCCAGTGGTGGTGGGGTCACAACGCGGTAGGTTTCTTCCTGACTGCGGGCTTCCTGGGCATCATGTACTACTTCGTTCCTAAGCAGGCTGGCCGTCCGGTTTACTCTTACCGTCTGTCCATCGTGCACTTCTGGGCTCTGATTTCCATCTACGTATGGGCCGGTGGTCACCACCTGCACTACTCCGCTCTGCCTGACTGGGCACAGACTGCGGGTATGGTTATGTCCCTGATCCTGCTGGCTCCATCATGGGGTGGTATGATCAACGGTATGATGACTCTGTCCGGTGCGTGGCACAAACTGCGTAACGACCCTATCCTGCGCTTCCTGGTGGTATCTCTGTCTTTCTACGGTATGTCTACCTTCGAAGGCCCGATGATGGCAATCAAAACCGTAAACGCGCTGTCACACTACACTGACTGGACCGTAGCTCACGTACACTCTGGAGCACTGGGCTGGGTTGCCATGGTATCAATTGGTTCAATCTACCACCTGATCCCGCACCTGTTCGGTCAAAAAGCAATGTACTCAACCAAACTGGTTAACGTTCACTTCTGGTTCGCTACCATTGGTGTGG
>PAJK01000094.1 GCA_002706025.1 Oceanospirillaceae bacterium
TGAATCCTGCGAATGGGCCTGCGGCCATCGGAGCTGAAGCACCTCCTACAAGGAGACACCGATTATGCATTGTATTGTAGGAGCGGCTTCAGCCGCGAAATCCGGCGTAGCCGGACATTACGAATATTGATAAACGATTCATTGCACCCGCGAATCCTGCGAATGGGCCTGCGGCCATCGGAGCTGAAGCACCTCCTACAAGGTAACTCCAAATCTGTGTTTTATTGTAGGAGCGGCTTCAGCCGCGAAATCCGGCACAGCCGGACCAGCCGCCCCCACCAATCTCACAACCCTACGGAATCACCACATCGCACGCAGGCACCAACACTCGATACCACCGCTGCAACTCCGCCTTCGCCTCATCGTCGCCATGCACAATTCGAATCCGCCCCGGTTTCACCCGCATACGCTTAACAAAATTCACCAGGTCTTTCTGGTCGGCATGGGCGCTGTATCCGGATATCGTATGCACCCCGGCGCGGATTTCCACTTTGTGCCCACCAAGAAACACATACCCGCCACGCGGACCGTATTTCTGAATATCCCGTCCCGGTGTTCCCTGCGCCTGATATCCAACAAACAACACATCGGTGCGGCTGTCCGGCAATAAGGCTTCAAGATAATTCTGGATGCGCCCACCGGCACACATGCCACTGGCGGCAATCACAACCGCCGGCTGCCCGGTTTGTTGCAGATGGCGCACCATCGCCAGATGCTCATGATGGCTGTCTATGGTGGTTAATTGCTCAAAGGCCAAAGGGTGACGCCCCTGCGCCAGACGCGCACGCGCTTCTGCATCCCACAAAGATTTCAACTCCCGATAATGACGGGTGAAATCTGCCGCCAACGGTGAATCAACAATGATATTCAGATGCTGCCACTGATGCGCTGCTTTCCCTTTACGCTTGCGGGCCTGATGAATAATCCCTTCCAGCTCGTACAACAACTCCTGCGTGCGCCCGATAGAAAACGCCGGAATCAATACCGTCCCGCCATCGCGCAGACTGCGCTCAATCATCTTCTGTAACGCCCGGCGACGGTCTTTACGGCCTTCATGCAGCCTGTCGCCGTAGGTACTTTCAATCACCAGATCATCGCAGCGGTAAGGTGACTTAGGTGCGGGCAACAAAGGCGAATACGGCGCACCCAGATCGCCGGAAAACAAAACCCGCTTGTTCTCCCTCTTCTTACTTTTCTTACTGCTACTTTCCTTACCAGTACTGCTATTCACATCCAGTTCAATAAAAGCCGACCCCAGAATATGCCCGGCAACACGAAACCGGGCTCTGACACCGGGCAGAGCCGGAATCGCAAACCAGGCGTCGTAATCAATAGCCACCAACTGTTTATTAAACAGGCGAAGAAAACGATCAATCAAACGCTGATCACGGGTTACACCGACCTTAAGGGCATCTTCCAGAACCAGCGGCAGCAGCATCGCCGTAGCCCGAGTGGCATAAATCGGCCCCTTAAAACCAGCAGCCAGCAGATAAGGAATGCGACCAACGTGGTCGATATGGCAGTGCGTAACCAGCAGAGCTTTAATCGGGCGGATATCAAAATTGATCTGCTCTGCCAGTTCGCCAGAACCAGCAGATAATTCCGCCGCATCCCCGCCCTGAAACATCCCACAATCAACGAGAATGGCCTCACCGGAATCCAGCGTAAATTGATGGCATGAGCCGGTGACACCGGTAACGGCACCGTGATGGGTGATGGAGTACATCCATGTATCCTTTTGATTTTTCGTTGTTATCTTTTCAGGGGAACAGGTTAACACGGAGTGATGCGGGTATGCAGGGCAGAGAGTGTCCTTATAGGAACAGGAGCCCACAGCGCGTTCATCCACGGCGTAAATTGTAGGAGCGGGTTCACCCGCGAAACGATGCAATAGATCCGCAACATCAATGGTGGGCAAGCCCACCCTACGAAAAGCGGACTTATTTCATTAAAATTCGGTTTAAATTTGGAAAGATCCGTAGGGTGGTCTCCGCCCACCATGGATATTGAACGTGACAGAAATGCAGGTGTTAAACCTCAGTTCCGCCCATCACAGCTACAGAAGGAAGATGCACACAATCAACATATTGGTGGGCAAGCCCACCCTACGAACAGCGGGCTTATTTAATTAAAATTCGGGTTAAATGTGAAAAGATCCGTAGGGTGGGCTCCGCCCACCACCAACGCACCACAAATCAGGGCAAGGCATAAAAGACTGATTTCAATTTATGCCTGCTAATCTGCCAATCATCCACCTACTAATCACCCGACCACCTATCCGACAATCACCCAACGGAGGCGATAATCTCTTCGATCTCGGCAACACGTTTGCTCACCAGATCCGCATCTCCGCGACTCTCAACATTCAAACGCAACAACGGTTCGGTGTTCGACGCCCGGATGTTCACGCGCCAATCGTCAAACTCAAGGCTAACCCCATCGGTGGTATCCAGAACCGGATTATCCTCGGCGTAAAACGCCTTAACTTTTTCCAATACCGCCGGAACATCCTGCACTTTGTAATTAATCTCACCACTGCAAGGAAACTCCGCCATACGCTCGCCAACCAACTGAGACATGCTGACACCTTCCACACATAGCAGCTCGGCAACCAACAACCACGGGATCATGCCGCTATCGCAATAAGCGAAATCACGGAAATAATGGTGGGCACTCATCTCACCGCCATAGACCGCATTCTCGGCACGCATACGCTCTTTAATAAAGGCATGGCCGGTTTTGCTCTGCACGGCAACGCCGCCACTACGCTCGACACAATGCACGGTATTCCAGGTTAAACGTGGATCGTGAATAATCTTCTCGCCCGGATTTTTGCGCAAAAATGCTTCGGCCAACAAACCAACGATGTAATAGCCTTCAATAAAATTGCCCTGCTCATCAAACAGGAAGCAGCGGTCAAAATCGCCGTCCCAGGCAATCCCCATATCCGCACCATGCTCAACCACAGCATCGGCAGTAGCTGATCGGTTCTCAGGCAACAGAGGGTTAGGAATACCGTTCGGGAAGGTCGGATCAGGCTCATGATGCACCTTAATAAAAGTAACCGGCGCACCGGCAGCCTTAAGAGCCTGTTCAAGTGCATCAACCGCCGGGCCTGCGGCACCGTTACCGGCATTTACCACCAGTTTCAGCGGCTTCAGATTGGCCAGATTCACATAGCCCAACAGGTGTTCAACATACTCCGGCATCAGATCAAGCGACGTACATTCGCCCTTACGCTCCGGCTCGGCAAAATCACCGGACTCAGCCAGGGCTTTAATGTCTTTCAGGCCAGTATCGCCACTGATTGGCTGTGCATTACGGCGCACCAGCTTCATACCATTGAAATCAATCGGATTATGGCTGGCTGTCACCTCGATACCGCCATCCACATCCAAATGGAACGAGGCGAAATAGACCTGCTCTGTGCCTGTCATGCCCAGATCAACAACATCACAACCGGCATCCATCATGCCCTGAGCCAGGGCTTCTTTGAGTTCGTTACTGGTAGCACGAACATCGCCCCCCACCACAACACGACGCGCATTCAGGTATTGAGCGTAAGCGCGACCGATGCGATAGGCGACATCTGTGTTCAGTTCATCGCCGAGGCGTCCGCGGATGTCGTAAGCTTTAAAACAGGTTAATTCGGTCATGTTGAATCCTTGAGTTTTTATCCACAGGCGGTTTAGTTGACCCGAAGATACATCGATATCGTGAAAAATGTATGTAAAGCCGGGTTGGCACACAGAGTTAAGCCGGTTGCGAAGCTGTGCGATGGGCCTGCGGCCATCGGAGCCGAAGCACCTCCTACAGAGTGAATCTTCGATTTATTGTAGGAGCGGCTTCAGCCGCGAAATCCGACGCAGCCGGACATTACAAATATTGATTGGTGATTTGCAATCGCAAAAAACGCAACATAATTGGTGGGCAGAGCCCACCCTACGAACTACACAATTGTAGGAGCGGCTTCAGCCGCGAAATCCGGCAATCACGCCCGGCCGTACTGGTCCTTCAATCGCACAATATCGTCTTCGCCCAGGTACGAACCAGACTGAACTTCAATCATCTCCAGTTCAATCACACCCGGATTCTCCAGGCAATGGACCTGTCCGATCGGAATGTAGGTTGACTGGTTTTCAGTCACCAGGAACGTATCTTCACCGTTCGTCACCCGGGCAGTGCCGGATACCACGATCCAATGTTCCGCTCTGTGGTGATGCTTCTGCACCGAGAGCTTAGCCCCTGGCTTAACGGTAATGCGCTTCACCTGATAACGCTGACCGTTATCCACAGAATCGTACTTACCCCATGGGCGATACACCTCACGGTGTTGGTGATGTTCACTGCGTCCAGCAGCCTTTATATCAGCCACGATGGTTTTGATATCCTGAACCTTGTCTTTGGCTGCTACCAACAGCGCATCCGGAGTATCAACGATCACCAGATCCTCGACTCCCAGAGTAGCGACCAAACGGCTGCCAGCGGATACAAAACAACCGGATGTATCTTTCAGCATAATGTCATCAGCTTTAACATCACCGGATACCATGACGGCGTTACCGGCTTCATCTTTGTCGGCGATTTCCCAAAGCGCAGACCAGCTGCCCACATCGCTCCAGCCCGCATTCAGTGGCGTTACCAGAATCTGATCGCCATCTTCCTTAGAAAGCGGCTCCATTATGGCATAGTCGATAGACTCATCCGGGCAAGCCTTAAAGGCTTCCGCATCCACACGGACAAAATCAAAATCTTCTGCAGTTCCGGCCATAGCCTGTTCACAGGCGGCAAAAATATCCGGGCGGTACTGTTTTAACGCCTCCAGGTAACGATCCGCACGGATCATAAACATGCCACTGTTCCACAGCCATTTGTTAGTACCCTGCGGTGTTTGCTCTTCCATATACCTCTGGGCGGTTTCCAGATCCGGCTTTTCCACAAACTCTTTAACCGAAAACAGCGCCTGAGAAGCAGCGGAAACGTCACCAACCTGAATATAGCCATAACCCGTTGCCGGCTCAGTTGGCACGATACCCAAAGTGCCGACTTTGCCTGCTTCTACTGCTGGCAATAATTCTTTCACAGCGGCCTGAAATGCCTGCGTATCTTTGATGACATGATCCGCCGCCAGAATCAGCATGACCGGTGGCTTATCAGATTCAGCAGCGGCCTGCAGTGCCTGAATAGCCGCCAGCGCAATGGCCGGCGCGGTATTACGACCTACCGGCTCAAGCAGAATGCTCGCTTTGTAACCTTTCTGACGCATCTGTTCAGCCACCAGAAAGCGATGCTCTTCATTACAGATCACCAAAGGTTGTTCTGTTGCTATACCATCCAGCCGCGCAGCGGTTTGCTGCAACATGGTCAGATGGCTGTTCAGCGCCAGAAACTGCTTAGGGAACGCTGTGCGAGACAGGGGCCATAAACGCGTGCCGGAGCCACCGGCCATAATTACAGGGATCATAAAAACCTCCTTTGCTATCCATAGACTCAGTATCAGAGCAAATACTCGTCACCCTTAACAGCCCTGGCACAGTAAAAATAAAATCAACCGGCTTCATTTTGCCAGCCCTCATGTTACAAAATCAATCGATGAGGAGCTAAATCCTGGACTTCAACCACTTTGCAACCGGTTTTTCAAACAACTGATAACTTAGTAATGAGGTTATATAACAGGCAGCAAGAATAGCTATAATAAACGGAATCTGATTATACGAACCAATATCGGTTACTTTAAATAGCAACCCATAGAATGCCATCCAGAAGATATGTGTTAAATACAGCGAATAAGATGAATCACCAAGAAGCATGAGAATTTTGTGTAACGGTTGAGCATTAACAGCTACCCTCAACATACCACCACAAATAAAGAAGGATGGAATACCCCACCACAGAAATCTGTCCCAGCCATCCAGGCCATCGGTACCGCTGGAAACCACAAAAAACGGAGATGCAATAATCACAGCGAAGGCGGCCAACATAATCGCATAATGAAAGCCATGATATCCGCACTTAAGATATAAGTAAGCCAGAACCATACCTAACACGAACTCAAACAGGACCGGATTCCCAAAGAACCAGACCAGCCCATCACCATCTAAAGAACCAGAAATGATAAATGCAAGAATCAGGATAAATCCAGCACCCAACACCGAGGCCAAAGGGTTCTTCAGAAGCAGAGTTACACTAAAAATCAGATAAAAGTAAATCTCATATTCTAAAGTCCAGGCTACGAATATTATTCGATCCTGATCAGGAAATAAAAATACTGATGAAATAATATTAGTAACATCAGGGGCGTGACTGGCAAGAAAGCCCATCGCCATCACAACCAACATAACGGAAAGACAAAGTAAATACAGAGGATATATCCGAACAACCCGATTTTTCAAAAAAGATAAAGGTGCCAGGCTATTTGTGGATTTAAATGATGTATACATCATAATATACCCACTAATCACAAAAAATATATCCACCCCAGCAGCACCAATCAGCACAAGCCAATGCGGCGCGACTTCAGACACGGCCTCCTTAGCCATTTCCAGAGTATGATGAACAACCACCATGAACGCCGCCAAGGCGCGTAGATACTGAATACCATCAAGCTTCCTAAAATTTCCCACACCTCTTCCTCCATCACCACCTAAAATAATAGTTTTTTACATTTCCACCAAAAAACGATAGAAAAATTGCCCAATCAACACACCCAAAAAATCAGAAAACACCAAGATATCCTAAAGCTTAAATATTGGAGAGCAAAGCACACTAAACATTGCATAAACCACTGAAACAAATAAAAATTATCATCATCAGGAACACCCACCTACCCCAGAGAAATAGCCATTTGGTAAATCCACACTCTAAGCCAATAAAATACCGACACCCCACAACCAAATAGATAAAACATATCAATCAAAAACATCAACCCAAAAAACATTAAAAATTATTTTTGATTCCATCAATCCTCAAAATTCTCTCTCGACCCTCGAAGAATATCATCATGCTTTCCAATAAGAGACTCCTTATATTCCGTCATGCTGTTGAAAAAATCTAAAACTCTTCCGACACATTTGTCATGATCAGTTAAAATCATGTTAGCATCTATGAGAAAATTCGCACCAAATCCCACAACGTCCAAAAGTCCCTTCATTTTATCTTTATATTCAATCCCCAATACCGGCGTACTCATCCCCACACACGCAATCATTAAGTGCATCCGACCAGTAATGACGCCGTCAACTTCAGAAACTATCGCCTTTACTTCCCTAGCTGAAAAGGTATTTTTATCATAAACAATATCTAATGAGTCATTTCTTCTTAGCAACTCATACAATGGTGACAAAACTACAGCATCAGCAGAGTCTCCACGATCATCATGAGATAAAAGCAGCCAACTAACCTCTTCCTTTTTGGATATGGAAAGAACAAGGTGTGCGATATGCTCAATTAGCTTCGTCAACTTCCCACGCTGCTCCAAAAGCAATGGATGAGCGTTAAGTACTATCACCTTGCGCCCTTTACTCTGACTATTGGCTATCCAATTCAGCGTAGAGCGAATTTCATCAGTAATCATCGGCTGAAGTAGAAAAGCAATATCAACCACAGAATGAGCCTGGACACCAGCTTTAGCTGTAAACCGGGAATACGATTCCGGGTCTCTTAGATTAATGCGGATATTTTTATTAATATATCGAAAAAAAATCCTCGGAAAGAAATGAATCTTATTTGAAACCGAAAATCCCGTTATGACAGACTCGTAAGAGTATCTGCTAAAAATATCTATCAAAATTAACTGAGTTATTGAAAAATACTGATTATAAGTACCATCCAACCCGTCAGCGCCCATCAATACAACGCTTGAATATTCGCCACGACTTGCACATTTCCACAGCATCTTAATATCAAGTTTATTTGTATCAACAATTTCCTTTAAAGCGCCTGAATCAAAAACAGGAGATTCGACTGATTCATTAGCCACAAGAAACGTAAATACACTACTGGCATCGATCGATAAATAATAGTCCATTATTGAACCAATCATCGCCTGATCTCCAACAGATGCCGTCAAAAGTTCAGGGTCCGAAGGTATAATAAGTATTTTTTTTGTCGAATGAGAATCTCTATTCACCTGCTTCACTACATATTTTTTGTTATACACAAACCAACAAAATATTGCATATGCAGATTTAAAATTAAGAACAAGCGCCCTCACCCCAAGATGTCGCCATACAATCAGCAGCATTGGTTTCAAAAAATTTAACATACCTTCCCCTTACCATTCACTTGGGTTTTCTTCTTTCCAATCAAGCAAACAAGAATTCAAATTGTATTGAAACACGTAGCCACTCTTAATTAAAAATTGAGGAATTATTGTATTATCAACTTTTAACTTTTTTATACGAGCAGGATGAACTGGCTGTTTTACCCCAAACACAGAGCTCAAGGATTGAACGATATAAGATGTTATGAGTAATGCCCGGTATGGTAAGGTTGGCACAAAGCGCTTAACACCTGACACTTCCTGAATAGCATTAACGTATTCTTCCAGTGTCGGCGGCTCAGGTAAGCTGAAGTTATAAAGTACATATTGCTTGTTGTTAACCTCAAGCCAATCCAGCACCCAGATAAAAGTATTCACCAATTCCTTCACGTAGCCACCGGATTTACGTACAGATTTATTGCCAACGTAGCAGAAGTAGCCTTTTTTAAGGGCATTGCGCAGGCGTGGTACATTACCATCTTCATGGGGGCCAAATATCACACCTGGGCGGGCGATAACCAACTGACGGTTATTGCGATCAGCATGTTGCCAGCCTTCATGGATTTTCTCTGCTGCGAGTTTTGATGAGCCGTATGGTGAATAAGGCACAACCTGAGATTCTTCAGTTCGGGCAACATCAGCATGACCATAGGGCGCAATACTGCTGGTAAAGACGATCTTGCTGCAGTGTTTGTCTTCTGCGAAGGCGATGACGTTGTCTGCACCTTTAATATTGGTTTCGAAGTATTCATACGCTTCGTGACCCGGCTCCCGATGGACAGCAGCAAAATTAAAGATAAGGTCAACCTTATCTTCATCCAGCATCAGACTGTCTCTGACATCCATGTACTGGTAAACCACAGTGCCGGACTCAAATGCCTTATGCACTTCAGGTGTCCAGACCTCTTTACGCGGAGGTTTAATATCAAACAGATAGATCTTATCTGCCAGGCCATCTTCGATTAATCGATTCAGGGTATAGCCACCGATATAGCCGCTCCCCCCTGTAATAACAACAACCTTAACTCGTTCCATTTTTAACCTCCCACACGCTCTAATCTCATAACATAACAACCACTAACACCCACCACCGCCACCAAAACCGAAGAATTCTGGCTGCTTCTGTTACAAATCCAACTGCCTAAACTTTCGACCACTCAAATATCCAAGCAAAACCACCGATTTAAGCATGTATACAGCCACCATAAAGTAACAGAAGTCCGAAATCGACATGTCATATTGATAGACTAACAACCCAACGAAAGCTAACAACAGTGAGTTAAAGACTTCCATCAGTATAAAACTTCTGTACTTTTTATTTGCCACCAGATAGCTACTAAGCACAACAAAGACTACATTTGCAGGCAAGATGTAGAGCAGTATGGATATCAACTCAATAATTGGCTGCCACTGCGAAGATAAAAAGCGTTCAAAATAGTGCATCATCGGCACCATTATGGAAATAAGAATAACAATTCCTATTGCGCCAATAAGGGTTTTAGACCTCACACCGCTCAATTTGATTGAATAGCGTATAAAATATGGAACCAGTATTGTTCTGGAAACAGCCCCCATCGATTGCATAGCAACTTCGATGGCTTTCTTGGCATAGTTGTAGATGCCAAGCGACGCCGTACCAAAAACCAACAAAATAGTCTGTTGCTCTATATAGTAGAATACCAGCCAGCCCCAGTTTGTTGTCAGGGAATATTTAAAGCCTTCTCCCACCCAACGGCGATAGACAGAGAAATCAAACTGATAGTTAAGAAGACCCGGCTGCATTAATAACACAAGAAAAAAACCTGTGACATTACCAATCAAAAAGCGTATAGCTAATGACTCAAATGCAAGCCCTAGACTTGCTGAAACTACTGCCGCTACTGCTCCGGCAATAGCTACGACACATTGCAATACAGCCATTTTCTCAGTCTGGAAGTTCACCTTCCACCAACCTGTAGCAGCAGCTATACCAAGCCTCGGAATAAGTGAAACTGCCAGAATTAGCACGAGTGTTGCCACATCGGTTCTGTCAAACAGATAAAAAACATAACTGAGCGAAAGTTGAACAAGCACCCAGACGCTAGCAACAATCAATATATATCCATTAAAAAGACTTTGACTATTTTTGGTTATTTCTTCACGAAAGAAACCAACTCCGCCACCAAGGTCAAAAAAAGCATCTGCAGCCACAAAAGCCATCCAGGCAATGGCAAAGACACCATAGTCTTCTGGCACAAGCCATACAGCCAGTAACGCAAAACTGGCAAAATTAATCAGCTTACTGATCAGCTCTGACGCAGCAATAATACTGGTTTTTTTAGCCAGAGATTTAGCTTCCACTCAATACCCCAGTTTTTCTTTAAGACGGGCAATAAAGACTTCATCACCGTACTGCTGAGCATGCTCTATACAGTTATCCTTCATTGTTATACACAGTTCTGGCGTCGCTTCAACGACCTGTCCAACCAGAGCANCTGGTNTAGCNTCCNGCATCAGCCATCCGGTTTTNCCATCAACGATCGTTTCTAACAAACCACCTTCGGCCACACCNATGCATGGNTTACCTGCCGACATCGANTCCAGTGGNGACATGCCAAAGTCCTCATCCACNGGNATATAAATGGTTGCTATNCAGTTNCCNACCANNTCAAATANCTCTTCATCNGTTGTCCAGTTAGTAAANCGNATATTGTCGTAACCNTTGGCNAGTTCCNGCANTGAGTCATANTCTGAACCACCGGANGCNACAACCAGNTTTTTATCNGGCATGTTTTTGAATGCTTCAACAATGGTNGNGATGCGCTTTGCAGGNTCCAGCCTGGCNGTCGANAGNTAGTAATCNCCCTGNNCAATCCACTTAAANCGNTCAGTATCAATCGGCGGATTNATCACAACNGAATCCAGNCCNATGTATTTTTTNATACGNTTTNTNACNTTNTCTGAGTTAGCAATAATNAGNTCGACATGNTTNANNGANGGNCNNTACAGCANNCNNATNANNANGNANANNANCNTNAANGCNAGTCTNCTNNANNCCTTTANNCTGCTTTANNTTGAANTCATANAANTCNTATGGNGCACGGGGAATAGTATGGCAATACAGAAAATTGCGTTTAGCACGAGCTTTTTTGCGNAATAATGCCATGGGAGCATATTCACCACTGTATATAGCGTTATCGTAACCGCGCATATCCGGCGGATTTAACACAAANGTNANCATNGTNTTNAGNGTTTTCCAGCCCTTACTGTCANTNTANCCNGTNANAACNTTNANNTTNCCNNCCNGNNTTTTNAGNTCNNNATCNGNNAANANCTNAACATCCCNCATNCCNACAATTAAATCACAACCTNNCANGCCANGNGNCANNGTCANAGANAGTTTCTCTGCNCCNCCNCGGGAAAAGAGATAATCGTAAAGNAATGCNGTNTTNTTCTTCATTTNTTGGCAAACTCCAANATNCGCGNAGGNTGGGCTTTNCCTGNNAGTAAGATCTTTAATGCCCANNANATTGCCCTTNAGTCGGCCAANCCGATCAACCCANGGCTCTGGCTTNANGCTNCGAANCGTNTTCGCAATAACACGNCGAAGAATCGANATAANNGCTANNTTCCANGGCATGGTNCCNTTTTTNGCCAGATACCAGGGGTTCACNACNTGTGAATACCCCAGGCGCAAGCCCGGGCTGCGACCGGTCTTGGTGCCCAAATGAACACCCAGGCAATAATCCGAATTAACCACCGGAGCAAAGCGATCAACGGATGCGCTGAAGTCCAGATCTTCAAACCATCCATACAAAGGGAGCTGCTCATCGAAGNGGACATGATTATCNAGGAGAACGGATGCACGGAATGCCATATTGCATCCGTAAGTAGTACCGTGATGCCAATGTATCGGTTCATCGGGCAGCTTCGCGCCTTCCAGTACGGTAATGGCATCGGCAATATCGATCCCCCCGGAATTAACACCGTCTGCCAATACCTTTCCGGAGTGCCCGCCCACCTCAGGGTTACGTTCAAACAAGGCAAGCACCTGTTCGCAATAGGTCGGGTGCATCAGAAAGTCGTCATCCAAAAACAGGACAATATCGTCATAACTCAACGCATTGATAATGGTATTACGTTGTGCAGATGATCCAGCCGGCCCTGACAGCACTGTTACTCTTTGCAAAATAGCATCTGGTAAGCCAGTTAAGTTGATATCCTTTTCAGCCTCTATCGGGCTGAGATAGATCGCATCCGGCATTCTGGTTTGATTAACCATATAAGCCAGAGCCTCTGCGAGTATCTGAGGTCGGCCGCAGGTTGCAATACCGATTACAATATTAGCCATTATTTGTCCTTCGTCCTTATATTAGCCAGTGCTAACAGGATATAGAAAAATGTTCCCTGAAACGGTGCGGTTGCGGCTGCCATTGCCGGTAGTAAGGCGACCAGCACCCCTTTTTTTGCTGCACTGCCAATAACAGCCTGCTCAGAGTCCTGCGCAATGAAAGACCCCTTCATCACATGGAAAAAAGCCATGCAATACAAGGTGAAACCAATCCAGCCTACGTTAGACAGTAAAACAATCAGAAGACTTGATGCTCTGTTGCCGCCAAGACCAACACCAAAACCGTAGGTTTCAAGGAAGTCGCCCCAGGCCAGCGAATTCCAGCTGAAACGTTCCATGCCAGAATCGCTTCCCAGTTTATTAAATACTGCAGCATCCAAAACCAACATTATCTGCTCATAAAAAAGAATGAACATCAGCAGCGCAACCGAAAGCCCGGAGATAGCTGCAAAAAATACGACCTTGCTGAGATACCCCCTGCGCAACTGGCGCATTTCTGACAAAGCCACCAGTAGAGCAAACATCGCCAGCCCCACATATCCTGATGTGGAGGTAGCCAGCACCACCAGTAACAGAGACGCTGCTGCTACGTTGCGACTTAACTGTGATCGAAAACCAGCTCGATAGAGAAAAAAAGCAAAACAACCCACAGCAGCAGTAAACGAGCTGAAAGCCGATGTCTCCGGGAAGATACCTGCCACACGGCGCACGCTGCCGAAGGACTGATCCAGCATTGCATATTCGGCATTTCTGAAAACACTGATAATATCCGGAAACCCTATATAAAAATTTAATAAGTCCGATACTGCAAAAAAGATATTAATCACTCCCATCCATAGGATGGCTGAGGCAAATACGCTCTGGAATGATTTATTCGTTTGTATTATGAAACTGACGGTCAAAAAAATAGTCAGCGCCGCAAGCGCATAAATAATCTGTGCAATATGGCCGGTATTAAAGTTTAAGTCTCCGACAAACACCCCTTCCGCTGAGAAGGTCAGAATTTTAACCTGACCAGCAAAAACTGTGGGTGCTACGACGCTTACAATCACCGCAAACACGCAGTAGGCCGTAAACCACTTTATGGCCTGATTATTCTGGATCAGATACCAGACTCTGTGTAAAAACCCCGGTGTGCGGATCAGGTAAAGCAAGAGAAAGGCTAACAGCAGAAATGCAACCAGAATTGGTTTACCTGCCAGACTGATGGCAGAAGTTGCAACAAAAAGCGAAGAAATAACCAGGCTGTATACAAGAAAGCGCACTCCGGCTAACTGACCCCATATTCCCAGCAGGGCCGTTATAACCCCCATGATACTGATGCTCATGGCATCACACTATCGATGTAGGCTTTCAGTTTTTTCTCGAATTCTGAGGTAGCAAAACTCATTGCGTGGGCACGCAGTGCTTCCGGTTTAAAGTCGTATTGGCCTGCTTCGTAAGCAGCAACCGCCTGATTTAAGGATTCTGCTGTTTGCTCGTTGAAGTAGATTCCGGTTTTGCCGTCTACAACTGAGTCCAGCACCCCACCGCGACCATAAGCTATTACCGGGCGACCAGAAGCCATAGCCTCCAGCGGGACGATACCAAAGTCTTCAACTCCCGGGAAAATTAACGCCTGACAACCGGAATACAGTCGAACGATTTCAGAAAATGGCTGACGGCCCCGAATATCGATATTCGAGTGACCTTTGGCCATTTCCCGCAGTTCGTCAGCTTTTTCACCATCGCCGACGATAACGAGTTTTTTGCCGTTGGCTATAAATGCCTCTACCGCCAGATCAACCCGCTTGTACTGTACCATCTGACCCAGTACCAGATAGTAGTCATCAACGTCTTCAGAGATTGAAAATGCGTCAAACTCTACTGGCGGATTAATCACTTCAGCATCACGGCGGTATATTTTCTCTATGCGCTTTGCGATGTAAGAAGAGTTCGCGATAAAGTGATCGACCCGGGCACCGGTCGAGTAGTCCCACATTTTAAGGTAGTGGATCAAGGGGGCAGCAATCAGCCGCTTAAGCTTACCTGCGCCTTTGAAGTATTCGTAATACATATCCCAGACATAGCGCATTGGCGANTGGCAATAGCAAACATGCACTGCTTCCGGGTTTGTNATCACNCCTTTTGCTGGCCCGGATTCACTTGAGATCACCAGNTCGTAGCCAGTCAGATCCAGCTGCTCGAGGGCTATTGGCATAAAGGGTAAGTAGCTTTGGTACTTCTTCTTACCGAAGGGCAGCTTGCTGATAAAGCTGGTNTGGACAGTATGCGAATTGATCAGATCGGANACTTTTTCAGGCTCATACACGTGAGTATANATATCTGCCTGAGGNTACAGGCGACACAGAGACTCAAGAACCTTCTCGCCTCCGCGCATGCCATTCAGCCAATAATGGACGATTGCTACTTTCATTTATAACTTAATTCCTGTGTTCCGTTAGTTGTCTGTACCTNCTGCCCANCCAACATTTTGCNCATCCGACATTGACCGTACACCAGCTAGCAGACTCAGNGCTTCGNTATGTTCGCTGGTGCTGTAANCATTTCTGANCAAACTGCATACCGANANATCAACGGGCCGAANATCTGATNCACANGCCNCTGCCTGTAAGTACTTTACGGGTATCCGGANGGATTGAGGGGGNNTGATAAAAACAGACACAAGAAGCAACCCGCTTTTCTGACTGATTTTTATACTACCTGATCTGAAACTGAACATTTTTCCCTGTTGTTCAGGATGTATCCCGCCCTAAAATCCGTCTATCTACGGGTTTTACAACTTCAATGCGCTAACTTTACTAAAACTTGTGTTTCAATGAAATGAATCACATTTTAACAATGTCATAATTAGTCGATACGTTTGTACCTGAACGTCTTACCGATGCATCACTCGGGCAAGAGGCTCTTTTTCCAGGCTTCCGCCGCTACATCCCACAATTGACTAAGCTGCGCTGACATCAACCCACCGATACCCGCCGCAGCCCTGCGCCCGCCACCAGCAAACTTTGCAGCGATTTCATCCGCTCCCTGCATTCTCGCTTTTGGTGACCTTAAACTGACCTGATAGGTCAGCGATTCTGCGCCGGATGCCTGATTTTCTGTGAGTATAATGTGGCCAATCTGCGGATTGCGGTTGGCCAACTCGTTACCTAATACACCGCTGATGCGTCTGGCCCAGGGTTCATCCGGCAACGCTATCATGGTCAGATGGCTGTTCTGTTTCATCGGTGCAATTGTCAGGCCTTTATGCAGATCGGCCTGATAGCCTTCTGACAATGTGTTGAATATTTCGGGCTTATCACTGATGAAGTCGAAGGGCGATGGGTATTGAACGGCTTCTTTGTACAGATATTCAGGGGTATAGAAGAGGTCATCCAATGACTCGCCATAGCCGTTGTAGTTTAAAGCTATGCCGAGGTCATGCAGTTGCTGGCGTTGAGTTGCATTCATACCGTGGCGCTTTATGTAGCTGTCAGCGACCGTGAGCATATTATCGCCATACGCCGCGACGATGGCCCACTCACGATACTGGCCTTGCAGGTACTGATCGACAATGAGCCCGGTGCAGGTGTTAGCAGCCATATGCAGATGCGCGTGTAATAACGGGTGTTCAGGTACGTCGCCGGTTTGGTGATGATCGGCGTAGAAGACTTCTGCCCCTGCTGCCAGCGCCTGATTTAATGCATCCAGGTTCTTTGTCATGGATACATCCAATACGGTGATCTGATCGCCAGGTTGCAGGGTTGCCTCGGCGATAAGACGATCCATCAGGCGGATATGGCGCTTGATGCCGGTGATCAGTGTTGATTCTCTGGGCTCTGCCAAACGAAGTTGTATCAGCGAGCAGATACCATCGGCATCGCCATTAAACAGATCGTAGCTGGCCATGGTTCAGCCTGCTCGCTCTGATGGTTTGCCAGAGCCTGCGGTTTTGTTTGCAGGATCAGCTTCAGCCTTATTACAACCGCCACTATTATTACCGGCTTTCATACGCGCGCGGGCAGAAACTGCGGTCAGGATGCCGCGTTGTATCAGGTGATCAAGGATGTGGTCGACGCAGCAATCCACGCTCATGGATGAGGTATCCAGCACCACGTCCGGGTGTTCCGGGGCTTCGTAATCGGAGTCGATACCGGTGAAGTTACGGATCTCACCTGCGCGCGCCTTCTTATATAAGCCTTTCGGGTCGCGTTGCTCGCAGGTGCTGAGCGGCGTGCCCATATAGACTTCAATGAACTCGCCCGCCTCTACCAGCTGGCGCACCATGCGCCGTTCGGCTTTAAAGGGAGAGATAAATGCGGTAATTACGATCAGGCCGGCATCGACAAACAGCTTTGCGGTTTCGCCGATGCGGCGGATGTTTTCAATACGATCCTGATCGCTGAAACCGAGATCTTTGTTCAGCCCCTGGCGCACGTTGTCGCCGTCCAGCAGGTAGGTGTGCTGACTCAGATCGGCCAGCCGTTGTTCCAGCGCGTTGGCGACGGTGGATTTGCCAGAGCCGCTTAAGCCGGTAAACCAGATGATGCAGGGGATCTGAGCCTTGTGTGCGGCCCGGTGTTGTTTGGTGACGGCGGCATCATGCCAGACGGTGTTTGATGTAGTCATGAGAAGGTCTTGAAGCCGCATCCTGAGCACTGGTTTTTCGATACTTTCATGGCAGTCCTTTTGCGAAAGTATGTGAATCCGGCCACCTTACTAAAGATGGATGGTCAGGGGAATGGCGGAGGTAGGTTAATTGACCAATTGGTAAGTGGGGTGTGTAAAGAGGTTGGCGTGAGGAGCCGTCGGATTTGAATTGTAGGATGCCGCATTGCGCACCGTTGGATTGCGGTATTGAGGTATCGGTATCGGTATCGCGATAACGAACGTGATTTTTCTTGAAGGCATGAGAATTATTGTAGGCGCGGGTTCGGCCGCGAAGATTGTGCATGGGCCTTCGGCCATCGGAGCTGAAGCACCTCCTACAAGTGCAAGGAGAATCTGAATAGGCGTTTTGTTGTAGGAGCGGGTTCACCCGCGAAATCCGTGAATGGGCCTGTGGCCATCGGAGCTGAAGCACCTCCTACAAATCCTGTAATTTCAATTATCGCGACACATTGTAGGAGCGGGTTCACCCGCGATACCCGTGCGTGGGCCTGCGGCCATCGGAGCTGAAGCACCTCCTACAAGTACAAGGAGAATCTGAATAGGTGATTTACTGTAAGAGCGGGATCACCCGCGAAAAAACAGAATGGGCCTGCGGCCATCGGAGCTGAAGCACCTCCTACAAGTACAAGGAGAATCTGCATAGGCGTTTTATTGTAGGCGCGGCTTCAGCCGCGATATCTGTGAATAGGCCTGCGGCCATCGGAGCTAAAGCACCTCCTACAAATCCTGTGATTTCAATTATCGCGACACATTGTAGGGGCGGGTTCACCCGCGATATCCATGAATGGGCCTGCGGCCATCGGAGCTGAAGCACCTCCTACAAGTACAAGGAGAATCTGAATAGGTGATTTATTGTAGGAGCGGGTTCACCCGCGATATCCTTGCATGGGCCTGCGGCTATCGGTGCCCGGTGCACACCGTACAGGTTTGGTGATTCCGATGACGGCGATTTATTGTAGGAGCGGGTTCACCCGCTATACCCGGCGCAGCCAGACGTTGTGGATATTGGTGGGCGGAGCCCACCCTTGTATCTCTCCCCGAATATCTGATTAGCTATCAGATGTTCACAGAATCCGGTGAAGCTGGGCCCACGAAATACA
>PAJK01000095.1 GCA_002706025.1 Oceanospirillaceae bacterium
AGAAAAGAATTTAACCCAGATGTAACCTGACAGGCACCAAGTTAAAACGGGCGACTGTCAGATTGGGTCTGAACTACTACATATAAACGATAGCGAGCTGCAGCCTCTCAGAAATGAGCTTCCATCCTTATATGCTCTTGATCAGATTAATATTAAAGCGGCACCCGCTGAAAACCCAAAACCATCACAACTACCTTGGGTAACCCCTGATGTTGCTCCATCTCATTCCGCAGAACAAATCAGCCCTCATCGCCTCAACAGAGATGACGTCCTGAAACTGCCGCAAGCGGCTTTGCAGGCTGCGTGGGAAAGAAGACCACATTCATTTCTGACACTTTCAGCGGCCAGCGAGGCTCTGGCCAGCATCAGGTTCCTTTCAGGCATTGATCCTCAAAAGAAACCATGGAGTGCTTTTACAGAAAGCGACATCATCCAGGCGATGTATGACCAACTTGAAGACGATAGTGATTCGGCTCCACTGAGAGCTACCCCTGAAGCAGAGTCATCTCTTATCGGTCTTGACCAACGCACGCGATCAAGCAGAGTACAGGTTCTGCGCATTGGCCAAAAAGAGTTTCGCGACTTAGTAGTAAGAAGATATTCAGGACAATGCTGCTTCACTGGTTGCACAGAGGCCGCCGTACTCGAAGCTGCTCATATCATGCCGTACATGGGTGATCATTCTAATCTGATAGACAATGGCTTACTGCTGCGCGTGGATCTGCATCGCCTGTTCGATCGCTTTCTTATATCTGTAAACCCGGATGACCTGAGTTTAGCGATCAGCAAAAATATACATGATGCATACTACCAGTCACTGTCAGGTCGTTCTCTATCCATTACGGTCACAAACCTGACACGGCAGTTCCTGAAACGCCACTACGATACCTTTATGAAGGTCTGTAAGTAGTCCATTTAAGGGAGAAGTGTTCCAGCTGAACAATTGAGCTGAGCTGCAATTTTATAAAGCTTCTCAATAGTGATATTCACCTCCCCCCTCTCAATTCGCCCCATGTAGCTTCTGTCCAGCCCGCATTCCAGCGCCAGAGCATCCTGAGAGATGCCACTCTCCTTTCTTTTCGCCCTGATATTGGCCCCAAGGGCTTTTGCCAAATCATTCATTACTGCTCTCCTAAAGAGCAGTAATGTTTAACTTTGCGGCTTATATAACCACGGATTATAATCCGTATTTTTTAGAGGCGTAAGCGAATGAAACCTTCCTCTGTAACCATCGATGAAGTTCTTTACCACATTCTCATGGAAGAGGAATCTGGCTGTTTCACTGTCATGGAGCTGCGCGATCGCTATCTGAAGCGCGTTGATCCAAATGGAGTTTCACTGCCCGACCTTAGAATGTATCTCTATGATCAGGTTCGAAAAATGATCAATTGCGGATGGGTAGAACACCATTCCGAAAGAAAAGCTCGTGGCCAACGTTTTGTCGTCTTGCAGCAGCCCGATGGGATATCACCAAAACTGACTCAGCCCGGTAAAGGAATGCAGGTAAAGCAAACTCCTGCTGAGCCAAAGCAGCAAGCGGTAGATATGTCTCCAGACATCAGCAAGTGCGAAAAACCAAAAGAGAAAAAGAACACTGCTGAAGTTCTGCAACAAATGCTCAGAGAGACCCGGCTGGATCTGCTCACATCCTACGGCGAAACAGAACGATATGCCCAGATGATTCAGGACCTTCCAGAACTGAAAGCTACCTTGGAATCAGACTTGGTTACGTCCCGTGACAACAGCTCTCGTCTACTCGGGCACATCAATGCTCTTGAATCGGCTTTGCAGAAAATTGGGGCCATGGGATGACACTTCGGCGCTGGCAGTCAGAGTGCGTTGATCAGGCACTTATGCATTATCGTAATCAACAACATTTTTTCTGCCAAGCGACCCCGGCTGCTGGAAAAACAAGGATGGCGGCTGAATTGGGCAAGCGCCTGCTTTGTGAAGGGATAATCGATGCCGTCGTTTGCTTCGCTCCATCCTGTCAGGTTGTCGATGGCTTTCAGCGTACGTTCATCGAAGTCATTGGCAAGCCATTCGATGGCCAAATCAATGCAGCTGGAATGGCAGTGACATACCAATCGCTGGAATATCGGGATGAGTCATTCTGGCGCTTGTTTGATGATCTCAGGGTGCTGGCTGTGTTCGATGAAATTCATCACTGCTCGGGAGGCAGCAGCGTTCAAGGGCCAAACATCTGGGGACAAAAGATCATTCAACGAATCCAGGATGCGGCTAATTTCACATTGGCGCTGTCAGGTACTCCATGGCGCTCTGACTTCGGGTCCATCGCGCTTGCACGATATTCAACACCTGAAGGGCATTTGATCGTCGATTATTGCTACTCGCTAACGGATGCTGTTAAAGAAAAAGTTTGCAGAGTTCCGAATATTACCTTGCTGGACCATCTAAAAGTGGGCTTAAAAGGCTCTGCGGGCGTACTGAAAACGTATCAGGACTTCGCCGCGTTACTGAAAAAGTCAGATGCAACATTCGAAACGCTCGTCACCAACCCCGACATCAACCGCAAATTACTCAAACTTGCTCAAACCCGGCTGAATTCTGTTCGCGAAAGTACGCCTGATGCCGCAGGCCTGGTCGTGGCTACAAATATCAGTCATGCCCATCAAATCGCCGAATATCTGGTGGAAATGGGCGAGGTCGGAAAAGTTGTAACGACCCATCGACCTGATGCCAGCTCCCTGATTAACGAGTTTCGAGTCAGTTCGGAACGGTGGATTATTGCTGTGGGTATGATCTCGGAAGGCACAGACATTCCGCGCCTGTCGGTTTGTTGTTACCTGAGTCGGGTACGTACTGAAATGTACTTCAGACAAGTGCTGGGCAGAGTACTAAGACACAGGAGCGTCGGTGATGATCAGGCCTGGATGTTCATGCTTGCTGAGCCTGAACTCAAACAGTTTTCGGAACGACTGCTTGAAGACCTGCCCGGCCATTTAGCCAGCGGTGAACACTTGCAACAGGTCCCCTTCGACGCTGATGGCTATCAGTCACCTCAACCCCCAAACAGTAGTCTCTCAATGGTCGCGCTGGCGAACATTGACGAAAAACCAACGAAGGGAGCCAACTCTCTACTGCCTGGTACTCGTTCAGGGGTTGCTTGCCAGCTTGTTCTGGATGGGAACTTCAGGGAAAGACTGTTGGCTTTTTTTTGAGATCAGGATGTTGTTGAATGTGTATTAGCATCCAATAACATGGAACGGATAAATGGAATCAACCGAGACTCGCTCCGGTAACTACACGGCTGACCTTCTGGGAAACATCAAAAGTCATTTAGCCTCACTGCAGGGCTACGACGTCATGGCTCTGGAATTACTTCAGAACGCTGATGATGCTAAGGCTGATGAGGTGCACTTCGATATTTGTGACGATGGCCTCTACATCTACAACAACAGAGAATTTTCATACTGCGGAGACCTTAACGGGGAATGCCTTTGGCTGACGAACGACGGATATGCCTGTGATTTTCACAGAATCACGAATGTTGGCAGCGGTGGGAAAGCAGCGAAAAGCGAGAATATCGGACGATTTGGGATCGGGTTTGTTTCGTCTTATCAGGTTACTGATAACCCACAAATAACCTCATCCGGTCTGACGCTGACTTTGCAGCCAGAGATTGCCAGTTGGAAATACACGCCATCACCCGATACCACGGGAACCCGGTTCTTTCTGCCTTGGGCCAAAAATCCCAAAAGCCAGGGACGGATGAGGCTCGCGACAGGGCACATCACTGACAAGCTTATTGAGCAATTGGCTCTGGAATTTCAGCAGTCTATTAAAAAGAGCTTGTTGTTTCTAAAACACCTTCGGAAGGCCATTGTAAGCCGTAATGGTGCAATGCTTCTTTCTTGCTCGATAGAGCGAGTTGGCGCTGAAACAGTCCGGTTGATCCATGCACCTGATGACTACTCAGAGGATTGGTTACTTCTCAGTGGAGATGCAACGGAAGCCGCTGAACAGCTTTATTCCCGCTCTGAGATACTTCTGCAGCAAAACCGCTCTCCAAAGTTCACCGTCGCTATCAGGAAAACGCCCGAAACTCTGGACGAAGGGTTGCTTTATGCCTTTCTGCCGACTGCTCAAGCCAGTGGCTTACCTCTTCATATCAATGGAGACTTTTTCCCGGAAACTGATAGGAAAGAAGTTGTCTTCAAGGGCAACCAGTACCAGCAGCATTGGAATGAGATGTTGATTCATGAGTCTGCATCCCTTCTTGCCAATAATTCGAAATTTTTGCTGGAGGAACTGGGAGACCAGGCGTTTTGGACATTGATTCAACGAGCGTTTCGATTCACATCTTCCCAGCTCGGATACCCTGACATTTATGAAGCTTATTGGAAAAAGCTCAAGGATAAATTATTTAATGAAGCCATTGTAAGAACCAGCGATGGCAGCCTGGAGCTAGCTAAGTTCACTTGTATAACCAAGCCAGGGTTTGATTCACAACAGCAGTATCTTCTTCGTTTGCTGAATATACGTGTTGTTGACTCATCACTGAACAGTTACAGAGACGTATTGGCAAATCTAAAAGCCCAACATCTATCTCTTGCGATATTGGTTGATAAATTAAAGAATCGTTTAGATTTCATCCCCGCGAAAGAAAGAACGTTAGAAGCCTTTTATTCACCCCTGTGGAAAATTATTGAAGGCTTGATATCAGCTAACTCTCCAAAATCTTCAGCTTCTGAAAAAGTTTCGGTTACACGTCTGCAGTGCCTGAGTATTTTTCTTACAGTTAATAGTAAACCAGCTCAGCTTCAGGGATGTCGAGTTCTGCCTGACACTATGGCTATCGCGAACTTCCAGCAAGGGTTACCTGGTTTGAACCTATTAACACCAGAGTTGGATGAGTACCCGAATATCAAAGCACTCGTCAAAGAACTGAGCGCTAATGATGTTATCGCACACATGGAGTCGGCCCAACAGATTGAGTTTTTGTCTTCCTCTTTGAAAAAAGGCAGGCTCGATATTTTAAAAGCTGTGTACAGTGCGCTTCTCGAGTTTGACGATTCTGGTCTGTCTCAGTCAGACTTGGACAGACTTGCCAAAATCCCTCTATGGCCATCCGGAAAGGAAATGATTAAATCCTCAGAGGCTCTTTTACCCGGGAATTATCAGGATCCTTTTTCTCAGGCTAAGCTAATAAATGTCGACGTACTTAACAAGCGCACCAGAAGCTTTCTTCGAAATAAACTCAATGTAGAAGAGCAAACCCTTGGTGCTTTCATTCAGAAGATCCTGCCACGCTACTTCGATGAAACAGGCCCACGAAATGCAGAGCTAATGCCAAAGCTGTTTGCTGAACTACAGGTACACTCCGATGAAATTCTGGCAGATACAGCATCAAGTCGAAGCCTTCGAGACCTACCTTTAATCCCGACAAAATCGGGAGATTGGTCTTCTGTAAGCAATGTTCTATACGAGAGTGAAGAAACCAGAGAGCTTATTGGGGACGCGGATGAGATCTGGGTTGATTCAAGCTATTTTCCGCAGAATAGGCAAAGGGCTTTCAAAGAATTTCTCTTTGAATTAGGAGTACCGAGCCAGCCTCCCGCAAAGCTGTTGGTGGATCGAGTGCTGTTCCTCACTGAGAAACATACGCCCTCTGACACGGGTACTCTGAGTGTGGTAGAGAGATGCTTTTATGCTTTGGCTGAATTATTCGATTCTCATGAATCCAGAGCAATTGTTGAATCAGCCATCTCTTCCTTGGAGTACACCCCTTGTTTACCTGCAATGCATACTTCAGAGAACTGGTTTGAACCCGCAAATCTCTTCTCCCCAAGCCAGTATGCCGCCTTTTCAACTCAAGGCGATGTGGCACCAGTCCTGAGATTCCGCAATTGGAAGAGGATGAGCCGAAATTTTCTGGAAACTCTCGGCTTGACCATGGAACCAAATACTTGGACTGTAGTGCTTCATCTTAAAGAGTGCGTCAAAGAAAATATTGACCCTTCGATAGAAACATACAAGATTCTGAACAGCCGCTTGGATGAACTACGAGGGAATTATTCTTCAGTCCTTGAGGAGTTCAGAAATAGTGCCAGCATCTATGTCGATGCCTTAAACGCTTATATAGGTCCATCAAAGTTATTTTTCAGTAACCCAAAACTGGGCTCTCTTTGCTATCAAGTGCCAAAGCAGTTTGTTAACTACAGCAGCTTATTAGATGAGTTTGGAGTCAGAGAAGCACCGGAATCACGGGACTTCATTCAGGTCATTCTGGATATTTCCAGTAAGGGCGTCTGGCTTGATTTGTCGAAAGAATACCAGCAAATCTACCTCTACTGCTTTCAGCAGATCCGCTTAGCAGTTGAAGAGCTTTCAGAGGGGGAACTTGACCGCCTGAAAGAATCGCAATGTCTGGTCAGCAAAGTTGGAGTATTTGCTTATCCTGATGAATTACTCATGGCTGATAGTGCTTGGCATCAATCATTTTTTGGTGATGAACTAGATACTGCTCTTTACGACTATCAGCCTGAAGACGTTCCATTGCTAAAAGCTCTTGGTGTCGCATCTCTAAGAGAAATGTGCGGCGTTGAGATGTCACAGGTAGCCGGTGAAATGGCACCCTGCACTGAAATGCAAAAGCAGTTTAGATTACATGCAGGCACAATCCAAAGATCTTTGTACAACTACCCATCCAGTCTTGCATCTGCAGTAGGAAAAGCAGCGGCAGCAGCAAGTATTTTTACAGTAGAACAGTTGAAAGTAGTAGCGACGGTAGATATCTGTGGTGACGCTCATCGCTCTCCCGAGGTGACCGCTGATACTCATTATCTTGGAGACGCAAACAAGCTTTACATCCTTCCAAATTTGGGCAGAAAAAGATGGAGCAAACTACTCGAGGTTTTCCTTCATAGCTGCTTGCCTGGTTCTTCTGGGGAGTCAGTTCCACAGATTATTCTTGGCTTGAGTAAATTGATGGATCTCTCTGCCTCCGATGCTGCTGAAGATCAAACTGACGCAGGTATCAAACCCCTCTCGCAAACGGAGCTAGAGACTCTGGAAGGGGTTACTTCACCGAATGTTGAGAGTGAAGATGATGAGTCTGTAATTCCATTTGACGATAGCGACTCATACTCAACAAGTGAGGTCGAAGCTGATGAAATATATCCTCAACCCAACGCCCAGCAGGCAGATAGCGCGGTTCCGCATGGATCTACCCTCCCCCCTACAGAGTACGATTCAAACCAAGTCGCCGATATTAACTACTCAAGTTCGCCTTCATCTTCTCGATCAAGCAGTTCTAGCCGCCCCAGCTCAACTCAGGTTTCGGAGCAACACACTGAAAAGACTGGACGCTCTCAGCAAAAGGCGGAGCACAAGAAAGCCAGAGATCATCAGCTGCTTTCTTATGTCCGATCAGACTCAGAGTCTAACTCAGAGTCCGAGAACGGCAGCGACAAACATCGTCAAAACCTGGCAATAGAAGCCATTGCTCGAGACGCAGTCTGCAAATATGAACTTTTGAGGGGGCGTATTCCAAAGGAAATGTCTCAAACACATCCTGGTTATGACATCGAAAGTACAGATACCCATACGGGTGAGATTCGTTATATAGAAGTAAAAGGAAAGTCAGGGGCTTGGGATGCTGCCGGAGTGGGAATCTCACATACTCAATATCAATTTGCAGCTAGAGAAAGTGATCGATTCTGGTTATACGTTGTTGAAAATGCAGGGAACGGCCATAATCCGATAGTTCATCCTTTACAGAGCCCTACGAGTCACATCGACAGCTACATGTTCGATAAAAACTGGAAACAGGCAGTCATAAAAGAAGAAGAGTCTCCGGCGAGACTATGTGCGGAAGGATTAATTATTAAACACATGCACCTTGGATCTGGAGTGATCCAGGCTGTACATGAAAAAGGAAGTGATACACTGCTAGACGTGCTTTTTGATGGAAAAGCAACCACTACTCCGAATTTGCGTTACAACCGCTATGAGATGGAGCTAGCACTACCAGAAAATAGTTAGTTACCAACTTTATTAACGTGATTTTTAGCCTCAGGAGAGAATCCAGGTTGGTTAGTTACCAACTTTATTATTTCTTAGCCCATTCCCAGTACGGTTAAATGGGCTTTCCAGGCAGGTTTAGTTACCAACTTTATTTCGAAACTACAACTGCTTTTATCGCAGGAGAAAGCACCACTTACAGAATCAAATTCAGCCGACTGAAGCCACTTCTTTTTCAGTTGCAGGCAACGACTCTTTGTATTTCACAATGGCGTTACAAAGATATTCCGCATCCTGTTTTACCCCGCCAAAACGGCCTGATCCCCAGGTGTGTAACCATGGCAGTCCGATAAAATACAGACCAGGTTCGCTGGTGATTCCACGGTCGTGGCAGGGATGCCCCTGACCATTAAAGACTGCGGCGTCGAGCCAGCTGAAGTCCGGGCGGAAGCCAATGCACCAGATAATAGAGGTAATACCGGATTCGGCGAGATTCAGGTGTGTGCGTTCTTCTGCAACTTCCCACACAGGTTGATAGCGGGATGGTCCCTCTTCCGTGGTTACTCCCTGCTGCTCAATCCAGCTGTCGATGCGGGCATTGATGTTGTTGTAGGTGTCATCGGCTTTTTTCAGGTTATCGGTGAGGTTAGGTTTAAACAGCAGATTCTCGCCATCAAACTCGGTCATCTGACCAAACAGTTCCATACCTTCAGTAGCAAATTTACGCAGGTCAATATCGCGGCCGCCATCACGTCCGGTGACATAGTGATTGGTTTTTTGCGCAACGTTTTTACCTAACGGATGCTGTTTGACGGACATTTCGTAATAGCCCATATCATCCAGCCATTCGACGGCATCTTTGCCACGGTAAAAACGCGCTACCCGTGGTGCATCACCGGTGGCGAGAAATACTTTTTTACCTTCCAGGTGCAGGTCTTCTGCAATCTGAGCACCGGACTGACCGGAGCCAACCACCAGCACGGCACCTTCCTGCAGCTGCGCGGCATTTTTATATTGTGCAGAATGCAGTTGCTGAACGCTTGCCGGAATACGTTCGGCCATGCGCGGAATAACCGGTACGTGATAACCACCGGAAGAAACCACAATCTGGTCTGCAGTAAAATCACCTTCTGAGGTGTTAACGTGGTAAACGCCGTTATCGTCCATGCTGACCAGATTGACGGTCACACCTTCATGCACCGGCGCATTGACCTGTTGCGCAAAGCGTTCCAGCCATTCAATAGTCTGTTTGCCGGTCATAAACCCCTTCGGATCATCACCGTCATAAGGCAAGCCAGGAAGATCACACTGCCAGTTAGGTGTTACCAGTGTAAATGAGTCCCAGCGTTCATTTTTCCAGCCGTGCAGGACTGTATTTTTTTCAAATACGACATGGTTTATATTTTCCTGTTGCAGAAAATAACTCATGCTCAGGCCGGCCTGTCCGCCACCAACAATAATAACATCAACGTGATTGTGCTTTGTGCTTATCATAACATTCTCTCTTATTTCACTCATTATTTGCCGGATAATATTTTTTAATTCCGGTTATTTAATTTCGTCTTTAATAATTTTTTTATTCATCGCGAAATTTCTGACATAGCCAGAATGGCTACCGTAGCGTTCTGATCGTTATAGCTCTGCGCTTTTATTTTTAATTGCCCCAGCTGATCCGCAGCGCTTGAGCAGTAATAGCCATAACTGGCTTTTACCCGTTCACTGGCTTGCGTCAGCGCTTCTTCTGCTTTGTGCATAAATTCGCTCAGTGGCATTTCATCACCGGGGCTGAAAGCGCTGAAAATAACAGTGGAAGGTGAATAACATTGCTGCTCTACGCCATCTGGCCAGCGGATATAAAAGTTAACTGCGGGCATAAGCTCTCCCTGACGGACGGGTGCCGCCATAAAAATAAATGGATATTTGTTAGGGCCTGTTAAAAATCAGCCGCAATCTGTCATCGGCAAAACCCTGTCAGACTGTCTGTATAAAGGTCATAGAATTTGTACTCTGCATTACCCTGACTGATCTGCAGTATCCGGCTGTCGGTGATATTGCCGATTGCTGCAGCGGTTATGCCGCGTGCCGCAAAAGTCTCCAGCAACTGCGGTAACCTTTGTTCGTCCGTGGTCAGCAGATAGCCGAAGCTGGGAAATGCGCACAGCCAATCCGCCATGGAAACCTGCGGCGGTTCAGGCAATTGATCCAGATTGATACGGGCGCCACACTGCGAGCTTTCCAGCAACATAATGCTGGTGCCCAGCAAGCCTGCCTGGCTGATATCTTTGCAGGCGTCAGCCAGTCCCTGTTCGGCAATCAAGGGCAGCAATTCCATATCGCCACGCAGACGTTCAGCCGGTGCGCGGGTGGCGGCATTCCAGTTCAGGCTGTCGTGTTCAAACTGCCCCCGGTGATCAATCGCCGCCACCAGTATCTGTCCCGGTTGCGCGGCAAAGGCGCTAAATAAACGTTTAGCGTGACCGAGCACAGCCACTGCCAGATTGGCCTGGTCAGAACGGATATTGGTGTGGCCGCCAACGATGGGAACGCCAAGAGCAGATGCTGCATCGCGCATACCGCGCAGTAATTCCGCCAGTAGCGGCTGATCACCGTCACACCAGAGCGCATCAACCACCGCAGTTGGGCGTCCGCCCATAGCGGCGATATCGCTGCAATTCACCATGATGCTGCACCAGCCGGCAAACCACGGCTGCTCCGTCACGAAACGGCCCTGCATCCCTTCAATGGCAAATAGCTGATAACCACTGTCACCGTGCGGACCGGCCGGAATGGCTGCGCAATCGTCGCCGTTCGGATGCCAGCCCGGCGGTAATGCCGGTAAGTGTCTGCTTACTGCGGCGATATCCTGCTTCATACCGATACCGCTGCGCTGTGCAACGTCTGCCAGCAGTCTCTGCAGTGCGTCGGCTGAGGCGATTGTGTTCATAATGCCGCTACCTTGTGCTGCTGCCAGCTACTGTCCAGAAGACCTCCCCAGATACCGGTGTGGCGGTATGGGTTACGGGCTTTCACCACGAAGCCGCTCTGTGGCGTGTAACAGGGTGGATAAGCCGCCAGGTCTGCCTGCATCAGGGCGTGCTCCATTCCATGGATTTCGCGGTATTCAATGGTCCGCCAGTTCAGGCGCTTAAACAGCACTTCGTTCTGCACCTGAACCGTAGCGAGAAAGGTACTGCAATCCAGTGCATGGGCGCTGCTCACCGCCAGCCGGATCAGCGTGGAACCCAGCTGTCCCTGACTGCGGAAATGCGGGCTGACGGCCAGTCGCGAGCCATACCAAAGACGCTCGCCTTCGCAGTGAATACGTACCGTGCCGACCACTTCCTGATGCCAGCCACCGTGATTGCCCAGCGCCACCAGGGTGCGCGCGCGATCATCCACTGCATCGTGATCATCGGCTTCAAACAGATGCTGTTCAGCGCAGAAAACCTGCCGCCGCAGGGCGTAAGCCTGCTCCACTTCCCACGGTAACGTGGCCCACTTGATGGTGTAATCTGAGTAGTCGGGATGATGCATCGCTATTGCCCTCTGCCGCTGGAATCGCTGGCTTCTGCAGCGGCAGCCTGTTCATACTGTGACAGCGTCGAACAGGCGCCACATTTGCTGCACCCGGCTTTGCCGGTTTCTGCCGTCATGCCGGCGGCATACAGTTGCTGGCCCAGTGGCCGCAGAATACTTTCCATAAAGGCGGCGTCCGGCGACGGATGATCTTCCAGCGGCGTGCCTCTGATCGGCACGAAGGGCACGACAAAGGGATAAACGCCGATGTCGATCAGCTGCTCACAGACCTGCAGAATAAATTCCGCGCTGTCACCCAATCCTGCCAGTATGTAAGTACTGACCTGCCCGCGCCCGAACACGGCGACAGCGTCACGGAAGGCTGCGAAATAATCTTCCAGCGTGTCTTCGGCTTTACCTGGCAGAATCTGTTCGCGTACGGATTGCGTCAGCACTTCGAGGTGCATGCCGAGGCTGTCGATGCCGGCGTCTTTCATGACCTGATACCAGGATGAATCGCGCGGCGGCTCGCACTGGCCCTGAATGGGAATATCCACCACAGCTTTCACTGCCCGCGCGCTGGCAGCCATCACTGCCGCACCACGGTCGGGCGTCGCTGGTGTGCCGGTGGTCATAATCATCTGGCTGACGCCATCCAGTTCCACCGCTGCTTTGGCGACTTCTGCCAACTGCGCAGGCGTTTTTTCCGCGATCGTCCGTCCGGCGCGCAGCGACTGCCCGATTGAGCAGAATTTGCAGGCTTTTTTACGGCTTTCGTAACGGATGCAGGTCTGCAGAATCGTCGTGGCCAGCACGTCACGGCCGTGCAGGGTGGCGATATGAGAATAGGGAATCCCATCCGCTGTTTTGCCCTGATAAAAGCGCGGCTCGCTGGTAAAGCTGACGTTATGCAGCGGAATCAGACTGTTTTCCTGATGCTGAATAATCTGCTCACCGTCAGTCAGTGATTCCACAGAAAACGGCGAATCCCAGGCCGATTCAGTGTAAATGGGCACCATCACGGTTGTGCCATCCACTGTCACCGGCTGATGATCGGACGGCCCCGCACCGCCACGGCGGACCATATGCCGCTGTTCCGGGCGGGTCAGACGCAGACCACGGGTCTGCAACTCAGTCAGCAGACGCTGAGTCGATTCGGCAGAGGGATTCATTATGTTCTCCTGCAATAGCGGATGTTGTCTGAGCTTCTGCCCGGACATCCTGCGGATGCATTGGTTGTTGGTAATCCGCGGGCTGATCATTAATCGCCAGGCGCAACAACTCCGGCCGCGCGTAATGGCCGACGGAATCCATCATGCGTTTGCGTTTGGTGATCAATCTGAAATCGAGGTCGGCCACCACCATACCTTCGCCCTGTGTCAGCGCTGGTGCCAGGTGCTTGCCTTCCGGCGAAATAATCGCGGTGTTACAGCCATCGCGCAGCGCCTGCTGTAACTTTTCATCCGGGGTAATGGATTCAATCTGTTCATCGGTCAGCCAGCCAGTGGCATTGACCACAAAACAGCCGGATTCCAGTGCGTGATGACGGATGGTTGCTTCAATCTGGTCAGCAAATACCGGCCCCACCAGAGAACCGGGAAACTGGCTGCAGTGAATCTGTTCGTGCTGCGTCATCAGCGCATAACGCGCCAGCGGGTTGTAATGCTCCCAGCAGGCAAGCGCTCCGACGCGGCCGACCGTGGTGTCCGCCACTTTCAGGCCAGACGCATCGCCCTGCCCCCAGATCATGCGTTCGTGATAGGTCGGCGTAATCTTGCGGCGTTTCAGCACCAGCAGACCGTCGGCGTTAAAAATTAACTGAGTGTTGTAGAGGCTGCCGTGATCACGTTCGTTCACGCCCAGCACCACCACCATGCTGTGTTTGCGCGCCCGCTCTGCCACAGCATCAGTGATCGGGCCGGGCACCACCACGGCTTCGTCGTACAGGCGCAGGTGCTCGGGACCACACTGCACCGCCGGCAGGACGAATGAAAAATACGGATACCAGGGGACAAAGGTTTCCGGGAACACAATCAGCTCAACGCCTTTGGCGGCGGCTTCATCCATCGCGTTCAATACATTGGCCAGCGTGCCGTTGGCGCTGCGGAGGTCCGGAGCGATCTGAACGGCCGCGGCCCTGACGGTTCTGCTGTTGTTGTTAGCAGTCATGGGCCGCGTATTCCTTACAGAGTCCANGTATCGATGATCACTGCGTTATCACGCATGTGCAGCAGTTTCAGATCCATCACGTCGAGCGGATTGATCGGGGTAATACCTTCCACCAGTGAAGGTTCGCCGTGACCGTACAGCGCCTGCAGAGCAAAACGGCAGCAGTAAACTTTACCGCCTTCCGCCATAAACTTTTTCAGCTGGTTGGCATAGTTCTGATGACCCGGAAAAGCTTCATCACCCAGTGTCGGGAAACCACGCTGCAAACCCAGAGTTACGCCCGGGCCGTACAGCAGAATGGACGTTTCGTAACCTTTGCGCAGCAGACGGGTTGCCTGCAGCATATTCACCAGACCAATAGACCCTTCGAAGGCCACGGTGTGGAAGGTCACCAGGGCTTTTTCACCTTCTTTAGCTTTAACATCCTCAAACACTTTTTCTTCGTAATCGACGAAGAAATCACCGTCTTTATGCATTGGCTGAGTAACTTTTGGCATTTTTCTGCTCCTGTTGGATTTATAAGCTGATCACAATGGGCATCTCCCGATGCGATCAATAAGTGCAATCAAGTCAGAGCAATCAGGGGGCCAATATTGCGTTAAGTGATTGCTATCAATATGCAATCAATGAGTTGTCAAACTCCTCAGAAGAGAGAAAATTTTTTTAAAAACGATGGAAATACAATCAATACCCGATCANATTAATATGGTTTTTTGCACTATATCCGTGCCNAAAAATACCGTTCNGCCCAGAGAAAACGCCACCNTTATGCNAATATAGTTATATNCTGAAATCTGACTGNCAGAACCTGAAATAANGACTGGCTCGNTGNGGNAATNGATGCAATCATTGAAAAATTGATCGCATCTACATACAAGAAGAGAGTCTCCACACATGGANAATCTCTCACCAGGGAAACGATGAAAAACACAGAACTCGTGCGCTGGGCGCGCCGTCTGAAAAACAGTGAAGGTATTCCTGCCTACCGGCTGATTGCCGACCTGATTGCCGAAGACATCGACAGTGGCAGACTGCAGATCCGCGACCGGCTGCCACCATTACGCGATCTGGCCACNGCCACNGGTATCAATTACACCACCGCCGCCCGTGCTTACCAGGAAGCCAAAACCCGGGGGCTGATAGATTCCCGCCCGGGATCAGGCTCTTTTGTTAAAGGTCAGACGGCNACTGTCCGCCCGGATCTGGGCAATTATGAAATGACCATGAACCTGGTGATCGAGCCGGCCATTCCGACGCTGGTCGAGCAGATCCGCGACAGCGCCATCGGCGTTATGGCGCAACGCGATATTTACTCCATGCTGCGTTATCAGCCTTTTGGCGGCACTCAGGATAATCGCGAGGCGGCNCTGGTATGGCTCGATAACCGCTTACCCAATCCGCAGCTGGAACAGGTGCTGATCTGCCCCGGCATTCACTCTGCACTGGTCGGTCTGATGAGCACCCTGGTCGAAAAGCATCAGGTGCTGTGTGTGGAAGGACTGACCTACCCCGGTATTAAAGCCATCGCCTCTCATCTCGGTATCAGTCTTTACTCTCTGCCACGGGATAATGACGGGCCGCTGGTAAAACCGTTCGAAGAGATCTGCAAACTCGGTAATGTCGGAGCCATTTACCTCAATCCGACCCTGCAGAACCCGACCACTGCCACCATCAGCAAGAANCGTCGCGAAGCCATCGCCGATGTTTGTCTGCGTTACAGTATTCCGGTGATTGAAGACGAGGCCTACACCATGCTGGCGGAAGAAGCCCCNGTCAGTTTCAGTGAGCTGATACCGGATCTGAGCTGGTATATTACCGGAACNTCAAAATGCTTCGGTCCTGGCGTACGCTCGGCTTTNCTGCACACACCCGGTAAACGCAAAGGCCAGCGACTGGCTGCCGTCATGCGCGTACTGAATGTTATGTCGAGNCCACTGACCGATGCACTGGTCAGCCGGTGGATACTGGATGGCACAGCGGATCAGATGATTAAAAGTATCCGCCGCGAAGCCATTGCCCGCTTGCGCATAGCCGAACAGGAACTGGGAAAAAATAATATCCGCTCTGCCGATGGCGCTTTCCATCTATGGCTGCCACTGCCCAAACACTCCGACTGGAACCCTTCCGAACTGGCCGTTCATCTGCGCCAGCAGGGTGTCAGTGCAGTCTCCAGTGCTGCATTTTCCACTGACAATAATCCACCTGATGCGGTGCGTTTATGTTTCGGCGGGCCGATCGGACGTGAGCAATGGCAGGAAAATGTGCATCAGGTGGCTGAAATCATTGAACATCCGAGTTACCTGAGTACCGGTATGCATTAAAGCAATTAAGCAAAATCTGTTACGGTCGAATAATTCCGCTACAGAAACCGTTCNNACANAACGCCGCTGCTNTCGCCAACAGCAGCGGCGTTTTTTGTATCTGAGTAAGGGCACAGTGCAAAGCCTGACGCAGTTCATTTCAATCAGCACAGCCAAAGGCTATAGTGCCGCCTCCGGTTCATTTCTGAATTGTTGATGGATACCTGCAAATGGAAGCGCTTTTATCGTTATTCGCCCTGTTGATTGTGGTGCTGTTTTTTACCGCACTGGTGCTTGGCAGTGTGGCTTTTTTTCGTGTCCGCAGTCTGCAGCAACAGCTGCAAAGTATGGAAAAGAAGTTTGATAAAGCATTGCGGCAGCTGATGCTGAATCAACAGCAGAAGCATACACAGACAAGCGACACTGAGCTTTCTGCAACTGAACCATTAACAACACCAGCAACTGCGCCATTAACAGCATCAAAACCACCAACAACAGCATCAGAAACAGCACCGGAAGCTGAAGCTGCTGCAGAGACTCAGCCTGAAGCGCAAGCCGTGCCATTCGCTGCAGCTGCATCAGCACCTGCCGCTTCCATTACCGAAGCTTCTTCCGTTACCGAAACCTCCTCAGCTCCCTCAGTAGCGACACCATCAGCAGCGAAGGAACCGGGTTTTATTGATCGCCTCAGCGATAATATGCGTAATCACTGGATGGTGTGGCTGGGCGGCATCTGTGTCGGTCTGGCCGGTATTTTTATGGTGCGCTATTCCATCGAACAGGGCCTGCTGGGGCCGCAGGCTCGTATTATTCTGTCGCTGCTGACCGGCACAGGTTTACACATGGGCGCAGAATGGCTGCGCCGCAATAAAGGCCAGAATCCGGTGTTTGCCGCTCTGGCCGGTGGTGCCAGCATTATTCTTTATGCAGCCTTATTTGCCGCCTTTAAATTATTACCCGGTGTGTCGCCAACGCTGATTTTCGCCGCTCTGGCACTGGTGTCCTTTGCTACCCTGGCACTGGCGCTGAGGCACGGTCCGGTGCTGGCAACTCTGGGCATGTTAGGCGGCTATATCGTGCCTTTGCTGGTGAATACCGGCTCAGGCAATATCGCCATGGCGCTGATTTATATAACCATACTCACAGCCTTTTCGTTGTGGCTTGTTGCCTATGTACAGAAGCGCTGGCTGTGGGCCGGCGTGATTGCCGGCAGCCTGTTATGGTGGCTGCTGAGTCTCGCAGCGTCGCCGGCAGATGGTGTGCGTTCTCTGTATTTGCTGGCGCTGGCGTATCTGTTCCTTGCTGTTCCGCGCTTTGACTGGTTACTGACTCAAAAAAGCGAGAAAGAAGACCAGCGCAGTTGGCTGCAGTATATGCAGCATTACATCCGCGAAAACGCAGACTGGCCTGCCCTTGCCGGGCTGGTGCTTATCGTTATCGCCCAGGCCATTACCCTGACTATAGAAGGCGTTGCTGACAGTCACTACTTTATTGTTCTGCTGTTACCGGCGCTGCTGCTTGGCGCAAACCGCCGCGCTGAACTAAATCCTCTGACGGCACTGCTGTTGCCACTCATTGTGCTCGCCACATTTGTCAGCTATCTCAGTGAGCAGCAGAATCAGCTGCTGTTTATCGCCCCGGATATTGCTGATCAATCCGCACTGGCAATACGCTTTATGTTGTTGGCGGTTCTGTATTGCAGTGTGTCTTTATGGCTTTTGCGCCGGCATGTGCGTTACCCGGCTTTCTGGAGCGGACTGGCGAGCGCCACACCGCTGCTGTTAATGGCAGCCGGCTACTATTTATTCAGTGCTTTTCACAGCGACTGGGCCTGGGGGCTTATTGCTGCATTATTAGGCCTGTTGTATTTATGGTTGACCCGCATCAGCAAAAACCTCAGTGATCTGGTTACTGTGGTTCTGATTACCGCCGCCCATGTGGGCTTTTCACTGGCAGCTGTAATTATGCTGGAAGAAGCGACTCTTACGCTGGCAGTGGCGGCACAACTGGTATCTATGGCTGCGTTACAAAGACATTATCAGCTTGCCTTTATGCCCTGGGTGATCCGCGCCGTACTGGCCATCGTCGTCTGTCGTATTACCTTTAACCCATGGCTGCTGAGCTATCCGCCGGGCAGCCACTGGTCGCTGTGGACCTTTGGTGGTTCAACCCTTTGCAGCGCCGCTGCAGCATGGATTCTGCGCGCTCCGGAATTCCGCAAAATGCAGGCCTGGCTACAGGGCGGTGCCATTCATCTGCTGGTATTAACTCTGGCAGCTGAAATCCGCTACTGGCTGTACGACGGCGATATTTTCCGCCAGCAATTCAGTTTTACCGAAGCCAGTCTCGACGTATTTATCTGGGGTACGGCTTCGCTGATTTATTTCTGGCGCGCCGGGCAAAGCCAGTACATGCAGAAGTTTTATCATATTGTCAGCCTGATTCATCTGGGTCTGGCCGGAGCGACTTATGCGCTGATCATACTGCTGCGAGATAACCCGCTGTGGACCCATAATTCCGCAATAAGCAGTGAGATCGGAATACTGCCGTTGTGGAACCTGTTACTGCTCAGCTACGGCATCCCAACACTGATCATGGCCGCCTGGTGGTATCTGCGTCGTGATCAATATCGCTACTACGCAGCCGCCGCCGCAGGTCTGAATGCGCTGCTGTTTATCTCGCTGGAAATCCGTCACCTCTGGCAACAGGGTGCAATGAGCCTGAACCAGCACACCAGTGACGGTGAACTTTATACCTACTCGGTAGTCTGGATGTTAATCGCCGCTGCGGTTATGACCGCCGCACAGAAACTGCAGCAACAAACCCTGTACCGTGCAGGTATGGCATTGCTGCTGGTCGTGGTCGCCAAACTGTTTTTAGTCGATATGTCAGGGCTCACGGGGCTTTGGCGGGTAGCATCTTTCATGGGGCTTGGTCTGGCACTGCTGGGGCTGGCATGGTTACATCAGCGCTTCGCACCTGCCCAAGGTGAAACCGGCCAGGATAAAGACGGTAAAGGTGAAACCGGTAAAAATGAAGCTGCGGTAAAATAGCCTGTTCATAACCTTTCACATGAGCTTCGAATGAGTGCAGTAAGAAAACTTTTTAACGTTTTAACCAACATGAAAGATATGCTGCACTTTTTTACACACCGGATCCTGACAGCGTTTGCCACCACTGCTGCTTTGCTGTCTTTTACCTGTACTTCTCCACTTGCTGCAGAAACGGACACAGATAAAACGCCTGCGGGGGGAATACAAAAAAGTGATTCTGCCGGCAACACAGCTGCGCACGAACAACAGCAGGAACAACAACACGAACGGCAGCAACACATAAGCGAATTCTCGGTGCTGCATCAGTATGCTCAAATCGCCTCAGATACCTATCTGCCAGATAATGAACTGGCAGCACAGCTCGAAAATCAGCAACAAACGCTTATTCACCAGTCACTGATTGCGGATCATCAGGTCAGCTATTTTCTCGCCGAAGCCAACGGCATTCAGACCATTGCCATTCGCGGTACTGCAAACCTGACCAATGTTATGGTCGACCTGAGTGTAAACCTGGAAGCCGATGAAGCCCTGGGAATAACCCTGCATAAAGGTTTTCGCTCGGCGGCATCTGCCGTCTATCAGGATGTAAAACCCTATCTGAAAACCGACAAACCATTGATTATTACCGGCCATAGTCTCGGTGGCGCTATCGCCGTAGTGTTGGCTATGTATTGCCAGCAGGATGGACATCCGGCGAGCCGGGTCATTACCTTTGGACAACCTAAGGTAACCAATGTCACCGGTGCCAATACCTACGCCGATATTCCTTTAACCCGTGTCGTTACCGAAAAAGACCTGGTGCCACTAGTGCCGCCACTGAGTCCTTTGCAGATTAAAAATATGGATATTTACTGGCATATCGGCAGTGAAATTATTCTGCTGAATGATCAGCAGTATTCACAGACTCAGGGGTTGAAAAGCATGCTGCGGGCAACGAAATCCATGACCGCAATACCGGGCGAAGAGAACCTGAATGCTCATAAAATTTCGACCTATATTGATCAGCTGAGCAACCTCAGAAATCAGGCTGAAGAAATTCCCTACCAGACCAATATTAATCTTTTCGGTTTCAGTCTGGACTGACGATTATTTTTCGTCCGGTTCATTAAGGTCATCGCCTGGCTTCTGCTGCAAGAATTTCTTACAGCTATCAATCTGATGAGCCAGCGTATTATCATTATGATAAAACGCACTGCAACGGCGGCACATCATCCGATGCATAAAGGCACTGCTTTTGAGAACAGCCGATCCTTCCTTTAACTGGCCTGATGTCAGCAGAAATATAAACTCCTGGCATTTCATCATGATAATGTCTCCCCATCAAACCAGCTTTGATTCAGACAGATATGAATCTGCTTACGGGCACGGCTCATTGACTGCCAGTAATCGCTCTTGCTGATATTAATAATTGTACAAATTTCCTCGGCATCGCATTCCATAAATTCTTTCATGGTGAATACCCGCGCTGGTTTTTCCGGCAACTTATTCACACAGATATCCAGCACCTTAAAAAATTGGCTGCTTTCTGTGTCCTCATCCGGCGCAGACCAGCGCGCTGGCGCAACGCCGGAATGCCAATGGCCTTTGCGGTCGAAAAGCAGTTCATCAAATTCATCACTGCTGATTTCATCCGCTAATGGCTGGCGGTAACGCTGGCGCAATCTGTCTTTCACTTTATTGCGCAGAATACCAAACAGGTAGGCACGGATATCATCGGGCTTTTTATTGCCGGTAAAAGTTACCAGGGCGGCAAAAGTTTCCTGAACGGCATCTTCCGCATCATCGGCAGACGACAGGTGCAGCTGAGCAAAGCGCAGCATAGGTGTGCGCCACTGGTGTACCCATTGCGAAATATCATGAGTGGTAATCAAGGGTTTTTCCGCTCCCTGCTCTTTCGGACTTCATTCCTGTTAATACCGATAACCATAGGCTGCTGCTGAGATGCTTCAGGTAATTATCTGCCGACCAGTTGCCGGAACCGTTGACCAGCACAGGCAATAACATAATGACCATCATCAACGGTACTTTAAAACCATAGCCGCTTTCTGTATCAATCTGATTCCAGCCATGCCAGCCCAGATCGAAGTGCACTGAGTACACAGCCACCCAGATAATAAACATAAGTCCTGCTGCAGATAACCTCGAAAAAATACCGAGCAGCAGCGCGACACCCAGAATCAGCTCGCCAAAGCCTGCTACAGCCCAGTTCAGATCGGCAGGCAGAAGACTGACAGGGAAAGGGAAATCCAGACCGGCAAACAATTCCGGGGCATTCAGTCCATCGCTGACTTTCACCCAACCGGCATGAATAAACTCCTGCGCCAGCCACAGACGCAGAATAAACACAGGCAATGGTGACAGGCTGTCAGTCAGCGGCCTGTTGTTTGAGAAATTCAATAAACTCATCGGTCATATCTCCATAAAAATGCGATTGCCAGGCAGAACTCTGAATAAATGCACACAACAAAGAGCGCCAGCTTTCATCGCCCAGTGTTTGTTTGACGTCGGGGAAATAGCCACCCAGCATCTGATCGGCGCCCAGATACACCAGATGCCGGTACAGGCGCATGCCGTTTTCACTGTACCCGGCGGGCACCTCGTCACTCAGACCACGGACATAATCGTAAAATGCAGAGGTCAGCAGGCCAGACTCTCCTGCGAGTGGGTCGGCGCTGTGGCATAGC
>PAJK01000096.1 GCA_002706025.1 Oceanospirillaceae bacterium
AACGTAATGGTCGCCTACGGGCTCCAGCGCATAAATAGAAATATCCAGCAACTGACTGGCGCGATCTTCCTGTGCTTCCTTGATCATCTCTTCAAGGTTTACACGGTTCTCGTAAGTGCGCTCAACAATGGCATTAAAAGAGGCGTCGGCCACCCGGCCAATCGCCATATTGCCCACTTCAATAGCTTTCCCGCGAATGGATTCCTCCATCAGACCGACCAGAAAGTGGTTGAGCGTTATCACCGACAGAAGCACGACCAGCACCATGGCCAGAATCAGTTTAAGTTTGAGACCACCCCAATGCAGAAGTCGGCGATGCGCCCGCTGAAAATACCTGAGCAANTCTGCGGCACCACGCTGCACCGGTTCGGACATACGATAAAACAGTGGCTTCGGATCAGACATTGCTGCTCTCAACCTGATTAATAGAACCGGGGAAATATGTCCCGGACTGCATCATTACGTTCATCTGCCCGGTGTTCTCCTGCCCACGCGAACCACACGTCCTGTGATTCTTTCAGGAGATGCGCACCGGCGAACACCGGAGCAACACGGGTACATTCCCCAGGTGCCGTTACTCCAGAGTGTGCAATCCATGCATTACTGTTTGAGATTGCCCTCTGATCAGGGCATGTAACTGCATGATAGTTTCAGCAGTCAATTTACTGCCTCTCCATCATGTCATACAAAGATAGCGCCAACTAACCTGCTCGCATTCATAGCCGGCGAATAAAATACCGCTGGCAAAACAGGCGATGGACAATTGAAAAACCGCCCGGAGGGCGGCTTTCTTGGCCACTGAAGCGGCCGGACTGACAGAATTACTTAACCACCTTAAGCGATGGTTTGCCACTGCCGGGGGACTCGTGAGATTTCCCCGGGCCTGGTGTTGGCCGCGTCGGTGGCTGATCCGGATCCGGAGCACCGGCCTCTGAACCAAACACCATGCCCTGGCCATTTTCCCGGGCGTAGATCGCCAGAATGGCCACCACAGGCACAAACACCTGCATCGGGACACCACCAAAACGGGCATTAAATGACAGGCCGTCGTTATCTATTTCCAGCGACTTTACTGCCGANGGACTGATATTCAGCACGATCTGACCGTTATTAACGTAATCCTGCGGAACCTGAACACCCGGCAACGCGGCATCCACCAACACGTAAGGCGTGCAATGGTTGTCGAGAATCCACTCATTGAGTGCCCGCATCAGGTACGGACGGCTGGGTGTCATGGTATCAGTCATCAGTCACGCATTTCCCGTTCAGCTTCAGACAGGCTGGCCTGGAAGCTTTCGCGTTCAAACAGACGCTCCATGTACTGCAGCATTGGNTTGCACTGTTTTTCGTTCAGCTCGATACCCAGTACCGGCAGACGCCACAGGATAGGTGCAACACAGCAGTCCACGATGGAAAACTCTTCACTCATAAAGAATGGCAGTTCAGCAAAGATCGGGCTGGTAGATACCAGACTGTCAGTCAGCTCTTTACGCGCTGCATCAACGTCTTTGCCTTTACCGGTCAGGATGGTTTCAACCAGCACAGCCCAGTCTTTCTCGATACGGTTCATCCACAAACGGCTCTGCGCACGGGCAACCGGGTACACCGGCAGCAGTGGCGGATGCGGGAAACGCTCATCGAGGNATTCCATCATTACGTTTGGCTCGTAAAGAACCAGATCACGGTCGACGAGAGTCGGCAGTGAGTTGTAAGGGTTGAGGGTCGCCAGATCTTCTGGCTTGTTGTCCGGATCCACGTCATGGATCTCGACTGCTACGCCTTTTTCGGCCAGCACGATACGAACACGATGGCTGTAATGATCAGCTGCATCTGAATAGAACGTCATGGAAGAGCGCTTTGCCACAACCCCCATAGTTTCCTCACTTATCTGAATAAAATCTGATTAACCTAAAACAAACGCAGCCCGGACCGCTTGCACGGCCGGGCTGGCGCTGTCAGTAAGACAGAATCGTCTTATTTAACGTCTTTCCAATATTCTTTGTTCAGCATGTAAACAGGAACAAAGAAGATAGCCAGGAAGAGAAGTACCCACCAGCCAAGGCTCTGACGCTCAAGTGCGATTGGTTCCGCCATGTAAACCATGAAGTTTACCAGATCGTAAACCAGTTTATCGAACTCTTCTTCGCTCAGCTCACCTTCCTCTGCGAGGTACAGAACATTTTCATGCTCTTCAGTGATTTCCTGACCAGTCAGAGTGTCATAACCGACTTTGACTTCAGCGGTTCCCATTTTCTGAGTGCCCTGCAGGTGACCCAGAACGTTAGGCATACCCACGTCTTTGAAGACCACGTTGTTCACGCCCCATGGACGGCTCGGATCTTCGTAGAAGCTGTGCAGATAGGTGTAAACCCAATCCGGACGACGAACGCGCGCTACCAGAGTCAGATCTGGTGGCGGGTTACCGAACCAACGCTTGGAGTCAGCCTTGTCCATAGAGATGGTCATCAGGTCGCCGAACTTCTTGTCAGCAAATACCAGATTTTCCATCATCAGTTCTTCCGGGATACCCAGGTCTTTCGCTACACGGTTGTAACGGGCGTGCCCCATCGAGTGACAGCCCATGCAGTAGTTAGCGAAAGTTTGTGCACCACGCTGCAGAGAAGCAGTGTCGTGCAGGTCAGTGCGGTGTTCTTCCAGATGGACATTGCCACCGGCTGCCATAGCAACCGCCGGAATAAACGCTGCAATTAATGCAAATACCTTTTTCATTCTCAGTGGCCTCCGGTTACACGCTCTGGTACTGGTTTTGTTTTCTCCATGCGGGTGTAGAACGGCATCAGCAGGAAGAAAGCAAAGTAAATAACTGACGCGATCTGAGCGATCATGGTCAGGGTTTCAGTTGCAGGTTGTGTACCCAGCCAGGTCAGCAGCACAAAGTCGATAGCGAACACGACGATGAAGATTTTGCTGATCCAGCCTTTGTAGCGCCAGCTCTTAACCGGGCTGCGGTCCAGCCATGGCAGTACGAACAGAACTGCGATAGCACCGGCCATACCGATTACACCGAACAGCTTATCCGGAACCGCACGCAGGATGGCGTAGAANGCNCCGAAGTACCANACAGGAGCAATGTGCNCNGGNGTCTTCAGACCGTTNGCCGGTTCNAAGTTNGCGTANTCCAGCATGAANCCGTTACCTTCAGGGAAGAAGAACANNACNGTACAGAANANCATCAGGAAGACCACNATACCCACCANNTCGTGNACNGTGTAGTAAGGGTGGAACGGTACGCCGTCCAGCGGTTTGCCGTTTTCNTCTTTCAGTTTCTTGATNTCAACGCCGTCNGGGTTGTTNGANCCCACTTCNTGCAGCGCCAGCAGGTGNANAACNACCAGNNNCANNANCACCAGAGGTACNGCNANNACGTGCAGAGCGAAGAANCGGTTCAGNGTNGCGCCGGANATCAGGANGNCACCACGGATCCATTCAGTCAGNNCNTCACCGTAAGGCANNACAGAGAACAGGGAGATAATTACCTGTGCNCCCCAGTAAGACATCTGACCCCATGGCAGTACGTAACCCATNAAGGCNTCNGCCATCAGNGCCAGATANATCAGCATACCGAAGATCCAGATCAGCTCACGTGGCTTCTGGTAGGAACCGTACAGCACAGCACGCATCATGTGCAGGTATACAGCGATAAAGAAGAAGGTAGCGCCAGTGGAGTGCATGTAACGCAGCAGCCAGCCCCATTCAACATCACGCATGATGTATTCAACGGAAGCGAAAGCGCCTTCAGCACTTGGCACATAGTTCATGGTCAGCCAGACACCGGTCAGGATCTGGTTGGCCAGCATCATCATCGACAGAACGCCGAAGAAGTACCAGAAGTTAAAGTTCTTCGGAGCATAGTACTTGGACATATGCTTTTCATAGGTCTGAGTAACCGGCAGACGATCGTCAATCCAGCCCATCAGAGTATTTTGGTTCTTGCTCATCAGGCTTTCTCCTCGTCTACACCGACCACAATCACGCTGTCACTCTCGTACATATAAGGCGGTACTTCCAGGTTAATAGCCGCCGGAGAGCCTTTGAATACGCGACCAGACAGGTCAAAACGGGAACCGTGACAAGGACAGAACCAGCCGCCTTTCCAGTTAGGATCGAACGGTTCTGGTTTCACTTCTGCATTGTACTTAGGAGCACAACCCAGGTGGGTACAAACGCCCAGCAGTACGATCAGTTCGGGTTTAATCGAGCGGTTAATATTGTCAGCATATGCAGGCTGCTGGGTTTTTACCGTGTTCTCCGGATCTTTCAGACGATCCGCCAGGCCAGGCAGGTTATCCAGCATTTCCTGGGTACGGCGTGCGACATACACAGGCTTACCCCGCCATTCTGCAGTCAGCATTGCACCCGGCTCAATTTTGCTGATGTCGATCTTCGCCGGAGCGCCTGCCGCTTTTGCCCGTTCACTTGGAACCCAAGATTTAACGAACGGCACCGCAACAAAGCCCGCACCGACAGCGCCGACAGCAGTGGTCGCGCCCAGAAGCAGAGTGCGCCGACCTTTATTCACGCCGTCTTGACTCATTACCATCTTCTCCCATCAAAAAAATTCTTTCCTGCCAGACGCTGGCTGCCCGTTTTCTTTTTTCTGAGCACAGTCGTCATAGCATACAGAGCGGCGCACATAGTAAAGAAAACAAGGAAGGGAGACAACCTGAAAAACCCACAGGCAATGGGGATTTGCCCATAAAAAAAGCGCCCATTGACATAAGACAATGAGCGCTTTTGCAGAAGCAGATTCTTCGCAGCGAATTAACGCTTGGAGAATTGTGGTTTCTTACGTGCTTTACGCAGACCAACCTTCTTACGTTCAACCTCACGGGCGTCACGGGTAACATAGCCCGCAGCACGCAGAGAAGGACGCAGAGTTTCGTCATATTGCATCAGAGCACGGGTGATACCGTGACGGATCGCACCGGCCTGACCGTTGCTGCCACCACCGGCAACATTAACGATGATGTCGAACTTCTCCAGGCTTTCGGTCAGCTCGAGAGGCTGACGTACTACCATGCGGGAAGTTTCACGGCCAAAGTAAACATCCAGAGGACGCTTGTTGACAACGATGCTGCCAGTACCAGGACGCAGGAACACACGTGCAGTGGAAGTCTTACGACGACCGGTACCATAGTATTGAGTTACTGCCATTATCTTATCCCAGTTTCAGTTCTTGCGGCTGTTGAGCAGTATGAGGGTGCTCAGTGCCAGCATAAACTTTCATTTTCTTGAACATGGCACGACCAAGAGGATTCTTAGGAAGCATGCCTTTAACTGCCAGTTCGATTACCTGTTCTGGCTTGTGATCAATCAGTTTCTCGAAAGAAATAGATTTCAGACCACCAGGGTAACCAGTGTGACGATGGTACATCTTATCACTGGATTTCTTACCGGTAACTTGAACTTTGTCTGCATTAATCACGACGATGTAATCGCCGGTATCAACGTGTGGAGTGTATTCTGGCTTGTGCTTGCCTCTCAGACGGCGAGCAACCTCAGTAGCCAGGCGACCCAGCGTCTGTTCAGCTGCATCAACTACAAACCAATCACGTTTTACGGATTCTGGTTTCGCGCTGTATGTTTTCATCAATTTCTCGCCTTCAAGGGCAGGTTGATTCAAAAGAGGGCGGCATTCTATAGGAAGGATTTGCCTTCCGCAAGTACTGCTGCCGATAAATTAACCGATCTGCCACCCGCGGTGGACTCCGGTTCAGTTTGCGCACGGAGGCAGACTGGCCGGCGCGGCATTTTTGCCACCCTGCCACGGCCTTATAAGGCACAAAAAGGCCGCTTCCGTTTCCGGTAGCGGCCCCTTTTATTGAGCTGCGATCAGTGCTGTACATCAACTGCGGGCATTATAACAGACTGTCAGCCAGGTTTCAGCCAGCGGATGACAGAATCTGCTCAGTAATGCTCCGGCTCACGAAACTTCACCAGACCAAAGATCAGGGTAAGCATAGTGACCATGATATACAGCAGGATTGCCAGCGCCATCAGCGTGGACGATGCCTCCTGCTGATCAAAGCCCAGCGTCTGCCCGGTATAAAAGCCACCCAGTGCCAACACAAAGCCAATCAGAATACAGGCCACCAGAAAATAGCCCTTGCCATCATCCAGTGAAAGAACTTCTTCCAGCACCTTCTGCTGAATCAGCCAGTAGGCACCAAAACACAGTGCTGCCGCCAGCACCATTCCGATCAGAAAATACGCGAGCATGTCTCCGCCCCTCTGGCATCCGTTTACAGAAAGCCTAGTACAGGCGCAGCCACACGCAAGAAAGCTGACCCATTTATCAGCTGATCACGATGCCTTCTTCAGCTTCAGCAGACCTCGCCCGCTTAAGAATCCGGGAAACGACAATCCGCAGCTGGGGCGGCTTAATCGGCTTATGCAGATAAGGCAGACCACAGGCGGCAAACTCTGCCACAACCTCGTCACTGGTATCACCGGTAACAATCAGTGCGGGAACATCCGCCACCAGACGACGTGCCTGAGCGACAAACTGACAGCCGTTCACATCGCCAGGCATACGGTAGTCAACGATCATAAAATCCGGAGAGCCGTATGTTTCAAGCCCAGCCAGAGCTTCTGGAACACTCAGGTAGCTTTTACACACAGCACCCCAGGATTCCAGCAACGAGCGCATGGCATTCACAATGACCGCTTCATTATCCAGAACCAGGATATTAAGTCCGGCAAACACATTAGTGCTGTCGACACGACTTTCCTGCAGGGCCACCTGAGCGACCGGCTGATCACAGATAATGGGCAGATACAGAATAAAGTCTGTTCCCTCTCCCGGCACTGAGCGCACTTCGATGTCATGCTGCAGAATATTCAGCACCCGGCGCACGATAGCCAGGCCAAGCCCAAGCCCCTGGCGACGGTCCCGCTCCTGATTCTGCACCTGGAAAAATTCCTGAAAGATGGCTTCCTGGTTTTCTTCCGAAATACCGATACCGGTATCGCGGATATGCAGCGCCAGACGGTTATCTCCGGCAGGCTCACAAAAAACATCGACGCCGCCTTTTTCCGTATAACGGAAGGCGTTCACTAACAGGTTGGTAATGACGCGCTCCAGCAACATAGGATCAGAACAGACAACATGCTCAACCTGACTGACACTGAAGGTGAGGTGGCGGATGTGTGCCTCCAGCCGGAACTGCGCCTCCAGTTTGCCGAGCAGATGATCGATACGGAAGTGAGCCAGATCCGCCTGCACACCGCCTGAGTCCAGCCGCGATACGTCAAACAAAGCGTCTAACAGCTCATTAAGAGAATCCAGCCCTTGCCGGATATTGGCCAGATCCTGCTGCAACTCCACAGCACTGGCTTTGCTCTCCAGCACTTCTGCGTAGAGATTCACCGCCTGCAGTGGCTGGCGCAGGTCGTGACTGGCAGCAGCAAGAAAGCGCGATTTATCCGCACTCGCCTGATTGGCACGATCCGTCTGCTCACGCAGATCTTCGATCAGATCCAGGTTTTCATACTTCAGCCGGATAGAACGGTCGATAACGCCATGCACTGTTTTACTGAAGCCTATGGTTGCCAGCAGATAAACCACCGCGCCAAACCCCAGCCAGCGGTATGCCCACTCCTCCCCTCCCTGCAAAACCAACATGGCTGCCAATGGCAGCATCAGTGGAGCGGCATACAGGATGTAGGAAAAAGGCCGGGATGACATAGACACCATGCTGCCGGCAATCATGGTGACAAACGTAAGCGTCAGATAGGCGAGATTTTTAATATCAACGCTGTCAAAAAGTACAACNCCNGCCACACCCCAGACGCAGCCGGTGAGAAAGATAAGTACAGAGAGCTGCTTGCCGTAACGCACCAGCTCTTNGTATGTGTGCACATAAGCACCNGGGCGGAAATAATGCAGCAGGCGCACAGCCAGAATCAGATAAAGNCAGGCGCACCAGACCAATACCGTATGGCCATANTCCGTACCGGAAAACACCACCAGNAGGGGAATAGTGCCAAGCAGGTTCCCCGCCAGGATCGTCGGTGTATTACGGCGGACAATGCGGATCTTTTCNGCGGTGACTTCATTTTCATANCTGGATTCAGTACCAGCAGCCTGTTCCTGTCGGGAGAACAGCGAATCCTGCATCANCNCCATAGCCGTCAGTCCAGCCCCAGCTGGTGTGCTTTCTCACTGGATTCAGACCGGCTCTGCGCACCCANNGCATTGAAAATNGCACTGACATGGGATTTAACCGTGGCCACNCTNAGGCACAACTGCTCGGCAATCGCCTGATTGGAAAGCCCCTTACGTACCAGGCGCAACACTTCCAGTTGCCGGGGAGTAATATTGTGCTGAGCGGCCCACTTTTCACTCTCCAGCGCAAAAGAACGATCGGTGCGCGGGTCATTATCCCCCGGATACACCACCTGTCCGCCAAGAACGCTGTTAATCACCTGCACAATCTTTTCGCCGGATGAAGATTTCGGAATAAAGCTCATCGCCCCCAGATCCATNGCCCGTTGCATATCGCCCGGNTCGCGTGAGGCCGACACAANCACAACCGGTGTCAGGTTATTGCGCTCGTTCAGCTCTTCCAGCAGAGTAAACCCATCCATGATGGGCAACCTCAGATCAATCAGGGCAACATCAAAAATACCGGAGAGTATTTTCTGCAGTCCATCCCGACCGTTATTCACAGCCTCGACATCCGCCTCCAGAGAAGATGTCCTGAGAATACCTTTCAGACCATCAGCAAATAACTGGTGATCATCAACCAATAATATTTTCATGCCTGTACCTCAATGCTTAGGCTCAGCCTTTGTTTTTATAAAACCGGAGGCTTTCACTGTTGAAGCAGATGTTACCCTATAAACGGTGGCCAATAACCCCTATGGCATACATTTACATACAACAGAAACGCAAACTGGCGCCAGATCTCCGGACCAGGCCCTTACCAGAAATTGTACTAACGTACTTTTTATCCAGATAGATAACCCTTANCCTTCGTGCCTGAACCTTCACTGCATACAAATTTATTGCAGCTTCCGCCGGCACCTCACCAACCTGCTGAATCATAGAATCATTCTTAAGTAGGATATATACACTCAGCGCCACACCCCTGATTTATTTCTGACGTGCCAGACAATACAAACAATGCCTGCCAACACAAACAAACGTCAGCCAATACGAACTGATGTCAGAATCTGCGACTCCAAAAAATAAGCCGATGTCCTGAAAATTCCNAACAGGACAACAGACTCTTATTTCAACAATTCCGACTGCCTGACATTCTTATNATCTGATAAACACACAACACCTNTTCTGTATATACACTCTGAGACACNCCAGCCGGATTATTTAAATTNAAAATATAAACTTTTCACTTACTTACCCNCCTCGATTATNAACAAAAAAGAATAATTAAATATATTTTTCCATTCCATTCTTTTGACGGATAAAAAAAATTAAATCTGCAATTAACATTACCCACACAAAAAGACACAAAATATTTCTGGTTNCAGTCGACCAGAAGAAGACCTCCTGAAATTTAAACAACCAAGAAACCATAAAGCCATGGATACTAAAGAAAATAAACTTAGCAGAAGCGTCGCTGCTGCGTTGATAGCAATCGCAGGCAACACTTATGCTGTAGCAGATGATGCACGGGAAAATTACGACCTGAATGGTAACGGTCTGATTGAAATTAACAGCCTTTCGGATCTGAATAAAATCCGCGACTACAGTGACCCGGAATCAGAATTTAACCTGANTGCTCCTGGNTGCCCNGACGAAGGCTGNACNGGCTTTGAATTNACNGCCGATCTCGANTTTGACACCAANGGCGACNGCGTCATCGATGAAAACGATGACTACTGGAACGAAGGNCTGGGCTGGCAACCTATTGGNACNGANAGCAATCCNTTCGGTNCTGTATTTGAGGGTAATGGCCACAGTATTAAAAACCTGTATATCAATCGCCCTGANAGTAATGATGTCGGCCTGTTTGGCTATNTTCGCNTGTCCACAGGNATCCGGAATCTGATCCTTGATGGNGCTTTGACGTCAGTCACAGGTAAAGACTACGTTGGCCTTCTCACCGGCCATTCNGTTAACACCCCCTACATCAACCTGGCGACTNNCGGTGATGTNTATGGCGAAAACTACGTCGGCGGCCTTGTTGGCTCCACAACACCGGCAGGAAGCTATAGTCATATCTCACACAGCTATACCCGTGTGAATGTCGTNGCNACTGGCAACAATGTCGGCGGCATTGCTGGTGAAATAAACAGCGCTAATATCGAGTACAGCTTCTCGGCCGCCAACATAACTGGCAACACTGATGTTGGTGGGATAGTAGGTATCGGTGCGAATGGCTCTCCGGCATACACCTATTTTACCGGTAACATTACTGCTACAGGCGCGGCCGGNGGTCTGGTAGGNAGCAACAGATATTCGTCGTTGAATATCTATAANTCATGGGCCAATGCAACATTTAACACCGACAGTTCCGCAGAGAATATAGGCGCACTGATTGGCTACGCAGGAAGCGTAACAATCAATGATAGTTACTGGGCAACAGAATCCGCTGAATATGCCGATGGCAGCGGCCTGGCAACCATTAACAACAGTAGTGGTCATGAGGAGTCNGTATTGCGCTGCCCGACAGCAGCCAATGATACCGATTGCACNACTGACAGNACCCTCTATCGTAACTGGCATACNGCTACTTACCAACTGGAAGACGAAACAGAAGTNCAATACTGGGACTTCGGCACCGCAGAGCAATTACCGGCACTGAGCTTTTACGGTTACGTGCTGCGTGACAGCGATGGTGATGGCGTATGGGACTTTGAAGATGCCTACCCGGATGATCCAACCCGCAGCGAGCCTGATCCGGCACCGGAAGAAGAACCTGAAAATACAGATCCGGAAAATGAAGGTGCACCAGAAGAANCCCCGGAAAATGAATCCTCTGGTGGTGGNTCATCCGGTGGTGGCTCTCTGATCTGGCTGTTTGGTCTTGCNCCACTGATGACTCTGCGCCGTAAATCCTGCTGATAGAAATCAGAAAAAAATAAAAAGAGTCCGTTAAACGGGCTCTTTTTTATCTTAAATTTAAACAGCAAAAATTCATTCCATCCTTTCGCAGGATTATCGGCAAGACACTTAGCGATAAAATATCTTTTCACCTTAAGCGCCCGTCCAATCTCACCACCCTTCCGGGTAATCACACGACCAGGCAAATAAACATGAATAAATGTAAATATTTTCTGTCGCCTGTAATACTGGTTTTATCCAGCTTTCAGGTTCAGGCTGAAAACGGCCGCAGCGACTACGACATTGATAATAACGGTCTGATTGAAATCAACGACCTCGCTGATCTCAATGCGATGCGCTATTCACTCAATGGAACCTATTTGTACGGCAGCAGCGCGGGATGTCCGGAAGATGGCTGTTTTGGCTTTGAACTGACAACCGACCTCAATTTCGACACCAATGGTGACGGTATTCTGAATAGCGCTGACGCTTACTGGAATAATGGCGCTGGCTGGATCCCTGTTGGCTCCATCGGTGATACATTCACGGCCCAACTGCACGGCAATGGGCATGTTATATACAATTTTTATGTAAACCGTCCGAATACAGACTTTATCGGATTGATTGCCTCGGTTGAAAACTCAATCATCAACGATGTGCACTTTCGCGGNCCGCTCAGCGCTATCACTGGTTCNCGCTANGTCGCTNCNTTAGCCGGCCGGATTATTAATACACAGATAATAAACAGCAGTGCCGANATTGATATTNATGCCTATGGAACCGTCAGTGGCGGACTGATTGGATCNGCAGAGAACAGTTCGATCATCAGACACAGTTATGCCCAGGGTAATATNACCGCTGAATCCTGGCGTAACGGAGGNCTTGCAGGCCGNTTACTCGCCAGCTCAGTGATTGAAGGCAGCTTTGCCACAGGCAATATCAGCAGCACTGGCAGATCAACCAGTGGCGCAATGTCNGGCGGCCTGGTCGGTGCCGTTCAGGAGCAATCCCGNGTCAGTAATAGTTTTGCTACAGGCAAGGTTAAAGGCTATAGCTCGGCCTCAAGTCTTATNGGNACCATGACNCAGAGTTTCGTTGATCACTCGTTNGCTACCGGACACGTCACCTACGATTCAACCCAATCNCCGGCAGGCCTGATCGGGAACATTTCCAGNGATGGCGGTGAGTACATCAGCTACAACCATTGGGCAACGGATACAACCGGCCGGACCAACATGGTCAATGGGACTTTATACACAGCCACAGGAAATGCCGGCGCCACTCTGGNGCAGATGCAATGTCCGNCAGCCGGCAGTGATACTGGCTGCAGCGCNGTTACTTTATATTCTGNTTGGGAAAACGAAAGCTATGAAGACAGCAGTCTTTCTTCCGTAGCTTACTGGGATTTCGGTGACAGCAATCAGTTGCCCGGCCTGTTAATTAAAGGCGTGGTTTATCGCGACNGNGACGCTGATGGCGTCCTCGATCAGGACGATGCATTTCCCTACGATCGGGAAGAACATNCCGATATGGATGGCGATNGTACAGGNGACAACAGCGANCCGGATATTGACGGTGATGGCGTAAATAATGACGAAGACCCATTNCCNTANGACCCGACCGAATGGAGTGACCGGGATGGCGACGGCGTCGGCGACAACAGTGANGCATTTCCTGACGACAGCAGTGAATGGCTGGACAGTGATGGCGACGGTATTGGCAACAATTCTGACCCGGATAANGANAACGACGGNGTGCTTAACGAAGATGATGCCTTCCCNNTGGATCCGACCGANTGGTCTGACAGCGATGGCGACGGTGTTGGTGATAATGCCGATGCATTNCCNTTTGATGCCACCGGCTCCGTTGCTGCNGATGTTGTAGATGCAAANGGTAATGGCCTGATCGATATCCATACGCTGGNGGATCTNAATGCCATTCGCTACNGCCTCGACGGCAGTAATCTTTATGGCCGNAGCGCAGGTTGTCCTGNNGCGGTTTGTGTCGGTTTTGAACTGATGGCTGACCTCGATTTTGACACCAANGGCGATGGCGTACTGGACGGCAATGACGCGTTCTGGAATGACGGCGCAGGCTGGCAACCCATAGGTTCCTCATCAGCGCCGTTCACAAGCCAGTTTNATGGCAATGGCCACCGCATCAGTAACCTGTATATCAACCGCCCATCCGAAAATGATGTCGGTTTATTTGGCTACACCAGCAATGCCGATGTGCGCTTGCTGGATCTNAACGGTGAACTGATGTCTGTGTCCGGTAATTCCTACGTCGGTGCCGTGGCTGGCTACGCCCGCAACACCAATATCAGTGGNACCTGGATTCGCGGTGACGTCACCGCCGCAACCTACGTTGGNGGTGTCGTCGGAATTATGGCCNGTACCAGCGATGAAGGACANCAGATTATTTACAGCCACAATATGGGNGATGTCACCGCGACAGCGGCCAATGGCAGCGCCAGAGCAGGTGGCTTAATCGGTCATTCCGATGGTATCAACATCATTAATAATGCCGTTTATGGCAATGTGGCNGGTTATGAAGCCGGTGGTCTGGTGGGGCTTATTGCCAATGACGCNATANTGGAAAATAACTATGTGCGCGGCAATGTTCACGGTGAAAATACCGCAGGTGGATTAGTGGGCTATGGCTACAATAACANCCTCTCTGTTAATAATGCTTATGTATCCGGTGTTATCAGCGCAGCACAGGAAAGNACCCTGACCGGCGCTTTTATCGGGCGGGCTGACGGCATATTAATCACCAACAGCTACTGGACAACCGAAAGCACTCAGGAACAGCCCTGGGGCAGCTACAACGTNCTGGATGAAAACAGNGCGGAATACAGTGTCGTCAGCGATGCNGCACTGCGTTGTGCAACGGCAGCCAACGATACCAGCTGCNCCAGTGTAACGCTGTTTAATGGCTGGTCAGATATAACCTATACCGNCCCTGACGGCAGCGACATGAGCTACTGGGATTTCGGCACAGAAGAACAATTACCGGTACTGACTTACGCCGGCATTATCCTNCGCGACAGCGACGGTGATGGCATTCTTGATGAACCGGTTGGAGAAGAGCCGGAAGAACCCGGTGAAGGCGAAGAACCCGGTGAAGGAGAAGAACCTGGCGAAGAGACCCCATCTCCTGCCGAACCAGGTGACGGTGGNACTGCCCCGGATAACGGCGACAGCGATTCTTCCGACAGCGATTCTTCCGGTAGCGGCTCATCCGGTGGTGGTTCACTGCTGTGGCTGCTGGCCCTGGCACCNNTCAGTCTGATGCGTCGCCGAAGNGTGCAGATTTCAGGAAAAATCTGANATTAAAATATCGNCTTAAATAAGCTAAAAAAATAAACCCCGGCATGCCGGGGTTTATTTTTACGTCGTTTAAAAACCAGTAAGATCAGTGTTCGCGGGTAGCGCTGAACTGAATATCCGGCCAACGCTCCTGAGTCAGGCTCAGGTTAACCCGTGTAGGTGCGATATAAGTCAGATAACCGCCACCATCAATGGCCAGGTTTTCAGAACCTTTGCGTTTAAACTCTTCCAGTTTTTTCGCATCGTCACAGTAAACCCAGCGCGCCGTATTCACACTGACCGGCTCGTAAATACAATCAACTTTGTATTCATCCTTCAGACGCTGCTGCACCACATCGAACTGCAGCACACCCACTGCACCGAGAATCAGGTCGTTATTATTGACCGGCATAAACAACTGAGTGGCACCTTCTTCCGATAACTGCTGCAGACCTTTCTGCAGCTGTTTCATTTTCAGCGGATCTTTTAAGCGTACGCGCTTGAACAGTTCCGGTGCAAAGTGCGGAATGCCGGTGAACTGCATATCTTCACCGAAGGTAAAGGTGTCACCGATCTGAATGGTGCCGTGGTTATGCAGACCAATAATATCCCCGGAAATAGCCTCTTCCACCGCCGAGCGGTCGCCGGCCAGGAAGGTAACCGCATCAGCAATTTTAATATCTTTACTGATCCGCACATGCTTCATCTTCATGCCTTTGCTGTAGGTGCCGGAGCAGATACGCATAAAGGCAATACGGTCACGGTGTTTCGGGTCCATGTTGGCCTGAATTTTAAACACGAAACCGGTGAATTTTTCGTCGTTGGCCGGTACCTGACCTTTGTCGGTTTCACGCGGCAGCGGCGCCGGTGCCCACTCAACAAAGTAATCCAGCATTTCGCGGATACCGAAGTTGGCCAGTGCTGTTCCGAAAAAGACCGGCGTTAATTCACCACGCAGATATTCGTCCAGATTAAATTCATGACTGGCGCCCTGCACCAGTTCAATCTCATCGGCCAGCTCTTCCACCATATCTGCACCGAGCAGCTCTTTGGCTTCGTCAGACTGCAGACCTTTGATCTGAATATCATCCGGCAGCACACTGCCCTGACCCGGGGTAAACACATGAATAGTATCAGTCAGCAGGTTGTAAACACCTTTGAAGGCTTTACCCATACCGATCGGCCAGGTCACCGGTGAACATTTGATTTTCAGAACTGTTTCGATTTCATCCAGCACCTCAATATGGTCACGCACTTCGCGGTCCATTTTGTTGATGAAGGTGAAAATCGGCGTGTCGCGCAAGCGACAGACGTCCATCAGTTTGATGGTCCGGTCTTCTACACCCTTGGCGCCATCGATCACCATCAGTACGGAGTCAACGGCGGTCAGAGTACGATAGGTATCTTCCGAGAAGTCTTCGTGTCCGGGAGTATCCAGCAGGTTGACCATGCGTTCTTTGTATGGGAACTGCATGACCGAGGTAGTAATGGAGATACCCCGCTCCTGCTCCATCTGCATCCAGTCGGAGGTAGCCATACGACCGGTTTTCTTACCTTTTACGGTACCTGCCAGCTGAATGGCGTTACCCAGCAGCAGGAGTTTTTCGGTGATGGTTGTTTTACCCGCATCCGGGTGCGAGATGATACCGAAGGTACGGCGGCTGCCGACTTCCTTCTGGAAAGACGAATTAGACATGAGATTCTGGCTGATGATCTGTAAAAGGCCGCTATTCTCGCTTAAACCGCCCTCTGGTTCAAAGGTTGTGGCACATAATGGCCGTGCATTTTTTATACAACCATTAACTGCTGCCTGACCCGCACGGTTTTCAGCAGCATCCTCCGTACTCTCAGTTGCCGCTTATCCAGCCAGCAATCACCCTGATAATTTCATGAACGGAACACATAACAGTTATCATCTGACAATATAAAAATAAATAAAGTCTTTACTTTTCAATAGCTTAGGAAGATCAGCAAAGCCACTTAAACAGTCTTTCCGTCAGCAGCAGGCAGACACTGGAAATGATCAGGAATACGATCGTACCACCAGCCGGAGATTCTATCGTCAGGCTTTCCCCAGCCTCAGGGCTGATCTGCCAGTGCGCCATAAGGGGGAAGCTGCACAGCCAGCTTTTTCACAGGTTTTATTATGGAGGTTTCTTTATGAGTGCACAGCCAATCCGTATCGGCTTTATCGGTCTTAATCCAGACAGTCACTGGGCTGCAACTGCCCATATCCCGGCACTGAAATCCCTCAGTGACCGCTTTACCGTGGTCGCCGTAGCTAACTCGACTGCGGAAAGTGGCCAGCGTACGGCTGAAGCCATGAACATTAAAGCCTTTGCCACACCGCAGGATCTGGTGACTTCCGATGACATCGATCTGGTCGTCGTTACCGTGAAGGTTCCTTATCACTTTGAACTGATCAGCGCGGCACTGAACGCCGGCAAGCACGTGCACAGCGAATGGCCACTGGCGAAGGGGTCTGGAAGAAGCTGAACAACTGACCCGTGGCTGACACCAGACCCGGCCGATTTAATCGGCCGGGATCATCTGCCGCTGGCAGTAAAGCCGGGCTATCAGAAAACGATTACAGCCAGCTTGAGGATGTACCTTTATGCTTACCTGCTTACCTGCTTAACGTCTTACCTGCATACTTTTGTCCCGCTTGTCCGGAATCTTCATCCCGCCTCAGTTTCTGCCTGCAGGCCGGGACAGTGAGCTGACATTTTCCTGATCTTTTAGTCTCCCCTCTATATGCCGCTGCGCTTATAATGGGTTTATGAGAAATAATCTGAATCTTCTGCTGCAACGCCTTGCTCTGCTGCGCCTGTCCATTGCCACCATCTGGCTGATGTTTCTGGTTTATCTGCAATACCGTGGTTTTGCCGGCTTAGGTATCGCCTGGGGCCTGCTCGCCGTCTATCTGCCGCTGTTGCTGGTCACTGGCTGGCAGGGAGTGCGCAGCGAAGTACGCGACTGGCATCTGCTTCTGCATCTGGCCTTTGAGAGCCAGCTGTTATCCGGTCTGTTGTTTTTTACCGGCGGGGCGACAAACCCGTTTATTTCCTATTTTCTGGTTCTTCTGGTCGTTGGCGCCTACAGCCTGCCGGTATCCTTTTCGACACTGATCGCCCTGCTCTGTATCGTCGATTACAGCGTGCTCAGTGAATGGTATCAACCACTTCATACCAATGAATTCCACGGCATGACAGGCTCCAGCCTGTTCGATCTGCACGTCGCCGGGATGTGGCTGACCTTTGTTATCAGCGCACTGATTATGATTATTTTCATTCCCCAGCTGTTGCGCGCCCAACAAAACCAACAGAAAGAAATTCAGCGTTTAAGAGAACAACAGCTGAAAAACGAGCAGCTGATTGGTATCGCAACGCTGGCTGCCGGTACCGCTCACGAGATGGGTACGCCCTTGATGACCATGCAGATGCTGCTGGACGACGCCGCCCACCAGCCGGAACATCCGATGGACCACCACGATCTGCACCTGCTGCGTGAGCAGGTCGCACTGTGCCGACAATCATTGCAGCAACTGGCCAACGCCGGACGCAGTGCCCACGAAGAAGGTCAGCACAAAGCCTTCGACTGGCTGGCGCGCCTGCTGCACCGCTGGCGTCTGAGTCAGCCCAATGCGCTGTGGGAGGATAAAGGCATTCGTCTCGATGCCTGTATTCCGTCATCACCATTATTGGATCAGGCATTGCTGAATCTGCTCGATAACGCCGCCGAAGCAGGTAATCAGCCTATTGAGCTGAGCTGTGAAATCAGCGATGGTTGCTGGCAGATGGATATCGTCCAGCCCGACCCAAGTGCGGCGACACGAATAAAGAACGAAGGGCTGTTCAGCAGCCGCAAAGAATCCGGTATGGGCATAGGTCTGTACCTGAGTAACGCCAGTGTGGAACAATTTGGTGGTTCAATTCATCTCAGTGCACGGGCGGATGGCGGCAGTGTATGCCGCATCCGCCTGCCACTGAAAAATCCGCATAAAATTAACCTGATCTGACCGGACCTGTTTCATGCCTGCATCTGCCACGCCAGTAAAAGTTCTGATTATCGATGACGACCTGCATTTCACTCAGGTGTTAGGCAGAAGCCTGGAACGTCAGGGATACGAAGCACGTATCGCCAGCAATGGTGAGGAAGCCATAACCACAGCCAAAGCGTTTCAGCCCGAGTGGATTACCCTCGACCTGCGTCTGGAACAGGAGTCTGGCCTGAGTCTGATTGAGCAGTTAAAAGACGCTGTTGCCGGTTGCCGTATTGTGATGCTCACCGGCTATGCCAGCATTCCGACCGCAGTCGAAGCGGTCAAACTGGGGGCTCATAATTATTTGCATAAACCGGCTACGTTACAGGAGCTGATCAATGCATTTTCAGATACACCCGGGGTGCAGCAGGAAGATCAGGGACCTGCAGAAGTGATGTCGGTTGACCGTCTGGAGTGGGAACATATTCAACGCGTATTAGCCGAACATCAGGGCAATATTTCTGCGACAGCAAGAGCGTTAAACATGCACCGCCGTACACTGCAGCGCAAACTGCAGAAATACGCGCCGCGCTGAACAGCTGTCTGCTCAGTTAAACCGGCTCAGTTAAACCGGCTCAGTTAAACCTGTATCAGTTAAAGCAGTGCTAATTAAAATAGGAATCTTCGTCGAAGGTACTCAGCCAGCGGCTGTTAAACACCACCATGCCGGTAATAAACATGCCGTTGATAACACCTTCCGGAAACATCATCAGCGGCAGATAGCGCAGATAATTGTGCCAGACTTTATCCAGCGTATAGACGTCCAGCTGCCATAAACTCAGAGCCTGCAGCACATCAGAAAAGGCGTGAGTAAATCCGGCATTAAGAAAACCCGCCACCAGAATATACACAAACGGATTGCGCACCAGACGATTAAACACGCACAGATAAAATCCGTAACTGAACAGTACCGGCAATACACCGGTAAACAGATAACTGTAGCCCAGACCGCCCCACCAGAGCTTACCCGTGGCCACCAGCACCAGTTGAATTAACAACATCGCCAGCAGTGCCAGTCGCCAGCCCATCAGCAGCATCAGGGCGGTCACACCCATCACATGAAAACTCAGCCCGGGCAGAATACCCGCCTGCATATTCCACAACACAGAGAGCGCCACAACGCCGCCAAAAAAGAAATGCTGGGCCTGACGGTTACTGAATAATGAATGCCAGTGGTAGGTAAATAACGCCGGAATAAGAATGGCCAGCGCCAGAGCAGAAGAAGCGTACAGTGCCCAGACGGGCAACAGGTCCGGGCGGTCGATCATGGCTGCAGATCCAGACAATATAACAGGGCATCTTCGTGCCCGTTGGCCGTGGGGTAATAATTACTGCGGTTACCGGCCAGGCAGAAGCCCATGGATTCATACAGAGCAATGGCTTTGCTGTTGCTTTCGCGCACATCCAGAAACCACTGCTCGGCCTGTTTTTCCGTCAGATAATTGAGCAGAAAATTCATCAGCGCACGACCCGTGCCTTTGCCCTGATAATCCGGATCGACGGCTATCATCAGCAGTTCAGCTTCACCGGCAATCAGTGTAATCACAGCCCAGCCGAGCACAGTGCCATTTTCTTCTGCGATCCAGGCGCTGCCCGGCTTTTGCAGATAGCGACTGATGACGGATTCCGACCAGGGATGAAAATGAGCGCGGCGTTCAATCGACATCACCGCAGTCAGATCCTGCATAACAGCGGCTCTGAACTCCACGTCAGATGCCCTCCAATTCGCGCAGCGCGTGCCACAGGCGACGTTTCTCGCCGGCACTCTGCATAACCTCAGTAATTGAAGCGCCGACAAACAAAGGCGTTACGCCGATATTGTTCAGCCATTGCTGACTGACGTTGCCGAAACAGACCGCATAGCGCGCGCCCTGATCCGTGAAAAAACGCCATTGTGCAGACAGTGCCTGCACCGCCACCGGGTGACTCTGATCATCATGAGCAGACTCAATAAACGGCCAGCGGAAACTGAACGGCGGCTGCATAAAGCCTGTGTGATCCGACATTGCCTGCAATACCCGCCAGGCAAATCCCTGCATGCGCTCCACGTCCTGTGCCTGATCAGTAATCCACACACCCAGCTGTGATACCCGCAGGAACTGCAGTTCAAAGCGCGGCGGTGTCAGATCAACAGGTTGTGACTGAGCAGGAAGCTGTTCAGTGTGAGGTGCTGATGGATTGGACTGAACGGCGGCGGGTGCCGCAGCGGTAGCCCGAAGCTCAGCGGCAGGTGCAACAGATTCCGCGACTGGCGCTGCGCGTGCACCAGCCGGTGTGTCGTTAACCCGCGCTACCGCAGGTTTGGCATTGTCGTGCAGTAATTCAGCGGCCAGAGGATGGACCAGATGCCCTTCTCCGGCAGACACTTTATGCGGATGCGGCGCGTGCGCCGGTGATTCCGCAATCCAGCGTGGTTGCGGAGCATGCGGCAGAACCATCCTGGGCACCCAATGCGTGATGCCCATGGCCTGCAGGTAATCCTGACGCCGCTGCTCCAGCACAGGTTATACGCCGTCGTTCTGCGGATGCTGACGGGAGTTATCCGACATCAGCAGGTTGACCGCATGAATATAGGCTTTGGCAGAAGCCACCACGATATCCGTGTCAGCACCACTGCCATTGACGATACGGCCGCCTTTCTCCAGACGCACAGTCACTTCACCCTGTGAATCAGTGCCCTGAGTAATGGCATTCACTGAGTAAAGCAGCAGATTAGCGCCGGTGTTGGCAACAGCTTCGATGGCTTTCAGTGCGGCATCTACCGGACCACTGCCTTCGGACTTGCTGCGCTTTTCATCACCGTGATGGCTGACAACCACTTCCGCTACCGGGGTTTCACCAATGGCAGAATGGCATTCCAGCGCCACCAGTTTCCAGGCTTCAGGAGCTGCATCAGAGATGGTTTCACTGACCAGTGCCTGCAGATCTTCATCGAAAATCTCGTGCTTCTTATCGGCCAGATCTTTAAAGCGCGCGAATGCTTCGTTCAGCGCTGCGTCGGTCGGGAAGGTAACACCCAGCTCTTCCAGGCGGCTGCGGAATGCCGCACGGCCGGAGTGCTTACCCATAACCATTTTGTTAGCGCCCCAACCCACGTCTTCGGCTTTCATGATCTCATAGGTTTCGCGGTGCTTGAGCACGCCGTCCTGGTGAATACCGGACTCGTGCGCAAACGCGTTGGCACCCACAATGGCTTTGTTCGGCTGTACCGGGAAGCCAGTGATCGAAGACACCAGACGGGAAGTCGGCACGATGTGCGTGGTATCGATACTGGTACCGATATTGAACAGATCCTGGCGGGTACGGGTAGCCATCACAATCTCTTCCAGCGCGGCGTTACCGGCACGCTCGCCCAGACCATTAATGGTACATTCCACCTGACGGGCACCGTTGGCCACGGCCGCCAGAGAGTTGGCAACCGCCAGACCCAGGTCGTTGTGACAGTGTACGGAGAAAATCGCTTTATCAGCGTTTGGAATACGGTTCAGCAGGGTTTTGATTTTGTAGCCGAATTCTTCCGGAATGGCATAGCCCACGGTATCCGGAATATTGATGGTACTGGCACCGGCATTGATCGCCGCTTCAATGATACGGCAGAGGAAATCATCCTCAGAACGGCCGGCATCTTCACAGGAAAACTCCACGTCTTCGACGAAGCNACGGGCTTTCTTCACCGCATAAACCGCCTGCTCAACAACCTGATCCGGCTGCATGCGCAGCTTGTACTGCATATGAATCGGTGAGGTGGCGATAAAGGTATGAATACGGGCACGTTCAGCCAGNTTCAGNGCNGCNGCTGCGTGCTCCAGATCGCGGTCAACGGCACGTGCCAGACTGCAGATNGTGCTTTCGCGTACCGCCGCAGCAACTGCTTCGATGGCCGCNAAATCGCCCGGTGATGCGGCAGCAAAGCCGGCTTCNATCACATCGACGCGCATTTTCTCCAGCGCCTTGCCGATACGGACTTTTTCTTCTTTGGTCATGGATGCGCCCGGGCTCTGTTCCCCATCACGCATAGTGGTATCAAAGATGACCAAACGGTCTTGCTGGCTCATGTGCTACTCCGCTACCAGGAATTTCTCATCGGGCGCATAGTATACGCCTGATGAGCCCGGTTGGCAGCCGCTCAGCGGATCGGAGTCGCGGTCAGATTGGTGGTGATGTCAAAATTCTGCAACACAACGCCGGAAAATACCGTCTCAGGCAGCGCCACNTCCGGATGCTTCAGCTGCACACTGTCGATCTGCAGATCNCGGAACGACACATTTCCCTGCACAGCAAAACCCANTGGGCGCAGCTGCTGCTGAGCCAGATCCGGATTTGCCACATAACTGTAACCGGTACGTGATGCATCGTTATAAATCAGCTCATCGCCCTGATTGCCGCTGACGCCGTTGTCATCCANACCNGAGAACTTCTTCGCNACCCGGGTCTCGTAGACATCAATTTTCAGATCGGCCTGAAAACCATAGTCGTTGCNGTCACCCGGCCCAAGGCCGTCATTGGTNCTGAANCCATCAAAGATAANCTGGGTACCCGTGCCATTCANCGGATTATTGCTGCCATCCACAGTGCGATTGTTTTCCCAGGTCAGACGGTTGCGCGCCAGTGATCCATCACTGGTAATGCCTTCGGGTTCAAAGGCAACCTTCAGNGCCACCGTCATACCNTCATTACCNCGGTCTTCCCAACGTCCGCCTGCGGCAGCACAGGATGTCTCGTCACTGCCTGCACCACCAACACAGACGGCACCCGCGCCGCCNGGATTAATGGTCAGAGACGAGCCCTTCTCGTAACGCTCCAATACAATCCGGCCGAGACTGCGGCCACTGTTACGNTCACCCCAGCGCATNTTATCCACATTCATGGTACTCCACTGTTCGGTGCGATTGAGGCTGATACCGGAATCGCTCACATCAAACTGCAGCCCACGCAGATGCAGATCGTAATTCACGCCGGTAGCCCATACGCCTTTACCGTTTTCATCAATGGACAGACCGATNTTGGTGTCGCTGAACAGGTAATCGCCGTCCACCTGAATGCCGCCGCCCGACGTCCCGCCTGCAGTAATGTACGTATAACCATCCAGATTAAAATCCATTGCCTGAAACAGCTCCAGAGACAGCAACAGNTCAGCGCCACCCTGAATCGGGGAATCCTTGGTGCCAACCCGCAGCCCATCAATNCTGTANCTGCCGGTGAAGCGGTTCATACCCACCGCGATGGCGGTTTTATCCGCCGTCGCGCTGTTGTTGTCATGATCNAAAGCCCGCACATCGANGGTNANATCACCACGGCCATAACTTTCGATNCCNCTGATCANCACCATACGGTTGTCATCAATATAGGCTGCCTCNGCATTAGCCAGACTCCANTCTGTAGNCACAGACAAACCATCNCTGCTGTCATTCAGTNNCGCGTAAAAATCACTGGCNTAGGGCTGNATCCCCAGCGGCAGAGACGCTATNTCCGGTGTTACGATTCCCGGATAAAAACGCCAGACATTNCTGTGNCCATTGGCATCAGCAAACAGGAANTCCAGNTGCACCGCGCCGACNGGACGGGAGCTGTCGCCGATCAGAATCTGATTGGCATTGAAGGAACCGGANAATTCACTGACACCAAGCTGCAGATGATCCGCCATCACATCAAACGTTAAATCACGCAGTGTCAGNTCGCCGTTGAAATCNCCCATATACAGGGANTTTCCATCATCGGTAAAACGCACAAAGTTGGCCGGATTATCAGCGATATTAATTTGCGCGTTCATGCGCAGACCTTCNTTGCCCTGANCGCCACCGGCATAAATCTGGGTGCTGCCATCCAGCGCGAGACTTCCTGCCAGCGTGCCTAATGACTGTTCGCCGAGGAACATNCCNCCGGTAGAAAAACCGTAACTGACATCAGTGAANNCCAGGTTCAGCCCTGTCGCCAAATCATCTNTGGCCTCGCCGATGGCTAAATTACCGATCTGAGCACTGTAGCCAATATCACGGAAACTCAGCGACTGCCCGTTCGTTGTCCAGATCANTTCAGCATCACTGATGGTGGTNGCATAACTGCCTTCGACGTAATAGTCCGCCGATTGCGGNGCACCAATGCGTAANNNNCTNTCTGAGGAATAATTAAAACGNAGCTGNCCAAAACTGCCGCTGGAATCATTCACTCGCACAGCGCCAATATTCAGCCCCGCATTCAATGTCTGACTGTCTATTTGCAGCGAGCCATCTGACAACACATCAATAACCTGAGTGTTCAGTGCGCTACCTGTTAAATCATCGCGGTTACCATACTGAATATTCTGCAGTTGCAGTGATTGACCATCATCTGTGTAAGCAGCCTCACCAATGGTAAACACTGCATTGGTCTCCAGCGTCACACCCGCCTGGCCATTCACCTGCTGCATTTCCGATTCATTCATTGGCGTCAGCGCCGCATAAGCCTGAGCGTGAAACAGACAGGCCTGGGCTGCTGTGATGATCAGGTGTTGAGATATGGATTTTTTCATTACGGTGCTCCGGTCGGGAACACCAGCAGGTTGCCCTGCAGACGGGATTCACCATTAATATTCAGTGTAAAAATATCCGTCTGCACAAAACCCGCATCCGTTGGCCGAGCGCTGTTACTGTTGGCCACGGTAAACGAAACATCTTCATATTTAAGTGAATTGGGTAAACCCACTTCCAGTACATCGGCGTCGAATAAAGCACCATCGCCATCAAAGCCGGATTGAATATTACGGGTTTTAAGGGTCAGTCCTTCAAAGGAAAACCGGCCACGAATATTATCCAGTACAAACCAGCCTTCACTGGCGGAATCACCGGTATTAATCGCTATACGGCCACCACAGCGACTGCCACCATTACCACCACTGCAATCTGAGCTCCAGGCCGATGGCCCATCAACATTTAACGGGCCGCCATCCGCGTTAATCGTAAGATCGCCTGACAGGTACACTCCCCCCTGGCCGCTGATATGATCCAGCGCCTGATCACTCATAGGTTCCAGAGCGTGAAGGCTATTATTCAGAACAAAAAATAATGCAGAAATCAGAGTAAATATTCTCATCACAAATCCCTGCTGGTTGCGCGCAGATACTGAATCTGCAGATTAGCAATCGTTGATGATCCGAAGTCTGTATTACCTACGGTAAGATTGCCGATGTGAATATCTGTGCGCGGACCATTGGCATAGTAATCCTGATAGAAGGCATCACTTTTCCCCTCAATACTGCCAACCTCAACGGTAAAGTTACCGTCGGATGCCACCTCAAATGTCACCGGCTGATCTGCGCCATAACCCAACTCGCTTTCAATGATCAGATTCTGCAGATGAATATTCTGGCCACAGTTATTGCCGTCCGCATCACAGGCAAAAACACTGAGATCCTGCACGTACAGATTCAGCGCCAGATTGCCAATCATCTCATTGTTATCGCCCCATAAGCGCAGATAAGAACCGTCGACGGCAACCCCCTGAGCATGAGCTTCCAGCGACTGTGCCCGGACACCGTTCTCTTCCAGATCAAAACGAATCCCCATATCCGCCAGTTCACCGGTCCTGCTGGTTAACACCGACGTGTCGATACCCGTAATGGCATCAACCCGGGAGCCGCTTGCCACAACTTGGTCAGGGAAGCGGCGTTCACTGCGGTTTTCGATGGCGTAGCCGAGCAGGCTGTAAGGCTTAGACGAAGAGCCCGCCAGCCGCTCCGGCGCAGAGAATTCAAATACGGCTTTATCGTAAATACCTATGGTATCGCCATCGACCAACTCAATATTGTAGGGATACAGCAGGCGGCCCAGATTCACCGGATTACCAATAACATTTACCCCCTGATTACTGCCGCTGCCTGCAACATAGAACTGGGAGATACTTAACACGACTTCTTCACCATCAGCATTGGTAATGCCACCGATATCAAGACGGTTCCCCCCGGCAACATCCTCTCCGGCTTCAAAGGCAAAGTCTTCCAGTACCAGACCAATTCCTGCACCTTCCACACTCGCCAACTGGCTGTCATCCAGCGCTTTTAATTCTGCAAGGGCGGAGGGAGCGTCAAACACCGACACCGACAAAAAAACCGACACCGACACCAACACCACGCCCCGTCGTGACAGATACTTAGTCATAATATGGATCCAGGAATTTTGTTCTTATTCTTTCGATGCCGTTAAAGGACTCCTCGAAATCGACTGAAATACCGCCGTTCGGGATATTCATAAAAGCACCGGGAGTAGTCGGTGTTCCTTCGCCGTTATCGAGCCAGAAAACCTGCTTGGTCTGAAATGACAGAAACATACCCTGCGTACTCTGGCCGTTTTCTACATCACCGATATCTAAAGTACGGAAAGTGTTTAAAGGGAAGCAGGTTGCGATCCCGAGAATTTCACAGCCATCAGAACCAAAGATATCGAGAATATCGGACAACAGGCCACAGCCGCTGACACAGGAGAGAGACGTACCATTGGGAATACCAACGCGGGTTGCCCGTATCTGGCTCTCATTACCGTCTTCATCCACCAGGACAGCCTGCGACTGCAGGACCGTGTCGCGGTTTACCCCAGCAAACGCAAGCAGGCCCCGCTGTATAATATTAGATTCTTCATAGATAGGATCCGCTGTACCAATCACATTCACCTGAATGTTACCGGTGAGAGATTCGATATTACCGGACAGCTTTCCTAGTGCTTCCGTAAAGCCCAGGCGGACACCAACAAGCTCTTCTTTACCGTCGACGGTTTCGAAAGCCAGCTCGAAATAAGGATCCTGAATATTGAACGGGCTCAGCGTACCGTCATCGTTAACACTGCCCAAAGCGAAATCGTTAATACGGATGTCCGCTCCGGCTTCTCCGTCACGGACATAATTGCCCAGCTCAACCAGATCTGCGTTAAGCGAGATATCGACATCCATACCAAAGGTAAAACGGGTAAAGTCGAATGAACCCGCTGCATCGCGATCAATCTGCAGAAATGCCTGACCTGTCTGATTACTCAGCTGTTCATCAGTCAGGGCTGTGAGAGCCGCATGAGCGCCAGACGACAGGAGGAAGACAAAGCTCCCGAGGATGAGCTTCCACATAAGCTGTACCGTGGTGAATTCCGGCGATCAGCAGCAAAGTGACTTCCGGATTATTTTTATATTTATTGAAGACAAGGTTACCTTTGCTGAAATATTCAGCAATCTAATTTAAATGTACTTTCGTACCATTAATTGCTTTTCAATGTACGTTTGTACCAATTACAAATAAAAACTCAGAAAAATCAGCGATGATAGCCGTTAAGGTACCGCTTACATCCGTCAATCTCCCTGGAGAATTATTCATCCAGGACAAAATAAAAAGGCTGAAAAGGAATGTAAATCTGACGCGATTTAACCTTCAAAATCAGGGCAAAAGGCGGAAGCCCCCCCCCCCGGATAAACATATCCGGACATTTGCTCGAATCAGCATTCGCAGCCTGTGAACAAACGATAATTTAATCGCAATTATTTCAGTGGTTAAAGCGGCGAGAGAAGGCGAGAAAAACAGCAACCAAAGCAGTGACCAAGGAAGGTCCGCGTTTTTATCTTTCGTCCCGCCAGGACCAGATCAGCGTTGCAGACGTATTTACCGTTAACGGAAGATAAAAGCAATGGGATACAGAGGAACAGGAAAAAAGAACGGGAAAGGGATGCAAAACTGGAATGAGGGAAGCATTGTAAAAAGGAATGGAAAAAAGGGCGGAAAACAGGACTGGAGAAGTGGTCCAAAACAGAAATGATAAAAAGCATCCGGATACGCCAACCCGGTTATGCGTCGGATGACGCCTCCGGCTTATCCGACCTACGATGCTTACGTTCAGTTATTTTTAGATTGCAGAGCCGCAAGAGAATGAAGGGATATTCGGCGTTTACCGTTTAACACCATCCTCTGAAGATAACCGCGTAGGTCGGATAAGCCGGAGGCGTCATCCGACGCCTAAAGGCACTTACCGTTAAGCTGCATCCGACGTTTAAAGGCGTTTACCGTTAAACACCATCCACAGCAACTACCCACGTAGGTCGGATACGCCGGAGGCGCCATCCGACGTATAGAGGCGTTTGCCAATAAACACCATCCGCAGCATATACCCCGTAGGTCGGATAAGCCGGAGGCGTCATCCGACATTCAGAGGCGCTTACCGTTTAAGACCATCCACAGCAGATAACTCCCGTAGGTCGGATAAGCCGGAGGCGTCATCCGACGCTTAGAGTCGTTTACCGTTTAACATCGTGCAAAGCAGCCAACCCACGTAGGTCGGATAAGCCGAAGGCGCCATCCGACGTATAGAGGCGTTTACCGTTTAGCAGCGGTGATCGGCAACATGAGTCTGGAGCCATTGGATTATTTTCAGGCAAAGAAAAACCCCAGCAGGCTGCCCTGCTGGGGTTTAGGATAAGAGCTTGACGATGACCTCAATTGTAGTAGTTCAGACCCAATCTGACAGTCGCCCGTTTTAACTTGGTGCCTGTCAGGTTACATCTGGGTTAAATTCTTTTCTGCCCA
>PAJK01000097.1 GCA_002706025.1 Oceanospirillaceae bacterium
GCTTAAGACCTAGAGAAATACGACGACGCTCTTCGTCAATTTCAAGAACCATTACATCTACAGTGTCACCTAGGTTAACAACTGTAGATGGGTGGATGTTCTTGTTAGTCCAATCCATTTCAGAAACGTGAACCAGACCTTCAACGCCTTCTTCCAGCTCAGCGAAACAACCGTAGTCAGTCAGGTTGGTAACGCGTGCTTTCACGATAGCGTTTTCTGGGTAACGGTCGTTGATGCTTACCCATGGATCATCGCCCAGCTGTTTCAGACCCAGAGATACGCGGTTGCGCTCACGGTCGAATTTCAGCACTTTAACGTCGATTTCGTCACCAACAGCAACGATTTCGCTTGGGTGCTTGATACGTTTCCAGGCCATATCAGTGATGTGCAGCAGGCCGTCAACACCGCCCAGATCTACGAAAGCACCGTAGTCGGTCAGGTTCTTAACGATACCTTTAACAGACTGACCTTCCTGCAGGTTAGCCAGCAGTTCTTCGCGTTCCTGGCTGTTAGCAGCTTCCAGAACGGCACGACGGGAAACCACAACGTTGTTACGTTTGGCATCCAGTTTGATAACTTTAAATTCCAGCTCTTTACCTTCCAGGTGAGCGGTATCACGTACAGGACGTACGTCAACCAGAGAACCTGGCAGGAAGGCACGGATGTTTTTCAGATCAACAGTGAAGCCACCTTTGACTTTACCGTTGATGATACCCATAACCATTTCATCAGCTTCGAAAGCTTTTTCCAGCTCTTTCCAGCTTTCAGCGCGCTTGGCTTTTTCACGGGACAGCTTGGTTTCACCGAAACCGTCTTCTACAGCTTCCAGAGACACCTGAGTCTCGTCGCCTACGGCTACTTCCAGCTCACCTTTTTCGTTCAGGAACTGGCTGCGTGGGATAACAGCTTCTGATTTCAGACCAGCGTTTACGGTTACCCAGTCACTGTCTATATCAACAACGATACCAGACACGATGGAACCGGTTTGCATATCCAGTTCTTTAAGGGATTCTTCAAAGAGGGCTTCAAAGCTTTCGCTCATGCGTATTTCCTGTGGTTACGGCGGGTCTCCGGGGTTGATNAAGTGGAGNCGCACNCCTGCCAGATGGCCAGACATCTGGGGTTAGTCAGTTTTAAAAGTGGCCGTTCCCTCCCCTCGTAAGGAGCTGACGGAAACGCCGCTTTGATCTCAGATCAGTCCTGCTTCACGGACNAGANTCAGTACCTGATCGCACACTTCGTCAATGTTCATTGACGTGCTGTCGATCAGCACAGCATCCTCTGCCGGCTTCAACGGAGCCACTGCACGGTTGCTGTCCCGCTCATCACGAGCGCGGATGTCTTCGATAAGGGCGGGCAAACTAGCACTTATGCCTTTATCAGTCAACTGTTTGTATCGTCTGCGACCACGTTCCTCNGCACTGGCGGTAAGAAACACTTTCACCGGTGCATCGGTGAACACCACTGTGCCCATATCGCGGCCATCGGCAATCAGTCCCGGNGCAGCACGAAAATCACGCTGGCGCTGCAGNAGCGCTTCACGCACGGCCGGCAAGGCAGCGACCTGNGACGCCAGACTGCCGACNTCNTCAGTGCGTATNGTGGTNGTGACGTCATCACCTTCCAGGATCACCTGCACACCGACAGNNGTTGGTTCAAAACGCACATCCANAGCCGCAGCAACCGCTGCGACTTCAGCTTCGTTATCCAGTGCGATCTTTTTACGGTCAGCAGCCAGNCCGGTAATACGGTANAAGGCGCCGCTGTCGAGCAGCTGCCAGCCCAGAGTTTCAGCCANACGGGCACATACGGTGCCCTTACCGGCACCGGACGGTCCATCAATGGTGATAACAGCTGCTGTGGAAGTCGTCATAAGCTTACCCTTCACTGACTTCAATATTCAGACCAGCGTTATTCGCCAGCTCAACGAAGCCTGGGAAAGAGGTGGCTACGTTAGCGCAGTCAAGAATACGGATGGTGCCACTGCCACGCAGAGAGGCCATGGCAAAACTCATGGCNATGCGATGATCGTGATGGGTCACAATATCGCCTTCACCAAACTTACCGTCTTTACCCATCCCTTTGATAACAGCACCATCTTCAGTACCTTTCGCATCCACACCCAGTGTTACCAGNCCATCNACCATNGCCTGAATNCGGTCACTTTCTTTNACACGCAGCTCTTCAGCACCGGTCAGAACGGTTTCACCTTCAGCACAGGCCGCAGCNACAAACAGCGCCGGAAATTCATCAATCGCCAGCGGCACCTGATCTTCNGGAATATGAATACCCTTCAGCTGCGCGCTGCGCACGCGAATGTCNGCCACCGGCTCACCACCGACTTCACGTTCATTCAGAATTTCAATATTACCGCCCATGGCTTTGAGNATATTGATCACACCAACACGGGTTGGGTTAATGCCGACGTGCTCCAGAGTGATATCCGAACCTTCGGCNATACTGGCACCAACCATGTAAAANGCNGCAGAAGAAATNTCCGACGGCACATCAATACTGGTTGCNGTCAANTCACCACCGGATTGAATACGCACNGTGCTGCCGTCNACNTCAACGTTATANCCAAAACCTTTCANCATACGNTCNGTNTGNTCGCGGGTCGGTGCAGGNTCAGTTACCGAGGTTTCGCCTTCNGCATACAGNCCNGCCAGCAGAACNCAGCTCTTAACCTGAGCACTGGCCATCGGCAGATCGTAATGAATGCCTTTCAGTTTATTGGCACCGTAGACNTTCATCGGCGGACGACCACCTTCCGCAGTATCCACTTTGGCGCCCATTAAACGCAGTGGATCGGCTACACGGCCCATCGGACGCTTGGANAGAGACTCNTCNCCACTCATTTCCACGTCGAAGCTCTGTCCGGCCATCAGGCCCGCCAGCAGNCNCATGGAGGTACCGGAGTTACCNACATACAGCGTATTNGGTGGAGCCTGCAGACCATGCANCCCNACCCCATGAATGGTCACCCGNCCCCGGTGCGGNCCTTCNATNACAACNCCCATATCACGGAAGGCCTGCANTGTNGCCAGNCTGTCTTCCCCTTCCAGGAAACCACTGACTTCCGTGGTGCCGTTGGCCAGCGAGCCAAGCATGATGGAACGGTGAGANATGGATTTATCTCCCGGAACACGGAAGCTGCCGGACANCGCACCACCCGGTGCGGCCAGATAATTAACGGAGGCTGTTTTCATAGAATCAACATAGGCCCTGCGGGCGAGAATTTTAGAAAAATGGTCGCGCGCCACTTTAGCACGGGTTAACACGCCCATCACNGTGGTTGTGTCGTCCTGTTCAATGGCTGAGCGCAGAAAAGCAAGGTCATGCGTAAACAGATCCAGCGTACGCAGAATCTNCTCTTTATTGGCGNAAAAAATATCCCGCCACATCACCGGNCTGCTGGCTGCAATACGGGTAAAATCGCGGAAGCCGCCGGCAGCATAGTTAAAAATTTCTTTNTTTTCGTGACGATTGGCCAGCGTATCCACCAGAGAATAGGCCANCANNTGTGGCAGNTGNCTGGTTGCTGACANAACCTCGTCGTGAAAGCTGACGGACATTTCTTCNACNTCCGCTTCCACCGCCAACCAGGCGNTNTTCACCAGCTCAATAGCNTNNGGNGATGTGTTGTCNGTTGGTGTCAGNATCACTTTATGATGAACATAAAGATTTTCATCGGCAGCGGTAACGCCNCTGCGTTCTGAGCCGGCAATCGGATGCCCCAGNACAAAACGCTNAAAATNTTCGCCAAANACCGCTTTTACATCGCGCTCAACCGACCCTTTNACCGAGCCAACATCGGTCAGCACNGTATGNTCAGANAAGCCAGGTTTCAGATCTTCCAGCACCTGACGNACAGACAGNATCGGCACTGAAATAATCACCAGATCGGCNTCTTTCACCACGCTGGCAATGTCGGTGCTGAAATCATCAACCAGTCCGACTCTCAGCGCTTCCTGCATGGAGTCAAGGTTGCGNTCATAGCCAANGACGGTCNGCAGNCAGTTTCTTGCCCGCAGGCCTTTCACCCANGAGCAGCCGATCAGACCCAGTCCGATCACTGCAATTCTGGCAATATGAAAAGATTTNCCNGCGCTCAAGACAGTACCGTTTTCAGTGCTTCAATGAATTTAGCATTCTGCGGTTCAGTACCCACNGTAACGCGCAGNTATCCCGGCATATCGTAATTACCNACCGGNCGGATAATAACGCCCTGCTGCAGCATGCTCTGGTAAACNGTATTTTCATCGGTATTTTCNGGNACTTTGAATGCAATAAAGTTACCGACGGANGGAATAAAGCTCAGACCAAGTTNTTTAAAGGCCGCTTCCAGCTGCATCAGACCTGNGCGGTTTACNGCCAGNGTNCTGGCAACATAATCATCGTCNGTTAANGCGGCTGCAGCCGCTGCCAGCGCCTGAGAATTCACNTTAAACGGAGGACGNACNCGATTCAGCAGGTCCGCAATCTGTGGANNTGATACAGAATATCCGACNCGCAGTGCCGCCAGNCCNTANGCTTTTGAGAANGTACGGGCAACGACCAGNTTCGGATANTCNGCNAGCANAGAAATACCGTCCGGGTACTCTTCTTCNGCAACAAACTCGAAATACGCTTCNTCCAGTAAGACCAGNACATGCTCAGGCACGNTATTCAGGAAGGACNCCAGTTCACTGCGCGTCAGCCAGGTACCGGTTGGATTATTTGGATTGGTAATGAAAACGATTTTAGTGCGCTCATTAATNGCAGCNGCCATTGCNTTCAGATCATGNCCAAAATCCACAGCCGGCACCTGAATGCAGTCNGCGCCNACCATTTTGGCAACCAATCCATAAATNGCAAACGAATGCTGAGAGACAACAATGTTATCGCCGTCATTCACAAACACCCGCACNATAAAATCCAGAATATCGCTGGAACCATTNCCCANAGTGATCTGCTCAGGTTTGATACCGAGTTTTTCNCACAAGGCTTTTTTCANCTCAAAACCGGCTCCATCCGGATACANAGTTACGTCCTGCAGCGACGCCTCAATGGCGGCCAGCGCCTTAGGCCCCGGACCCATCGGGTTTTCGTTACTTGCGAGNTTAACGATATCAGNTTCATTGAGACCCAGCTCACGGGCCAGCTCATCAATAGGCTTGCCCGGCTGATAAGGACGCAGNGCCTGAACACCAGGTACNGCCAGTTGCAGAAAATCGACTGCCATGTNTTGCCTCNATATTCCCCTCAGGGAAGAATGCGTTGTCAGAGCACTGCTCTGGGATAGGAGCCAAGCCATTTAAAATCCAGCGCCACTTTNCGCAACTCATCCATCACAGGCGCAATATGCTGGTCTTTAATATGACCTTCAAAATCAATAAAAAATACGTAATTCCAGGTGCCACTGCGCGCNGGCCGTGTCTCAATNCGCGTCAGACTGATCCCNGCCTGATGGAATGGNTCCAATACCTCGTAAAGCGCACCCGGTTTATCGCGGTTAGCGACCAGAATTGANGTTTTATCGTTNGCCGAAGGTTCGGTTTCTTCGCGCCCGATNATCAGNAAACGCGTGGTATTATCNGGACGNTCTTCGATATTGGCAGAGCGGATAGTCAGTGCATACAGNTCCGCTGCAACATCACCGGCAATGGCCGCAGAATCCGNTTCCTGACTGGCACGNCTTGCCGCTTCAGCGTTNGAGCTGACAGCGATGCGTTCAANNCCCGGATAATGCTGATCCAGCCATAAACGNCACTGCCCCAATGACTGGGCGTGAGAATAAATCCGGTTGACCGCCTGCGCGGGATCTTTTACCAGCAGATGGTGATGAATGCGCAGCGTCACCTCACCACAGACTTTCAGNTTTGAATCNAAAAAGCTGTCATGGGTNTGNGTTACTACACCTTCCGTNGAGTTTTCTACCGGCACNACNCCNTAATTGGCCGCGCCACTTTCAACTTCACGGAANACATCNGCAATAGAAACCTCNCCACGACAATGCACGGCATGGCCAAAATGCTTAACCGCTGCCTGCTGNGTNAAGGTGCCTTCCGGGCCGAGATAAGCCACTTCCAGNGGCTCTTCCAGCGCCAGACACTGCGACATNATTTCACGGAACAGTCGCGCCATGGATTCATCAGGCAANGGNCCTTCATTGCGATCCATGACTTTACGCAGCACCTGCGCNTCGCGNTCNGGGCGGTAGAAAGNAACCTTATNACCCGGCGCAGCATAGCGTTGCTTAACTTCNGCAACNTCCTGAGCACAGCGGGCTCTNTGGTTGATCAATAACTGAATCTGCTGNTCCAGCGAATCAATCTGCTGTCTCAGTTCATCCAGTTCCTGTGCTTCTGTGCGCCCGTCAGCCATAGTGCCTGATGCCTTCTGTAACCTGAATATTTACCTGATTAATTGNCTGAGCATCAGCCATNTTTTTTAGCAAAATCGCTCATAAACGCGATCAATGCATCAACGGCTTCTTCTGAGACAGCGTTGTAGATGGATGCACGCATACCACCGACACTGCGATGACCAGCCAGATTCAACAGGCCAGCTNCTTCGCTTTCAGTCAGGAAGAGTTTATCCAGGGATGCGTCTGCCAACGTAAACGGCACNTTCATTTTTGANCGGTTATTNATGGCNACCGGNTTGGCGTAAAAATCATTNCCGTCGATAAAACCGTANAGCTTNNTGGCTTTGCGCTGATTNAGCTCCGCCATNGCCTTAACNCCACCCTGCTCTTTCAGCCATTCAAACACCAGACCCGCCAGATACCAGCTATAGGTCGGTGGCGTGTTGTACATAGAGGCGTTATCAGCAGCAACCTTGTAATCAAACATGGTTGGCGTGCCCGGAATCGTCTGNCCAAGCANATCTTCACGCACAATCACCACACACAGGCCGGCNGGACCGATNTTCTTCTGCGCACCCGCATAGATCAGACCAAANTTTGAAACATCCANCGGCTCTGACAGNATGCAGGAAGAAAAATCNGCCNCTAATGGCTTATCACCCACATCAGGAATGTAATCGAATGCNACGCCACCGATGGTTTCGTTCGGGGTNTAGTGCACATAGGATGCTTCTGCCGATAACTTCAGATCNCCTTGTGCTGGCGCNGANGTAAAATTATCNGCCTCGGTTGATGCNGCGACATTGACCTTACCGAATCGTTTCGCTTCGGCGATCGCNTTTTTCGACCATTGTCCGGTGTTGATGTAATCCGCACAGAACTGATCNGCAGAGCCACGNAACAGGTTCATAGGCACCATAGTGAACTGACTGCTGGCACCNCCCTGCATAAAAAGAACTTTGTAATTTGCCGGAATATCCAGCAGATCGCGTANGTCCTGCTCTGCTTTTTCTGCAACCGATACATATTCCTTACTGCGGTGGCTCATCTCCATAATGGACAGGCCCTTACCGTGCCAGTCAGCCATTTCCGCACGTGCGCGCTCCAGAACTGCAGTTGGTAAAGCAGCNGGACCGGCACAGAAATTAAAAATTCGACTCATGATTTTTCCAGNTAATACAGATAATTATGCGCGTTCAGANCGTCTGCGGTGACGACTGGAAGCAGCAGCCAGCAATGCGGCCAGAACACCAAGCACCAAACCACCANCGCCACCNNCGGCNACNATCANAGCTTTACGCGGNTTAACCGGCTTNAGTGGTAATAAAGCNGCCTGGTCAATCTCAACCAGATCCACANCTGACCAGTCCACGGANACACCCTCNAGGGCAGNAATGTAATTGTTGATAGCGGACANNCCTNCAACNAACACATCTTCCGATGTNTTTCCGGAGCGGCTTTTCAACANCTCAGCCTCACGCCGTAACGCNGTTTCGCCCATCATATACAGCGGTGGCTCACTGCTGACGACGATATCGTTAGAATTNTAGAAAGGACGNGTCTGGCCAATACTTTTGGCGATATCCGCCGCTTCTTCCAGTGTCGCTATTCGTCTGGCTTTATCCGCTTCATACTCGGTACGGAANTTCTGCGCCCAGGTTNTNGTNAGATCCAGCTCGGCATTTACCTTCTGATCAAACTCGCCATGTACACGCTTTTTGTTCAGAGCCAGCGCAAAATCGACNTATTTATTCAGTACATCCCGCGCCAGCTGAGAGCTGCTCTCCAGCNCAAANCGTATAGAGAGATACGTATCTGCACCGTCGTTTTTACCNGGATCGGTAAAACTGAANCGCTGAAGAAAATAGGCCAGATTCTGTTCTTCTGTAAGATCAGCCGAAAAAATAAGCGCCATCAGCTCGGGAGNATTCTCCTTCAGCAATTNACTGTANAAAGCCTTGCGNGTTGATGCNGAGCGNATCACNGAGCGGGCACTGCTGAANGCTGTNTCCGGATCCAGCTGGAACACNGCCTCGTCNGTCAACATGACCGACTTATCGTCANTNCCACTAACCGCTTTATCCTGCACCGNACCNGTCAGNCTGAGCGTNCTGCGCAAAGCNGGCTGATTAAATGCCAGCAATTTCGACGGCGGTACATCNGTGATAATGGCTTCNGTCTGATANACAGGNGTNGCGACNNANGCNTAAACNACNGCAAGNACTAANGTGATCAGAAAAGCACCAAGNGCCCAATACCANTTNTCCTGCAANTCATCCAGCAAATCNAACAGATCNACTTCNTCAGCCGCAGNAACCGCGCGCTCCGGCGCGTTATTTTCTANAGGACTCATTACTCTTCCGTTTCCTGACCATCTTCACCATCTACAGCATCATCGACACTNGNATCGGCATCCATATTTGCATCAGCTGCTGCATCGGTATCTGCCTCCAGACCTTCAGACACAACCGCTTCCAGGCTTTCGTCATCGTCTTCACAAATNCGCTCAACACCGACNAGTTTTTCTTTCTCAGCCACTTTNATCAGNGTAACGCCCTGAGTATTACGTCCCAGTACCGATACGCCTTTCACCGGTGTACGGACCAGTGTGCCCTGATCGCTGATCAGCATCACTTCGTCTTCTTCGAATACCTGTACGGCACCGACCAACGGCCCATTACGCTCACTGGTCACCATGGCAATAACGCCCTGAGTACCACGACCTTTGGTCGGGAATTCAGTCACTTCGGTACGCTTACCAAAACCACGCTGTGATGCAGTCAGTACAGTACCGCCCTCAGCAGGGATAATCAGCGAGATAACCTTCTGACCTTCGCCCAGTTTGATACCACGCACACCGCGGGCTGTACGGCCCATAGCACGCACATCGGACTCTTTAAAGCGTACCGCTTTACCGGCATCCGACAGCATCAGAATGTCCTGGCTGCCATCAGTAATAGCAACGCCTACCAGCCAATCGCCTTCATCCAGCTCACAGGCAATCAGGCCTGAAGAACGCGGACGACTGAACTGATCCAGAGTGGTTTTCTTCACGGTACCGTTGGCAGTCGCCATAAAGACAAACTGATCTTCGCGGTATTCATCCACTGGCAGAATACTGGTGATGCGCTCACCTTCCGACAGGTTCAGCACGTTCACAATCGGACGGCCTTTAGCGTTACGGCCAGCCTGCGGAATATCGTAAACCGTCAGCCAGTAAACCTTACCGGCATCGGTGAAACACAGTACGGTATCGTGGCTGTTCACCACCAGCATACGTTCAACGAAATCTTCGTCTTTAACGGCGGTCGCGGATTTACCCTTACCACCACGGCGCTGGGCCTGATAGGTATCCATCGGCTGGGTCTTGGCGTAACCGCCGTGACTCAGTGTCAGCACCAGAGTTTCTTCCGGAATCAGGTCGGCCATGGTCAGGTCGCGTTTCTGCGCGATGATTTCAGTACGACGCTCATCACCGTACTCTTCACGGATGGCTTCCAGCTCTTCACGGATCACCTGCATCAGGCGCTCGGAACTGCCCAGGATTTCCAGGTATTCAGCAATTTCTTCCAGCTTCAGCTGATATTCTTCAATCAGCTTTTCATGCTCCAGACCGGTCAGCTTCTGCAGACGCAGATCCAGAATGGCCTGCGCCTGCGCAGGAGACAGATGGTAAATACCATCACGGAATCCATACTCTTCCGGCAGATCGTCCGGACGGCAGGCATCTTCGCCAGCACGCTCCAGCATATCCAGCACATCGCCCGGCGCCCAAGGTGTAGCGACTAAGCGCTCTTTCGCTTCGGCAGCAGTCGGAGATTTTTTAATCAGTTCAATAACCGGGTCGATATTGGCCAGCGCCAGCGCCAGACCTTCCAGAATGTGGCCACGCTCACGGGCTTTACGCAGATNGTAAATGGTACGACGGGTCACAACTTCACGACGGTGCGTGACAAAGGCTTCGAGCAGCTGCTTGAGGTTCAGAATNNTAGGCTGGCCNTCGACCANTGCCACAGTATTGATNCCGAACACACCCTGCAACTGGGTTTGNGCGAACAGATTGTTCAGAATAACTTCCGGCACNTCACCGCGACGCAGGTCGACAACGATACGCATACCGTCTTTATCGGANTCATCACGCAGCTCGCTGATGCCTTCCAGTTTTTTCTCTTTNACCAGCTCAGCAATTTTTTCAATCAGNCGGGCNTTGTTCACCATGTATGGGATTTCGGTGAACACGATACTGANNCGGCCGGTCTTTTCATNCTCTTCGAAAATATGACGGGCNCGCAGATAAATACGGCCACGACCGGTACGGTAAGCNTCAATAATGCCTTCACGNCCNTTNATGAACGCGCCGGTCGGGAANTCCGGACCCGGGATNTATTCCATCAGTGCATCNACATCCAGATCGGGATTATCGATCAGNGCCAGACAGCCNGTCAGNACTTCNCGCAGGTTGTGCGGCGGAATGTTGGTCGCCATACCCACNGCAATACCGGAGGAGCCGTTGACCANCAGGTTCGGTACACGGGTTGGCAGAACTTCCGGAATCTGTTCCGTNCCATCGTAGTTAGGCACCCAGTCGACGGTTTCTTTGTCGATATCCGCCAGCATCTCATGGGCGATCTTTTCCATGCGCACTTCGGTGTAACGCATCGCTGCGGCGGAGTCACCGTCAATGGAACCGAAGTTACCCTGACCNTCCACCAGCGTGTAACGCATGGAGAAGTCCTGCGCCATACGCACGATGGTGTCGTATACCGCGGANTCACCGTGCGGGTGATATTTACCGATNACGTCACCGACCACACGGGCAGACTTTTTATAGGCCTTGTTCCAGTCATTGCCAAGCACGTTCATCGCGTGCAGAACCCGGCGGTGAACCGGCTTCAGACCGTCGCGAACGTCTGGCAGCGCCCGCCCCACGATTACGCTCATGGCGTAGTCGAGATACGATTGCTGCAGTTCGTCTTCAATATTAATCGGAAGAACTTCTTTGGCTAACTCACCCATAGATTTTCGGCCTGTACTGTACGGATCACCCGGTTATTTTGGGGCACGGATGATTCTGTCCTTGTGATTGTCGGGCCGGCCACAACCAGCCCCTGAATAAACCGCCGAATCATACCATAAATCAACAAGATACCTAACAGGCCTGAACAGACTCTGNGGGATGATTGATCCGGGACACCAGCACCCCGTGCGTTTATAATCCCAGCCAAAGCAATCGCACAGGAATACGACGAATGCAGGCAGANCTGAGGCTCAATGCACGCTGGGTCATTCCCATGACAGACGANACCGCGTCTGTACTGGAACATCAGTCCGTCTATATCCGGGACGGCAGGATTCTNGCCATTCAGCCCNCTGACGAACCCGGNCCGGACGCCGCTCAGACACTGGAATTGCCTGATCAGGTGGTGTTGCCCGGCTACATCAATGCCCATGGTCATGCCGCCATGTCNCTGTTCCGNGGCATGGCNGACGANCTGGCCCTGATGACCTGGCTGCAGGAGCATATCTGGCCNGCGGAAGGCCGCTGGGTAGATGAAGCNTTCGCGGCTGCCGGNACCCGCCTGGCGATCAGTGANATGCTGAAATGNGGNACCACAACCTANGCTGACATGTATTTNTACCCGGCCCCGGCGGCAGACGTNGCCCTGCANGCNGNNATCCGNCACGTCAGCTTTACNCCGATTCTGGACTTNCCGACCAANTTTGCTCAGAACGCCGACGAGTACATCAANAANGCNCTGTCNGTACACGACCGCTACAAGCATCACGANCTGCTGANCTTCGGTCTCGGTCCNCACGCGCCTTANACNGTTTCCAACGGCCCGCTGCGGCAAATCAAAACCTTAGCTGACCAGCTCAATATGCCNGTACAGATTCACCTNCACGAAACGGCCTTTGAAGTAGCNGAAAGCATGGATAAATTNGGCTGNCGNCCGGTCAAACGCCTNGCTGANCTTGGCTTTATGACGGATAACCTGAGCTGCGTGCATATGACGCAAATCAACGAGGAAGANATCGCCATACTGCAACATAGCGGCGCCTCGGTTGTCCACTGCCCGGAATCCAACCTGAAACTGGCCAGNGGCTTCTGNCCNGCNCANCAGCTGNTGAGCAGCGATATCAACGTCGCACTGGGTACCGACGGNGCNGCCAGCAACAACGACCTCAATATTCAGGGCGANATGAAAACCGCCGCCATGCTGGCNAAAGCCGTCGCNGCAGATGCCGCAGCAGTGCCAGCGGCCAAAGCNCTTTATATGGCGACCATGGGTGGCGCCCGGGCACTGTGCCTGGAAGATCAGACCGGNTCACTGGAGCCGGGCAAATGGGCCGATATTCAGGCAGTATCGNTGAGCGATATCGCCCANCANCCGCTCTANGANCCGGTNTCCCAGCTGGTTTATACCGACAGCAGCCGCCACGTAAGCCATGTATGGGTCGCGGGTAANCTGCTGCTGNAANATGGCCAGCTGANCACATTGAATGAAGCTGAGATCCGCGCNGAAGCCGGTATCTGGGCAACCAAAATCAAAGCAGGCTGAAGCCCGCTGTTTATACGAAACGATTCAGGAAACACTATGCAACAGAATCACAGCACCAACGTTGACCAGGCAGAAATCGCCAAGTTCGAGAGCGCTGCAACCCGTTGGTGGGATACTGAAAGCGAGTTTAAGCCGCTGCACGAAATCAACCCGCTGCGTACCAACTACGTCGACAGCATTGCTCCTCTGGCAGGCAAAAAAGTGCTCGATGTNGGCTGTGGCGGNGGCATTCTCAGTGAAGGTATGGCTCAGCGCGGCGCCGACGTCACCGGCATCGANATGGGNGAAGCCAACCTCACNACCGCTAAACTGCATGCGCTGGAATCCGGCGTTAAAGTGGATTACCGCCACATTACTGTGGANCAGCTGGCCAGCGAACAGCCGCAGAGCTATGACGTGGTCACNTGCCTGGAAATGCTCGAACATGTGCCGGATCCGGAATCCATCATCCGCGCCTGCTATNAGCTGGTNAAACCGGGCGGCCACGTNTTCTTCTCGACCATNAACCGCAATCCNAAGGCNTATGCCTTTGCCATTATCGGCGCGGAATATCTGATGAAGATGCTGACCCCNGGCACCCACGACTATCACAANTTCATCAANCCNAGNGAGCTGACCCGCTGGTGTCGTNGCGCNGGCCTGCAGGTTACCGATATGACCGGCATGGTGTACAACCCGCTGACCAAAATCTACAGNCTGAAAGACCACGACGTCAGCGTGAACTACCTGATGGCCACAGTTAAACCGGCTGAGTAAGCGGATATTTNCATGCAAAAACCTGCAGCGATTCTGTTTGATCTCGACGGCACCCTGGCTGATACCGCTCCGGACTTTATCGATGTGGTANACAGCCTGCGTCAGGACGACNACCTGCCACCACTCACTGANGATGCCATCCGCCAACAGGTCAGCAACGGTGGACTCGCCCTTGCCTGCCTGACATGGAACNTAGCCAGCGATGACCCGCAGGCCTGGCCACTGCGCCAACGNCTGCTTGACCGTTATGANCAGCTGATNGGTCAGCGCGCCCGCCTGTTTCCGGGNTTTGAAACCCTGCTGCCAGCTCTCGAACAACAACAGATCCGCTGGGCCATCGTCACCAACAANCCGCGTCTCTATACCGACCTGTTACTGCCTCGTATCAGCGTTCACTGCGATGTTGTTGTCTGCCCGGAAGACGTAGAACACCGTAAGCCGGCACCGGACGCCCTGCTGAAAGCNGCCCATGATCTCGGNCTGAGCGCAGAACAATGCTGGTATGTTGGTGATCATATTCGCGATATCGAAGCCGCCCGTGCAGCCGGCATGCNNAGTATCGCNGCCACCTTCGGCTACATAGAAGACGGTGATGATCCGGCCAGCTGGCAGGCTGACCGTTATATTGCCACGCCCCAGGCGTTATTATCCCTGCTGCCCGAATAACCCGGCGGCAAAGCGGCAACCAGAGTTTGCCGCTTTGCCGTTCAGCCATTGCAAACCCGTGCCTGAAATGGCCGGATTCTGTCAGANAAAAGGTAACAACATGGTAGAAAACACCCAGCAACTCCAGNAACGCGTCATTTTAGTGACAGGTGCCGGTTACGGCATCGGACGCACCGCCGCCCTGACCTATGCCCGCGCCGGTGCCACAGTGATTCTGCTGGGCCGTACCCAGGAAGCCCTGAATGACACCTANGATCTGATCGAAGCCGAAANNCTGCCGCAGCCTGCTGTGCTGCCGTTTGATCTGGAAGAAACCGACGAAGAAAAATTCCGCCAACTGGCACAGGCCATTGAAGAGAATTTTGGTCATCTGGACGGNGTTCTGCTCAATGCCGGNGTTCTGGGTCANCGCGCACCNCTGCAGACATACCACTGGGATACCTGGCAGAAAGTNATGCAGATCAACGTCAACGGCCAGTTCTGCCTNATGAAACACCTGCTGCCGCTGNTNCAGGCTGCACCGGCGGATGCTTCTGTTATCTTCACCAGCAGCTCAGTGGGCCGNGAAGGCCGTGCTTACTGGGGCGCTTACTCAGTTTCGAAATTCGCCACCGAAGGCCTGATGCAGGTTCTGGCNGATGAGCTGGAGAACACCAGNCAGGTGCGNGTGAACAGNCTNAATCCGGGTGGCACCCGCACCAGCATGCGNGCCATGGCCTATCCGGCAGAAGATCCGGCCAGNGTGCCTGAAGCGGAAAGCATNATGCCGGCCTATCTGTATCTGATGAGCCCTGCTTCCATNGGCACCACAGGTCAGGCNCTGAATGCCAGAGATCTGGCAGAAACCGTCANCAAATAACNGNCAGNANTCACTGAACAGNCNCTCNNCGCNCNGNNAGCTGTCAGCAGCCCGTCTGCTGACAGCCACTTCCAAGCCATTTTCTTGGCGATTTCAAAAAACAGTCGTTCGTCAAATAGTCAACAAACTGCTCCCCAGNCCNNATGAATTCCCACTAACTAATTGATTNAAATAGACTTTTTANNAAATNAAACTCTGGCACAGAAATCGCTTATTACCCGTCAGGTAATGTTTTCGCAGGACGAGGTAAGCCATGGTCAGTCCGTTACACAGCAACGGTCGTGCAGAACTGCAGGACGATAAGGTCGTTACATCCTTTGGTGAGATGGCGACAAGGCCGGATATCCGGCCCGAGCTACTGCTGCGTCTGGCAGGTAAGCTGCAAACAACGCTGGAACTGTCGCAACTGCTGGAAATCTTCTTCAANGAGATTCAGCAGGCGGTACTGGTGGACGGTATGAGTTTCACCCACACCGGTAACAATCTGCTGATCAGCTTTGGCCGTANCAGCGTGCACAGCGCCAGCTACCGATTNCAGACCCATCAGGATTATATGGGCGATCTGGTTTTCCATCGTTCGACCCGCTTCCGCGAGCATGAGCTGGCCAACATNGAGGGGCTGCTGTCGACANTGGTGTATCCGATGCGNAATGCCCTGCGTTACCACGAAGCTCTGGCTGCATCCTTCCGCGATCCGCTGACCGGCGCCGGTAACCGGGTTGCCCTGGACCGCACCCTGAACCGCGAGCTGGAACTGGCCAAACGCCATTCTCAAAACCTGTCGATNCTGATGCTGGACCTTGACCATTTTAAACTGGTCAACGATGAATACGGCCACAGCATGGGCGATCAGGTACTGAAAGAAGCAGCCATGTGCATGACCAATTGCATNCGTCAGACCGACATGTGCTTCCGCTATGGCGGCGAAGAATTTCTGATTCTGCTCAGTAACGCTGAAAGTGCCGGCGCCCTGCGTATTGCCGAACGTATCCGNAAAAGCATCGGCGCACTGGAATTCAGCAACAGCAAAGGGACNCTGCAGATCAGCTGCAGCATTGGTTGNGCNACCATGAATCTNGATGACAACACCGACACTCTGATACAGCGCGCAGATGACGCNCTCTATCTGGCAAAACGCAACGGCCGNAACCGCGTGGTGTGNGACACTGATGAGTTTGAGTTGCCGCCACAGCCAACGGCCAAAAACCTGCGCTGAGCGNTGATTTTCANCCGCAACACATTACCCATAAAAAAACACCGGCANTAGCCGGTGTTTTTGTTTGCGTCTGTTATCTGCAAAGCCTGTTTTTCAAAGCCNGGTTTCTGCAANNCCTCTTTTCTGCAANACCAGTCCTGATGACCCGTGCCAAAGGATGGGCAGAGAAAGATCAGATTTTCTTTTTCTGTCTTTCTTTTGGCTTGGTCGTGCGTTTCGCCGTTACGCTCTGACGCACTTTCTGACGCTTGGCCACACGCTGGAACTGTTCCTTTTCGCGGCCAACCATGCGCTTGGTTTTCTTGCGTTCCATACCAACCAGATCCGACAGGTCGTTCACTTCACGCTGGCTCAGTTCAACCCAGGTNCCGACCGGCACATTGGATGGCAGGAAAATACANCCATAACGCACNCGCTTCAGACGACTTACCGCAACGTTCTGGCTTTCCCACAAGCGACGCACNTCGCGGTTTTTGCCTTCCATCAGNACCACGTGATACCACTTNTTCTGACCTTCGCCATCAAAGAAGCGCACATCGGTAAATTTGGCCAGACCGTCTTCCAGCAGCACGCCTTCTTTCAGACGTTCAATCATGGCTTCATCCACATCGCCACGGATACGCACTGCGTATTCACGGTCGACGCCAGANGATGGGTGCATCAGCTTGTTNGCCAGATCACCGTCGGTGGTGAACAACAGCAGACCACTGGTGTTGATGTCCAGACGGCCGATGTTAATCCAGCGCTCACCTTTGGTTTTTGGCAGGTGGTCNAACACCGTTGGACGACCTTCCGGNTCGTTACGGGTACAGACTTCACCGACTGGCTTGTTGTACACCAGCACNCGNCGNCTGGTGCCGGCATCTTCCAGATTNATANCNCGGCCTTCCACACGGATCTCATCGAAACGCGTAGCGCGGTCNCCCAGCTGNGCTTTTTTACCATTAACGGTAACAAGGCCGTCAGCAATCCAGCGTTCCACTTCCCGACGGGAAGCCACACCNGCTACGGCCAGTAATTTTTGAATACGTTCGTTCATCAGGTTCGTTCTTCCTCACCTGTCTCTGCGTCGTCATCTTCCGACGATGCGGCACCAGAGCTCTGGTTACTGTCTTCCGTACCCGACATAACATCGTCAGCGGTACGGGATTCTTCATTGGGCGCGACACTGCCAAACATGGATGGCGCTGTGCCTGCCACACTGTAACCGGACGTACGATCATCATCCGCACTGCCCGATAATTCTGTTTCGGGTTCCATACCCACGGTTTCTGGACCGGTTTCTGGGCTTCCTTCCGGGCTGCTTTCACTGTCTTCGTCGGAATCCTCTNCAGATTCCTGCTCAGACTCGGCCCCCGACTCTCCCCCAAACCCAGGCCCGAAGCCCGNTTCTGACTCAATACCCGATATTTCAGTCAGCCTGGAATCAGAAGGGGCGCCATCATACGCTTCAGCATCGTCATCCGACAGTACAGATTCGTTGTGCAGCGATTTTTCATCATCAGCCGGCGCAACATCCNCAGAATCTGACGCCTGCTCAGTTTCACTGTCATTGCTGCTCTGAGTNTCACTGCCAGCTTGCTGATCATCCTGCGAATCAGCTGNCNCATCTGGNAGAGAATCAGCCNCCTCACCGGANTCATCCTTGTNTTGNGGTGGATTGTCTTGTGGCGGATTTTCAGCAGCCTCTTCCTGAGCNGACTTTTCCAGTCTTGCCAGCAGATCACCNATNCTNCGNCCNGCGCGTTTTTCGCCGNCTTCNCCNGCCCCGGCANCCTCTTCATCNTCATCGCGATGNAACAGGTTTTTCTCCACCCGGTCGACCATNGATTTGGCCGCNGCCAGATCGTCTTCGGTTTCCGCCAGTACGTCCGCACCNCGTTGTGCGACTTCTTCGTCCGTNCGGAANTCGTATTCCTTATCCGGNTCTTTACGCGCNTNCGCGTCGTCGCCAAGCTCCAGTTTACGGTTAGCGTCGTCCAGCTCGCGGATTTCCATTAAGGATGGCAGATCTTCCAGACTTTTCAGGCCGAAATAATCGAGAAATTCTTTGGTGGTGGCATACATGGCCGGGCGTCCGGGTACATCACGATGGCCGACCACCCGTACCCATTCACGTTCCAGCAGAGTTTTCATAATACCTGAGCTGACAACAACNCCNCGNACGTCTTCGATATCGCCCCGGGTGATCGGCTGNCGATAGGCAATCAGCGCCAGCGTTTCCAGCAATGCCCGGGAATAACGCTGCGGACGCTCATCCCACAGNTTCGCCACCCAGGGAGCNACNTCGGTACGCACCTGAAAACGNAAGCCGGAGGCGACTTCCGTCAGTTCAATACCNCGCCCCAGCAGGTCATTTTTCAGTTCGGTCAGAGCNTCACGGATTGCCTGCGGCGCCGGAATNTCATCCTCTTCGAACAATGACTGCATNCGTTCNAGGGATAATGGCCCACCAGCAGCCATCAGAGCGGCTTCAAGAATATTTTTTAACGGTTGCGTCATTCCTTCNCTCCGCCTTCTTCCACATCCTGGCCATTGCCCTGGCCGTCGCTGCTGTGAGTCATAAATTCGTTATAGGACGGGCCATCNGCTGTCTTGGTGTCACGGGCTCTGACATGAATNAGGCCAAAGGTTTCCTGCTGCACAATATCAATCAGCTGTTCTTTCACCAGCTCAAGAATGGCCAGGAAAGTCACCACTACGCCCAGTTTGCCTTCAGACGGATCAAACAAGGCGCGGAAAGCCATAAAATTACCGCCNTTCAGNCGCTCCAGCACATCGCTCATACGCTCACGCGTGGACAGCTGTTCGCGCTGAATTTCGTGGTGCTCAAAACGCTCAGCGCGGCGCAATACGGCAGCGAATGCCAGCATGAGTTCTTTCATTTCCACTTCCGGATGTACCCGTTCNTGAATACGGTCAGGTGCATCCACATCCGCCAGCCAGGTATCACGTTCCAGCCGCGGCATNGAGTCGATGTCTTCCGCCGCAGTTTTAAAGCGCTCGTATTCCTGCAGGCGACGGATCAGTTCTGCGCGTGGATCTTCTTCTTCGCCCTCTTCCCCGTCTTCGCGGTTACGTGGCAGCAGAACGCGGCTTTTGATCTCCGCCAGCATGGCAGCCATCACCAGATACTCACCCGCCAGCTCCAGCTGCATGGCCTGCATCATATTGATGTATTCCATGTACTGATCGACGATTTCCGAGACGTTCACCTCAAGAATGTCGAGGTTCTGTTTACGGATCAGNTACAACAACAGATCAAGCGGTCCTTCGAACTGCTCGAGAATCACTTCCAGCGCATCNGGCGGAATATAAAGATCCAGTGGCAGCTGCGTCATCGGCTGCCCTTGCACCAGGGCAAATGGCATTTCCTGCTGACCGCTTAACCCGGACATACGCGCAAACGCCGCCGCGGCCTGAGCTTTTTNAGCNTCAGCCTGGGTCTCTTCTGGCTGAGCCTCTTCNGGCNGAGTCTCTTCCGCCTGAACCGCTTGTACTGCAGCATCTTCCGCCTGCTGCGGACTGTTGTCGTCGCGCTGATCCGTCATATCAGATTCCTGTCAGCCCCATGGCTTCACGCACTTCCCTGAGAGTGGCACGTACTTCATCGCGGGCCTGTTCTGTCCCTTCGCTGAGAATACGCTGCAGCAGCTCCGGGTTTTCTTCGTACTGAGCAGCACGCTCATGAATCGGCGCCTGCTCAGCAATAATGGCTTCCGCCACCGGCTGCTTACATTCCACACAGCCCCAGCCGGCATTACGNCATTTGTTCTGTACCTGCTGCTGTGCATCGTCATCCGAATACAACAGGTGCAGCTCCCACACNGGGCAACGCTCCGGTTCACCCGGNTCCGACAGACGGATACGCGCCGGGTCGGTCTGCATGGTACGGATTTTACGTTCGACTTCGGCCGGGTCTTCACGCAGACGGATAATATTGTTGCCGGAGTTGGACATCTTTTCGCCNTCCAGACCNGGCATNCGCGCNGTATCCGTGAGGATAGAATGCGGCTCCGTCAGAATGGTTTTGCCCAATCCTTCCAGATAGCCCAGCAGNCGTTCTTTCTCCGCCAGTGTCAGACGGCCCNGTTCACGTACNAGCGCTCTNGCNGTTTCCAGCGCGTCTTCATCGCCGTGAGTCTGATGAGCATCCAGCAACTGGCGATACAGCGCNCTGCTCTTCTTNCCCAGCTTGTGNATGGCGGCTTCTGCCTGNGCTTCAAAGCCTTCGTCACGGCCGTAGAGGTAGTTGAAGCGACGGGCAACTTCCCGNGCCATTTCNACGTGCGGNTCCTGATCAGCTCCAACCGGCACGACACCGGCACGGAAGGCCATAATATCGNCACCCTGCAACAGCGGATAACCGAGGAAGCCGTAAGTGCCCTGNCTGCGGTCGTGCAGNTTATCCTGCATTTCCTTATAGCCCGGCACCCGTTCCAGCCAGGCNGTCGGCGTTACCATGGAAAGCAGCAGATGCAGNTCAGCCAGCTCCGGAATCTGACTNTGTACAAACAACGTGGCTGAGCCCGGATTAANCCCGGCCGCCAGCCAGTCAATCAGCATNCGCCGTGATGATTCACGGATATTGCCAACGTCTTCGTAGTCCGTGGTCAGCGCATGCCAGTCAGCGATAAAGAAGTAACACTCGTACTCATATTGCATGCGCACCCAGTTTTTCAGTACGCCGTGATAATGACCNAGGTGAATACTGCCGGTCGGGCGCATGCCCGACACTACCCGTCTGTGTGGTTCCACTTATCGGCTCCGCATCAGGCCAGTTTGAAAATGCCAACNGCTTCGCGTACCTGCTCCAGCAAAGGCTTGCTGATGGCACGGGCTTTTTCAGCGCCTTTCTGCAGCTCGGCTTCAATATCCGCCGGACGCGCCAGCAGATCGTTGTAGCGCTCACGGGCTTCGCCGATTTCTTCGTTNATCAGGGCAAACAGTTTTTTCTTGGCATCGCCCCAGCCAATGCCGTCAGCAAATGCCTGACGCATTTCCGCCGTCTGTTCTGCATTGGCAAATGCTTTCCAGATCTGGAACACCACGGAATCGTCCGGATCTTTCGGCTCGCCGGGTTCCAGCAGGTTGGTTTTGATCTTGTTAATGTGCTTCTGCAGCTGCTTTTCCGTCAGAAACAGCGGAATGGTATTGCCGTAACTCTTACTCATCTTACGGCCGTCCAGCCCCTGCAGAACGGCGACGTTATCGTCGACCTGATAATCCGGCAGAGTCAGCAGCGGCTGTTTTTTGCAGAAAATATGGTTAAAGCGCTGAGCGATGTCACGGGCCATTTCCACGTGCTGGATCTGATCCTTGCCGACCGGCACCACGTTGGCACCAAACATCAGGATGTCAGCAGCCATCAGTACCGGGTAGCTGAACAGCCCCATGGTGATTGCTTTATCGGCATCTTCGCCTTCAGCAAGGTTGGCATCCACTGAGGCTTTGTAAGCGTGCGCGCGGTTCATCAGACCTTTGGCACAGACACAGTTGAGTATCCAGGTCAGTTCCGGAATTTCGTGGACATCCGACTGACGATAAAAGGTGGAGTTATCGGTATCCAGTCCGAGTGCCAGCCAGGTAGCAGCGATTTCTTTGCCGGACTGGTGCACAGCGGCAGGATCCTGACTCTTGATCAGAGCATGGTAATCGGCGAGGAAATAAAAGGTTTCGTTGCTGGTATCACGGCTGGCTTCGATGGCCGGGCGAATGGCACCAACATAGTTACCGAGATGGGGGGTGCCTGTGGTTGTGATCCCGGTTAAAACGCGCTTCTTGCTCATACTGGTTACTACTCGTAGATCGTAAAGCGCGAATAATACCGTTTTTGGCCTCAGGTTTCAGTCCTGGGTGGGAATCAGGGGCAAATTTCCTGCCCCTGAAAGCTGCCTTTGGCAGAAGAATGTTTGCCGGTTATGCTCTGAACCGGCACACGACTCAGAGAAAGGCCGAAGCGTCGCCTACGCCCTGACGCGTCACCAGCGGCACTTCATCGGTCATATCAACCACGGTTGTGGCTTCAAAACCGCAGTAACCGCCATCAATCACCAGATCCACATGGTGCTCCAGCGTATCGCGGATATCGTAAGGGTCCGACAGTGGCATATCGTCACCGGGCATAATCAGCGAGCTGGTCATCAGCGGCTCGTTCATTTCTTCCAGCAGAGCCATGGCGATGGCATTTTCCGGCACACGGATACCGATAGTGCGCTTCTTCGGATGCATCAGCAGACGTGGCACTTCACGGGTGGCCGGCAGAATAAAGGTGAAAGCACCCGGCGTGTGCGCTTTCAGCAGGCGATACTGAGTGTTATCGACTTTGGCAAAGGTGGACAACTCCGACAGGTCACGACACAGCAGAGTAAAGTTGTGCTTCGGCCCTAACTGACGCAGGCGCTGAACACGCTCAGTAGCGCTTTTATCGCCAATGCGGCAGGCCAGCGCATAAGCGCAATCGGTGGGAACAACACCCAGCCCACCCTGACGGATGATGTCGGCTGCCTGTTTGATCAGACGGCTTTGCGGGGTTTCGGGGTGAATCTGAAAAAACTGGCTCACAATAGCTCCTTACACCGCTCATCAGTGAACGGCAGATATCCGGCACACAGCAGAATCAGACGGCGTCCTGCCAGCTGTGCCAGACGGGGGTAATCTCTTTCGGGAATGACGGCATCACGCCCAGATCCAGACCAAAACGGTTGGGGCCGTGAAAATCACTGCCACAGGAACCCATCAGCCCGAATTCTTTCGCCAGCTGGCTCATCTGGCCACGCTGGTTATTATCCATCTGACCATAGGCGACTTCGATCGCCCGCCCGCCGGCGTCGATAAAGTCAGTCAGACAGTGACGTAATTTGGTACGCGTCATTTTATACAGATGCGCATGGGCAACAACAGGAATACCGCCAGCCTGAACAATCCATTCCACCGCATCCGCCAGTTCCGGCCAGCCGGTCTTAACATCACCTGGTTTGCCAGCGCCCAGATACTTACTGAAGGCGATGTTCATGGATGGCACTAATTCGCGGTCAATCAGATATTGGGCAAAATGTGGGCGTCCGACCTGGTCACCACCGGCATAAGCCTGCACGTCAGCCAGATTGATCTCATGCTTCAGTCGCTTACTCAGACGTTCAGTAATCACTTCAGAGCGTTTAGCGCGGGCATCAGCCTGAATCGCTTCGGCTTTTTGCATCGCCTCACTGTCCGGATCGAAATTCAGCCCGACCAGATGCACAGTAATACCACCCCAGACGCAGGACAATTCGATGCCAGGTATGAGACGAACATCAAGTTCTCTGGCTTTGCTTTGTGCGCGGCGGAACCCCTCGGCGGTATCGTGGTCGGTAATCGCCAGAGTGCGGATGCCACGCTCGGCTGCACGCGCTACCAGATCTTCCGGCGCTAATTTGCCGTCAGATGCGGTGGAATGGCAATGCAGATCAATATCGGATATCACGTGGACGCTATCTCCCGGTTACGCCATAATCTCTCACCATTGTAATAAGAGTGAAGCCACTAAGCGAATGAAGTTACTCATTGATTTTCTGCCTATTGTTATCTTTTTCCTTGTCTACAAATGGGCACCTGAATTGATCAGCGCTGTCTCGCCACTGCTGTCACCTGAGATGGTGGCAACACTGGAAGCGACCAAACCCATTGTTATCGCCACGGGCGTGCTTATTCCGGCGACCATTATTCAGGTGATTTATCTGCGTGTTACCACCGGCAAAGTGGAAAAAATGCACCTTGTTACCCTGGCACTGGTGGTTATTCTGGGTGGCGCCACCCTGATATCCCAGAACGCAGAATTTCTGATGTGGAAACCAACCATCGTTAACTGGCTGTTTGCTGCGGCATTTCTTGGCACGCAATGGTTCACAGAAAAATCGCTTATCCAGCGTATGATGGAACAGGCTATGACCTTACCTGATCACGTCTGGACACGCCTCAGCTATGCCTGGGTTGCCTTCTTTGTGGTCAGTGGTCTGGCCAATCTGTACGTTGCCTATACTTTTTCAGAAGAATTATGGGTCGATTTCAAACTCTTTGGTTTGCTCGGACTGACCATCCTTTTTATTATCGGCCAGTCTTTATTTTTGTACCGCTATATGAATCATGAGGAGCAGTAAGCATGTGGTATGCGATTATCAGCCAGGACGTTCCCGGCTCTCTTGAACAACGTAAATCAGCACGCCCTGCGCACCTTGAACGCCTGCAGATTTTATCCGATGCCGGCCGCCTGCTGTTGGCCGGGCCACACCCGGCCATTGATTCAGAAGATCCGGGCGAAGCCGGATTTACCGGCAGCCTGGTCGTTGCCGAATTTGCCTCACTGCAGGAAGCACAGAGCTGGGCTGACGAAGATCCGTATGTCGCTGCCGGTGTTTACCAGCAGGTCATCGTGAAGCCGTTCAAAAAAGTATTCTGAGGGAGTTTATCGTGAAAAAACTGTTCATTGTTTTCGCCCTGGTACTCACCTCTGCTGCCGCTCAGGCGGTGGAAAAACGCTATGTCACCGATACTCTGTGGCTGCAGCTGCGCTCTGGCCCAAGTCAGGAATACCGTATCCTTAAAGCCCTGCAAAGCGGCGAGCATCTGATTTTTATTTCTGAAGATGAAGCCACCGGTTACACCAAAGTGAAAACCGATAAAGGCATCGAAGGCTGGGTTCTGACCCGTTTCCTGGAAACTGAACCGGTGGCAAAAGAAAAACTGATTCTGGCCAACCGTGAACTGGAAAAGCTGCAGGCTGAACTGGAAACCGCGCAGAATCAGAAAGCAGAATTTCAGGCCGAAGTGGAACGCCTGAAAAGCGAACGCTCTGGTCTTGGTCGTGAGAACTCAGATCTGGAACAGCAACTGGAACGCATCACCAACATTTCTGAAAATGCCCTGACCCTGGATGAGAAGGTGAAAAAACTCACTCAGCGCAATCAGGATCTGGAAATCCGTCTGGAAACACTGACCGCAGAAAACGAAAGCCTGTCCGATCACCGTCAGCGCACTTTCCTGCTGTATGGTGGCGGCCTTGTGGTGCTGGGTATTATTGCCGGCCTGATTCTGCCTTCCATCCGCGGACGTAAAAACAGCGGCTGGTCCTGAGTATCAGCGATTGAATACGGGGGAGCATAGCTCCCCTTTTTACTGGCCGCAAACCCTGCTGTAATCACTCAGGATTACCAGCGCGGCCAACATAATGAACGGAGAACAGCATGCTCGGTAAAACCTTAAAATCTGTCGCTATCACCATTGCCACCAGCGTTGCCATCGCATTATCGATGCTGCCATCGGCACAGGCTGAAGACGCCGACACAGTGACCATTCTGATGGACACCAGCGCCGGTGACATTGAACTGCAGCTGGATCGCAGCAAAGCCCCCATCACCGTCGACAACTTCCTGACCTATGTCGAAAGCAAACACTATGACGGCACGATATTTCACCGGGTAATTAAAGACTTTATGATTCAGGGCGGTGGTTTTACCCCGGACATGCGTCAGAAAGCTACCCTACCACCGATTAAAAACGAAGCCGACAATGGCCTGAAGAATCTGCGCGGCACCATTTCCATGGCCCGTACCCGCAGCGTTGACAGCGCCACCAGCCAGTTTTTTATTAACGTAAAAGACAACCGTTTCCTGGACAATGGCGTGCGTGACTTTGGTTACGCGGTGTTCGGTAAGGTGACCAAAGGCATGGACGTTGTCGACGCGATCGCCACCACGGCCACCGGCCCGCGCGATCAACCTATGGAAGATATCGTTATTAACGCCGTGACCGTCGTTGAACATGCCGAATAATCACCACGGACACAAATAAGAACAAAAACGCTTTAAGCGCTTACAACGGTTCAAAGAAGATACAGTAACAAAAGCGGAACCGTGGCAAACGACATCAGCGTCGACATCACTACCATGCCTGCCACGGCTTCCGGCTGACGCTGATAACGCTCGGCAAACAGGTAATTAAATACCGCCACCGGCATGGATGCCTGAATCAGCACAATACCGCGGCCTACGCCCTGCATATCCAGCAACCACACCACAAACAAGCCCACCAACAGACCGCCACCGATTCGCAGCACACTGTACGCCAGCGCCTGTTTCCATTGTTTGACCTGCAGCCTTTGCAAAGACACGCCCAGCGTAATCAACATCAGCGGAATGGTCATACCACCGATCAGCCTGACCGAATTTTCAATCGGTGGCGGCAAACGCCAGCCCTGCCACAACAGAAGCAGGCCGATAAAAATGGCATACAGCACCGGCATTTTAAACAGGCCCGCCACCCCACCAGCCGAACGCCCGCCCGCCAATAATATTCCGGCAGGAAAATGCGCAATCGACAGCACCATAAAAAATGCCAGTGCCAGCGCCAGACCTTCATCACCAAACGCCAGCATACAAACCGGCAGGCCCATATTACCGACGTTAGGAAAAACAAAAGATGGCAGATATGCCCGCACGTCGTGACCCGCCATACGGGGAATCACAACACCAAGCAGGGCCATCATCAGCGCCACCAGAACGCAGGCCAGCGCCGTTTGACGGAAGGCAGTAAGGTCAATTTCCACCGAGCTTAACACCGACAGCATAAGAGCCGGGGCGCCGACATTCAGCACTAAGCGGGAAATAAATTCGGCATCAAAGCCATGGCCGCGACGGGCCCAGAAAAAACCAATGCAGGCACAGACCAACACCGGCGCCATAATGGCAAAAATTTCGGTTATCATGCGCTCATCATACATGCAGCTGCCGGAGTTTACCTTGCCCGACCCGCTTTCTTTCCCCCAGGCACCCGAGCTGAGCTGGCGCGACGATGGCCAGCCGGTTTCGGTTGAATTTGACGATCCCTATTTTTCTGTCGAAAACGGACTGGAAGAAAGCCGTTACGTCTTTCTGCAGCATAATGGTTTGCCTGAACGCTGGGCTGATTGGCAAGGCAGCTTCTGTATCACTGAAACCGGATTCGGCACCGGGCTGAATTTCCTCATGACCTGGCAAAGCTGGCGCCAACATCAGAACCACAAAGATGAGCACCGCTGGCTGCACTTCACCAGCATTGAAAAATTCCCCATGACCCGGGAACAGCTGCAACAGGCGCTGGCGCTCTGGCCTGAACTGCAGGAACTGAGCAGCAAACTGGCCGAACAATATCCGTTACCGGTCGCAGGATTTCATGTACTGCAATGGCCGGAAGAACGCATCAGCCTGACTCTGATCTTCGATGACGTAAAAAGCGCCCTGGCACAACTCACCGGCCCGGTTCACGCCTGGTATCTGGATGGCTTTGCCCCATCCAAAAACCCAACGATGTGGAATGAAGAGCTGTTCGCGGGCATGCGCCGCCTGAGCCTGTTAACAAGCCCGGCCGCGCACAGACATGATCCGCTGACACTGACCAGCGTCGCCACCTTCACCGCTGCCGGTCTGGTGCGCCGTGGTCTGCTGGGCGCAGGCTTTGGTGTAAAACGGGTAAAAGGGTATGGGCGTAAACGCGAAATGGTGTGTGGCTATTACAATCGCCGCAATGGGCCGGAACAGCCGGCCGAAGCCGTTATTCGCCCATGGCAACTCGCGCCGGCGATTCAGCGCGGGCATCGTATTGCGGTTATTGGCGCGGGTCTGGCGGGCGCTACGACCGCGCGCGCTCTGGCTGACCGTGGCTTTGAGGTGACCGTGTTTGATCAGCGCGGCATTGCTCAGGCGGCGTCCGGTAACCCCCAGGGCGGTCTTTACGTCAAACTGGCGGCCAATGATCAGGCCATTCATACCGATTTTTATCTGCAGGCATTTCAGCTGGCGGTGAATACCATGAGCCGCATTCTTGGTCGTGGCGATAGTAATAACCCATACTGGCAGCAATGCGGTGTGCTGCAGCTGGCGTACGACGACAAAGAACAGCAGCGCCAACAGAAATTCAGTACTGCCCGGGCCATGCCGCAAGAGCTGGTTTATGCCCTTGATCAGCAGCAGGCATCAAAGCTGGCCGGCAGCGAACAGAAGCGCGGCGGTCTCTTCTTTCCACAGGCCGGCTGGGTCAGCCCCGCAGACCTTTGCCAAACCCTGCTGCAGCACAGCGGTATCCGTTTTGTGCAGGGCCAGGTATCCGGCCTGAAAAAAGCTGAACACGGCTGGCAGTTTGCAGCGGCAGCAGAAGCCTCTGATGACCGCACGGTCACAGAGCGAAGCCAACAATGGACCTTTGATCAACTGGTTATCTGTACCGCCGCAGATGCGCAGTCACTTTTACCTGACGCCTACCTGCCGGTGAAAACTATTCGCGGCCAGCTGAGCTATCTCAGACCAGAGCTGACCCCTGCTCTGAATACCGTCTTGTGTGGCCGCAGTTATATGGCCCCGGCGCAAAACGGCCGGCTGGTTCTCGGAGCAACCTATAACCTGCGCGATGATGAAAACAGCCTGCGTGACACGGATCATCAGACCAATCTGAATCACCTGAGTGATTTCGGTCCGCAATGGCAGCAATTGGCTGACAATTCCCGGCTGGATGCCGTTCAGGGCGGCCGCGTTGGCTTCCGCTGTACCACGCCGGACTATCTGCCCATGACAGGTCCAGTGCCCGATACCCGGGCCTTTATCCGCACCTATTCGCCCATGGTGCAGAACGCCAAACGTATTCCGGCGAAGCCTGTTCCGAATCTCAATGGCTTATGGCTGAATATCGGGCACGGCTCCCGCGGACTGGCATCAGGCCCTCTGTGTGCGGCACTGCTGGCAGCTCAGATCAGCGGTGACAGCCTGCCGGTATCAGCTGGCGTGGCTGAAGCCCTGTGGCCCGGAAGATTTCTGTTGCGGGATATGGTGCGACGGAAACTGCCGCCGCAACTGACAGAATAAAAGCAGCACTCAGCGCAGGCGCGCTGAAGCACCGACATATCATTCCATTGCGAGCAGTCAGCCCTGGAAATAAAAGATGGGTTGGGATTGTTTGGGGTGGAATGACGGGGTCAGACGACGCGTTTCATCTGCCTTTTACGCTCCGCCAGTTCACGTTCTTTGACCACCTTCTGACGGGCGTTCTCTGATTCTTCCCGAATCTGGCGCATGGTACCGGCCAGCGCTTCACAACAGCGGCGGATCTCTGCCAACTGTGCTTTCATTGCATCAATATCACCAACGGCCTGACGTATTCTGCGCTTAATCTGTTGATGCTGAATATCATTCATCGGAACCACCAGCCCAGCCATGACGGCGAAGTACCTGTACCATTTCAATGTGGCAGGTCTGGCTGGCGGGGTCAAATAAAAGTGTCGCCTCTGATCGTTCCAGCTGGCGCAGGACATGGGCCTTTTTATCGGCCAGAGAATAGCTGTAATCCCCGTAATCCGTGCCCTCGCGGGTCACAAATTCTTCCAGAATGGCATCCAGCGCCTCGCTGCTTAGACGCTGGTACGGTACTTCAATCACGCCATCCTGAGGGCTTTCGTCCTCCGGTGGCTGACCAAATTCCGTGGTCGGGCGGAAATCATCAGACGGCAAAGCCGGCCTCCCGTTCCCATTCACAGTTCATACGCAGTTCGGCATCGGATGGCGCATGGCCCAGCTCCGCGTGCCAGTTAAAGGTATGCTTACCCGATAACTCGGTTTCCAGATGAATCGTGGCTGAAACCCAGTACATACTCTTCAGCAGAGTTTCAAACTGGCGCAGCCAATGTTCCCATTCATACTCCACGGCCTTGTACGAGGCCGCGAACTGAATCAACTGGGTATGGTAAGTACCGCTGAAAATATCATCGCCAGGCATGGAGAACATTTCCCGGCACAGCAGTGACCAGTCGTCATCAACACCGGAAGGCAAAGCCTGTATCGCACTCAGATTAGAGCGACGCTGCAGCCGGGCGGTAAACTCGTCGGCGGCGGGGGCATGGCGGATCACCCCATAAACTATGGATTCCTGATCAAACGCAGACACGAAAAATCCTTACAACTGAATGCAGTCAGCATCATAACCGAAAGTGACAAAAACAAAAACGGCGCATTATGCGCCGTTAGGAGTATTGCAGAATCTGCTGTTTAAGGATTGAGAGCAGCGTCACTTATGCAACACATCGATGATCCGCTGGCGCACAAATTTGCCCGGCGCATCTTCAATAACCTCCAGCTCCCCACTGCCCGGCTGGCGCGCAGGAATTTCGTCCATATCCCCCTGGGTAAGTACCCACTTCTGCCAGTCAGACCACCACGAGCCATCATGCCGCTCACTGTCCTGATACCATTCATCCGGATCAGCCGGCAATTTGTCGTTGGTCCAGAAGCCGTATTTATTTTTAACCGGTGGGTTAACAATCCCGGCAATGTGCCCGGAGCCACCCAGAACGAAGCGGGTATTCTTCGCGCCACCAAGTACCTGCGCACCTTTGTACGTCGCCTTCCACAGCGCAATATGATCCTGGGCTGCAGAGACGAAATAAGCCGGTGCTTTGATGGCGCTGATATCTATCTTCACGCCGTCCAGCTCAATCACATTTTTTTCGACCAGCTCATTGTACAGATACATATGACGCAGATAGTAACCGTGCATACGCGCCGGCAGGTTCGTGCTGTCAGTATTCCAGTACAACAGATCAAAGGCTGCCGGACGCTCACCCATCAGGTAATTATTGATAAAGAATGACCAGAACAGATCATTCTCGCGCAGGGTATTAAAACTGAACGACATCTGTCGGCCATCGTAGTAGCCCAGCATATTCATCTGTTTTTCCAGCGCGGAGATAGCCGTTTCATTAATGAAAACGCCGATTTCACCCGGCATGGAAAAATCTATAAGCGTCGCCATAAAGGTCGCGGACTTAATACAGTCACGGCGCTTTTTCTGCAAATAAGACAGGGTCGTTGCAAGCAAGGTACCACCGACGCAGTAACCAATGGCGTTAACTTCTTTTTCACCGGTGGCTTTTTCAATCGCATCAATGGCAGCGACCGGGCCTTCCAGCACATAATTATCAAAGCCCTTATCTTTCAGAGAAGGACCAGCGTTAACCCAGGAAATACAGAATACTGTGTGTCCCTGATCGGTCAGCCACTTAAGGAAGGAATTTTCCTCACGCAGATCGAGAATATAATATTTATTAATAAATGGCGGCACGACCAGCAACGGTCGCTTAAACGTTTTTTCTGTGGTTGGCGTATACTGAATCAGCTGCATAATATCGTTCTGATAAACCACCTTACCCGGGGTTACCGCGATATTGCGCCCAACCTGAAAAGCACTGGTATCTGTCATGGCGACGTTCAGTGCACCCTGCACGCTGTCGTCCATATCTTTCATCAGCTGTGCCATCCCATTGAGCAGATTAGCACCACCGGTTTCCATGGTTTTACGGATAACTTCCGGGTTCAGTCCCGGGAAATTATTCGGTGCCAGCGCATTAACATACTGGCGCACCAGGTATTCCACTTTCTGCCTGGCATGCTCGCTGATGCCATCAGTATTTTTAATAATGTCCATCAGGGAGTTCGACTGCAGCAGGTAGAGCTGCTTGATATAGTCGAAGACCGGATTCTCCGTCCATTCACCGTCTTTAAAGCGCTTGTCACCCTGCTCAGGACAAACAACATCTTCGCTTTGCTTACCCAAAAATCTGAGCACTGTCGTCTGGTATATTTCCTGTTGTTTTTTCAGCATTCCCATCTGGGTCGCCATCACCCTGCCAGGGTCTTTCGCCAGTGCATCACCAAACTCACGCATGGCTTCTGAGAAATCAGTCAGTACTGAGGCGGCAGGATCCTCGGCGGAAGTCGGACGGCTGATGGCTTTGGTCAAAACATTTCCGTAATGTTCGGCCATGTGGCCTGCCATATCATAAAAATCACTGACTGCCTTTTCGATGTTTTCTATGGATTCCTTTGGCGCGGTCATAATCTACCTGTAAAAATAAAGCCGGTTGAATTAAAAAAGGCCACCGGGTGGTGGCCTTTGATATCAGACAATATCAGGCTGCAGACTTGGCTTTGGCTGCCGGTTTGGTACTGGCAGTGGCAGCAGCAGAAGAGCGGGCCTCTTCCATAACGCCTTCTACCTGAGTTTTGAACTCCATGGCCATATCGGACAGCGCCTTGGCGTCATCCATAATTTTTTTATTCATAGCCGACATGCTTTCTGCCTGAGCGGCAGTGTAGGACTGCATTGAGTCAACGTCTTTCACTTCAGACGCTTTCTTCATCTGATCGATGCTCATCTCCGCATAAGACTTAATCGCATTCAGTTGAAATTCGGTCAACTTCTCCATATTGCTGACAAACAAACTATTAAACTTCGCCATTGGCTCGTACATAGTTTTAGCCTGTTCGGTAAATGCATTCAGAATGTTCTCTTGCATAGTCTTGCTCCTTCAAAAGTCCAGTACCGGTATCGGCGACACATGAAGTGTAAGACGTAACGTCTTACAATAGAATGACAATAAACAATCTCTTTCAGTATTTTTCCAGTAAATTAAGTATTTCTTCGTACGTTAAAAAACCAGACTGAACAATGCGGCCAATAGTGTCCTTTATTGACCTATTTCTTCTCACTCCCTCCCTGCCCGGCCATCAGTTTGAACATCATGTTCTGAAACTGTGAAACTGCATTCATGCTTTCATTAAACATTGGCTGATAGAGGCTGACAGGATCATAACCTTCCTCTCCGGATTTCATTTTCTCCAGCACGGTGTTAAAAAATTCCTGCTGAAATTCATGCACTTCCGGCAATCCGAGTACTTTACGGAACTCTTCTGGCGTCATATCGAACGTGACATTAATTTTCATATCAATTTCCTTCCTGCTTAAAGCGTAGCACCAATATAATATTCTGCTTGTTTTTTGTTTCAATTTGTTTCAGACCTGAAGATAAACGTAACTAAAAGTAAAGCAACGACCGATACCAGGCCCGCAAGAACAAATACCTCACTGCCGCCGAGTACATTCCACAGTGATCCACTCAGCCAGGCGCCAATGGCGGAGCCCATACCAAAGCCGATACTGGAATAAAGAGCCTGCCCCTGTCCCTGCATAGCCGCCGGGAAAAACATCTGCACATAGCGCATGGCGACAACATGCATAGCACCGAAACTGAATGCATGCATCAGCTGAGCCATCACCAGAACAACAACACTGCCCGGTACCAACGCAATCAGCAACCAGCGGATACTGGTCAGCAGCAGACTGACTACACACCAGTTCTTCAGCGACAGCCGCTCCGCAAGGTGACGGAATTGCCAGAACAGAATCACCTCAGCGGCAACACCGACGGCCCACAACAAACCGATCTGCCAGCTCTGATAACTGAGACTTTCCAGATAAATACTGAAGAAAGTGTAATAAGGTCCGTGGCTGATCTGCAGCAGTACAGTCATCAGAATAAACAGCACAACCGGACCCTGCCCGGCAATACGTAAAAAACCGTCGCCTTCGTGAAATTCCCGGACATGCCCTGTGCTTGCAGGCATCAGCCAGCTGTTCAGCACGATGCCGCTCATCAGCAGCAACATAATGAAGGGCAGCAAGGCCACGGAGAACAGATCAAAAAGGTAGCCAGCCAGCAGCACCAGAACGATAAAGCCCACGGAGCCCCAGACCCGAATACGACTGTACAGTCCGATCTGATTCCCCAGCGCGCGCATGGTGATGGCTTCGTATTGCGGCAACATGGCGGCCCAGAAAAAACCATAGCCGAGCATCACCAGCAATACAGAGCTGAAACTGTCCGCCTGCCAGATAAAAACAAAGCACAACAACGTCAGACTGCCAGCCAGACGCACCATATGGACCGGGGAAGGAAAAAGCGGACCCAGCGCTGCCCAGAGATTCGGGGCCGCAACCCGCACCAGGCCAAAGCCGGCCATCAGCAGACCGATATCTTCAGCGGCAAAATCCCGGTTCTGCAGGTACAGCCCCCAGTAAGGCGCGATACAGCCGAGCAGCGCAAAATAGAGAACATAAAACAGCGACAGGCGCGCCATGGGAGGGTTCTGCACTTCCACAGTTTTTCCGGAAACAGGCGTTGGTTGAGCCGGCACTTAGTCTCTCCGTGTAAACGCAGGCCAAAAAAAGCCACCCATGAGGGTGGCATTTTTCATTATATCTGGCCGGGTAACACCGGTGTTTCGCAATGCACATCGGCGTTCTGACCACGATGCCGGATCAGATGGTCGGCCAGTACCATGGCCAGCATGGCTTCTGCAATCGGTGTCGCACGGATGCCCACACAAGGGTCATGACGACCTTTAGTGACCACTTCTATCGGATTGCCGTCAGAGTCCACGGACTGTCCAGGAATCACCAGACTGGAAGTCGGCTTCAGCGCCAGATGGGCAATGATGTCCTGACCGGTGGAAATACCGCCAAGAATGCCGCCGGCATGATTGCTGAGAAAACCCTGCGGAGACATTTCATCGCGGTGCTCGGTGCCTTTCTGCTCAACGCAGGCAAAACCATCACCGATTTCCACGCCTTTGACCGCGTTGATACTCATCAGTGCGTGGGCAATTTCAGCATCCAGACGATCAAAGATAGGCTCACCCAGACCCGGCATCAGGCCACTGGCAACCACAGTAATTTTAGCGCCAACCGAGTTGCCTTCTTTACGCAGCGCGGTCATGTATTCTTCCATTTCCGCCACCTTACCGGCATCCGGACAGAAGAACGGATTCTGTTCTACCTGATCCCAATCAAACTGCTCCGCCTTAATCGGACCCAGCTGAGACAGATAACCACGTACCTGAATGCCTTTGGCCGCCAGCACTTTTTTGGCGACAGCACCGGCCGCTACGCGCATGGCTGTTTCACGGGCAGACGAACGGCCACCACCACGGTAATCACGGAAGCCGTACTTCTGGGTGTAAGCATAATCGGCGTGGGCCGGACGGAAAGTTTTGGCAATATTGGAATAATCTTTGGAGCGCTGATCGGTGTTTTCGATCAACAGGCCAATCGCGGTACCCGTGGTTTTACCCTCAAATACGCCGGACAGAATTTTTACTTCATCCGCTTCACGACGCTGAGTGGTATAACGCGAGGTACCCGGTTTGCGGCGGTCGAGATCAATCTGCAGATCCGCTTCACTCAGTTCAATGCCCGGAGGACAACCGTCGATAATGGCACCCAATGCCAGGCCATGACTTTCACCAAAAGTGGTGACAGTAAAATTCTTGCCAAAAGTATTTCCGGACATAACCTATCCCGTCGTTATCGTAATTCGCTGTTTTGTTCTGCGCTGTTCTTCACTCAGGCACATCATTATGGAGGGTCATCTGCATTCAGCAGAAACCGTCCAGATCTTTTGCCTGCAGTACAAATACCCCGTGGCCACCGCGTTCAAACTCCGGCCATACAAAAGGCAATTGCGGATAAGCCGCCGCCAGTGCCGGCCAGCTGTTACCCACTTCAACCACCAGAAGTCCGTCATCATGCAGATACTGACGGGCTTCTTTTAACATAATTCTGACCAGATCCAGACCATCGTCCCCGGCCGCCAGTGCCAGTTCCGGCTCATGGTGATACTCATCCGGCAAGCTGTTCATATCATCAGCGTCCACGTACGGTGGATTGGAGACGATGAGATCGTACTTACCGGATGCGGCGGCAAACAGATCCGACTGCAGTGCCATCACCCGGTCAGACACCTGATGGCCCATGATATTTTCGTCGGCCACTTCCAGCGCATCAAAGGAAATATCCAGTAACTCGACCTCGGCCTGCTCAAACTGATGCGCACAGGCAATACCGATACAACCACTGCCGGTACAGAGATCCAGAATGCGTTGCGGTGCCGGCTTACCGTCCGCTACAGCGCCCTGCCACCAGGGCGCAAAGCTTTGTTCAATCATCTGGCCGATCGGTGAACGTGGAATCAGTACGCGTTCATCAACCACATAAGGCTGACCACAGAACCAGGCAACGCCCAGCAGGTAAGGCGCTGGCACGCGCTGCTCAATGCGGATCAGCAGGAGTTCAATAACCGCCAGACGTTCGCTGCGGGTAAGGTGGGCGCTGTGCCACTGGGGCTGAAGATTCCACGGAAGATTGAGCGCGTGGGTAACCAACAGCGCGGCTTCGTCCCAGGGATTATCTGTGCCGTGGCCGAAGTAGATGCCGGCCTCATTCATACGGCTGACCGACCAGCGGATCATATCGGCAATGGTGTGCAGTTCGTCGGCGGCTTCTTCAGCCATCTGGCGAATGTCGATCATAGTCTGTGGACAGCCCTGTTAAAAGCGCGCAGTTTACCTTTTTTACGCGCTCAGAGCATCTGCTTTCCCGCTCAGGCGGCGGGATGCGTCAGGCGTTGCAGCAAAAAAGCCTTCGGCGGTCATCCCATAATGCGGCCGTAACGGCTGGAGTTGCCCTGTTCGAATTCACTCAACGCTTCATCGGCAATATGCCGCCCGGTTTCGATGATCTCTTCGGCACGGTAAAACTCGTAGACTTCACTGACTTTCACCGGCATGCGGATCAGCAGATCCGGTGGGTAGCCTGCAACTTTGTACTGCGTCAGGGAGGACGACATCACCTCAAAAACCTGATTGAGAATATCCAGTTTACCGAGGTTTTCGTCCGCCTGTTTACGTGCGTTACTTTTGTTTTCCAGCCATTGACTGGCCTTGTCGAGCAACGAGTTCATCCACAGCAGACGACGCCCCTCGTTTTTATCTTTCTCTTCTTCCGGCATCAGATCCTGCGGCAACGGCAGATCACTGTTGAGGTCTACAGCGATGATGTAATCCGCATGGGCAGACATGCACGGAGTAATCGGTAATGGATTCAGAACCGCACCGTCCACCAGGGTGCGCCCGGCATCATCACACACAGGCGCAAAAACACTGGGAATCGCTGCCGACGCCCGGATCGCCTGATTCAGCGGACCGTTCTGAAACCAGACTTCCTTTTTGCTCTTGAGATCAACGGAAACGGCGGTAAAGGGAATATTCAGATCTTCGATCAGCTGACCATTAAGCATCTCTTCCATGCGGTTGTAGAGCTTATCGCCACGGATAACACCGTTGGACAGCAGGGTCACATCCACCAGCTTAAGCACATCCATATAGTTCAGAGTGCACACCCAGTCACGGTACTGCTGCAGTTTGCCAGCGGCGTAAAAACCACCGATCACCGCTCCCATGGAGCAGCCGGAAATAGCTACAATCTCATACCCCCGGGCTTCCAGTGCTTCAATCACCCCGATGTGGGTATAACCACGGGCTGCGCCACTGCCCAATGCCAGCGCGACGGTTTTACCGTTACTCACCTTTATCTCCCTGGCCAGAAAATGAAACGCAGTGCCGGTTTGAGACTGTCATCCGGTGCCGGCGTCAGTGCGCCCTGCCCTATGATATTCAGTTCGTACTGGCCATCGAAAGAGGCCACTCTAAGCTGCTCTGCGAGACGCTCCGAACACTGCACGTTGTCTGTCATATGGCTGGCTTCATAGCAATGCACCAGCAGATACAGACGGCGTTTGAGACTGGGGGTCAGGGATTTAAGTTCACCAATTAAGGCGCTGGAACGCTGTATATCAAGGCGGCCATCATCCGTTTCAAAACCCGGTAACCAGCCCGCCGAGCTCTTCAGCGCTTCACGGATCTGAGTTTCGGTAACTTCCACCGCTTTGACCTGATCCTTAGTGGTAAATTCGTCGAGATTAATCATTACCTGACGCGTACCACGCTGAACCACATACAACACATACAGGGTTTTGGTGCCGTCTGCGGCGGTGCTCATCGACACCTGATAAAACTGATTCTGATCGCGCCCGACCAGGCGGGCATTATCAAAGATCTCGTTGGCCCAGAAATTATTACTGCCACAATCCAGACCTTCACACTGATACAGCACATCAGCACCGTTAGTCTGATCAGCAAAATGGCGTGCCACTACAGCCCAGGGGAAGCGCTCAGCCACCGACCATACACGGCGCCACAGCTGGCCATTAAGCAACCGCTCCTGTTCGCCATACGTCGTCGCCTGGGTACGCTTCAGCTCCGACAGCACCAGACGATAGCCTGCCACCTGCTGCTTTTTTTCATCCTGCAACTGACTTTGTGGAAAGGCATCCAGAGCACGGACCACGGCGCCTGACATCACAGCGGTCAGCGCCACCAGCAACGGCAGTAATACCTTCAGTAACCGGCCTGCAGAAACCCTGCGGGCCGGTCGTGTGCCAGCCTCACTCTGATATTCGGGCGAACCATTAAACATGCGCATGCACCACTCCTTAATTACCGCCACCCATTGTTATACCTCGCCCGGCGCGAGACAAGAGCCATACCGACATTTACCCACCACTCATATACGCCCCTGACGTTTATAGCTGCGGCTGTTACACTGCGCGCTGTTTTTTGTGTCATCGCCATGTGAGCCTTTATGCCAAGCCCAGCCGCTGTCGTTATCTCTCCATCCGCTACCTGCTCCTCATTCACTAAACTGAAAAAAGTTCCTCTTCTGCTGCTTTTTTTCAGCGTGGGATTCACTGCACTGATGTCCGGTTGCGCTCAGATGCCAGCCAGCGGTGATGCGGATGAAGCCGCAACAGCACCGGTAACCGCCGATGAAAAACACACTGCCGCCGAGACCGTCAGTGCGCTGTTTGATGAGTTTTACCAGTCTGAACTGGACGACAGTCCGGTACTGCGCAGCCAGCTGGGTTACAGCGGTCAGTTTGAATGGGATGATATTTCCGCTGAAGCAGACGAAGCCCGCGTCCGCCGCTATCAGGAATTTCTGACCCGGCTGAAACAGATCCGCGAAGAAGCACTCGAATACCCACAACGCTGGCACTATAGGGTGCTGTTAAATGAGCTGGAACAGCGACTGCTGTTAGCACCCTACCGCTCCTATGATTATGCCTACAGTCAGCTGGGCGGCTGGCATACTGAAGTGGTGGATATTCTGATTAACCATCACATGGTGTCATCTATCCCGGACATCCACGATTACATCAGCCGCCTGAAAGCCATTCCACAACTGTTCAACCGCTGGGAAGAAAACATCCGCGCGGCAGAAGCAGAAGGCATTATTCCGCCGGCATTTGTTTATCCGGCGGTCAAACAAAGCATTGCCAATATTCTGCGGGGCGCTCCTTTCAATCAGGGAAACAGCAGCCAGGAAAACAGCAGCGAAGGCGATTCCCCTTTGTGGGCCGACTTTAACCGCAAACTCGATCAGCTCTCGCTGTATCCATCCACCCACGATCTGTTGCAACGTCAGGCTCAGGCAGCGCTGCTGACGCAGGTAAAACCTGCTTATGAAAAACTGCTTGGAATCATCGAACAACAGGAAAGAAAAGCACCGCAGCATATTGCCGCCAGTGGCCGTGCAGATGGCGACCATTACTATCAGTTATTACTGAGCCACTACACCAGCAGCCAAACCGATGCCGACACCATTTATCAGCTCGGACTGGCAGAGGTTTCACGCATCCAGCAGCAGATACGCACGCTGGCACCGGCACTGGGATACACAGGCGCCAGTGATGCACCGATGAAAACCATTTTTGCCGCCATTAACCGTAACGATGCCAGCTACCCGAATACCGCCCAGGGCCGCGATGAATTTATTGGCTTCCAGAAATTACGTTTGCACGAAATTGCTGCCCGCCTGCCGTACTATTTTACCGATATTCCAACAACCCCGGTGGCGATTCAGCTGGTCGAAGATTACCGTGCGGTTAATTCCCCGGTGGCATTTTATGAACCACCCTCCAGTGATGGTCAGCGTCCGGGAATTTATTACATTAATCCGCTGCGCATGACCGATATTGCCCGCAGCCGCCTGCCGGCACTGCTCTATCACGAAGCATTACCGGGCCACCATATGCAGGTTGCACTGACACAGGAAAACAGCAACCTGCCGGATTTTCTGCGTACGATCCGGTATCCGGCCTTCAGTGAAGGCTGGGCACTGTATGCAGAAAAACTAGCGGCGGAAATCGGTGCTTATAAAACGCCGCAGGAACATTACGGCCAGCTGGTGATGGAATTATGGCGCGCCGTTCGTCTGGTACTGGATACCGGACTGAATGCCAAAGGCTGGAGCCGTGAACAGGCCATTAATTACCGCATGGAAAATACGCCGTTTTCCCGTGCCGATTCAGAAGCAGCCATTAACCGCTATCTGGTGATGCCTGGTCAGGCGGTGGCGTATAAAACCGGTGAACTGAAAATTCAGGAAATCCGTCAGCGCGCAGAAGATGAACTGGGCAGCCATTTTGATCTGGCCGCGTTTCATTCTGCCCTGCTGAGTCATGGACCGCTGCCACTCGATATTCTTGCCGATATCATGCAGCAGTGGTCGGAAAATGGCGCGCTGCAACATGAAGCTGCAGCCACAGCAAACGCTCAGTAACGCAACGAAATACCGGTCTGCCAGTAACTGTCCTGCGCCGGCGTGGCCACCACGCTGGCGCCGGTATCATCGGTGGACCAGATACGGCGATTACGCATCTGACCAACTTCGGCGTTCAGCCAGAAGGCCCCCTGCCAGTGAAAATCCACGCCTAAACCCATCTTCCAGTTAGTATAAGCCGTACGGAACGTACCGGTCTGGCCGGTGATTTCTTCTTCCCACACACCACCTTCCGGTGCAACGCGGAAATACGTGGCTAATGATTCATTCCATGAGGTCTGAATGCGTGTACGCGGAAAGCCGAGCAGCACTTCCGTTGAGCGCGTTGGTTTAAATGCCGCACCGACCACCGGGCGTGGATTAAAATCACCAAACACACGATCAACCGTGACACCGAATTGCCAGAAGCTGCCGTCGCGGCGATGCAGACGTCCGATCAGATCCACATTCATGGCAATATTATCGGATTCCAGCGCTTCAAAATCCGTCATCAGACCCGGTTCGGCACGCACGATAAATTCCGCTGAACGGCCACGTTTCTGCCGGTATTCCAGTGGCACAGACACCCAGTAATATTCGCTCTGAGCTGCCGTCGTTCCCTTCCAGCGAAATTCGGTAATATCGAAATGAAAAGAGCTTTTCACCGCTTCGGAGCCGACCGAACGCTGACTCAAGGGCGTGGTAAAACTCAGCAGGCTGCGGCCAAATTCTGTACCTGTCCCACTCTCCGGTGTTGAAGGCCCTTCGGTGGACCAGAACAGGCCATCGGCCAGCGCAAGCGGTGACAACATGACAGCAGGCAGAAAACCCAGCAGAAAAACCAGCGCCTGGGCAGGACGCTTAACTGTTTTTGAATAAATCGTCATAAGCTTCCTGAACACTCGCATAGCTGGTCAGAGCACCTGTGCTCTGTTCGGTTTTACGCACGGCATCCAGAGCGCCGAGCACATCCATGACATTTTTAAAGCCGTCAATGACGGACGCCGGCGCCCCGGCCTCCTCCAGTAAGTCGGTATAATTGGCTACAAACTCATAGGCTTCAGTTTCTTTTCTGCGACCCAGCGCGCTGCTGGTCTGGTCAATACCATCAATGACTTCAATCACATTAATCAGAGAGCGTGCCGCTTCAGAATCTCCGTCAACGGCTTCACCCATAACAAACTGGCTGAGAAAACCGGCAGCTTCGGTAATGGCTGACACACTCTGAGCGTCACCGCCCAGATCGCGATAGTCATCGTTTGTCAGAAAACCGTCTTCATACAGGCGATTGACCAGATCGGGAATCTGCTGCGAATTAATGGTGCCGGAAAAAAACTCGGAAGAAATTCGGCTGAGCTTTTCCGCCCGCAGGGAAACGGATACGCGATCGGTATCCACACTACTGTAATCCGCTTTCTGTGATGCTGATGCCGCCTGTTCAGTATCTGTTGCCGTCACATTCTGACTGCCCAGTGAACGCATCAGGTTCTGATATGAGGTCGAATTGTTGATATCCACGTCATGTCCTCTGCTTGTACCCTGATTAAAGGGCCTTTGGCGGACATTCAGCAATTACCAAGCCAGAGAGGAAAATTATATAAAAATCAAAAGGTTAGGAATTAAAATCAGTACTACCAAGGGGAATTCGTCAGAATCCCGCCGCTTTTTCAGCAAATGATTGCCGCTTTTCCTCAGCTATTGCCGCTTAGCTGTCAGACCTTGCCGCTCCTTTGCTTACGACTCATTCACCCAGCCTTAATTCAGGGTAGCCACCGCTTTCAGCTCAGCCAGCGGTCGGCTCTACCTGACGTAACTCGCGGATAATGCTGACCATGGCCTGGGCAGCGAACGATAACGGCGCTTCACGGCGCCAGATCAGTGACAGCTGCCAGCGCAGTGAGGAACTTTGCAGAGGGCGCAGTTCTACGCCGCGCACATGCAGACGTTCGGCCACCAGTTTGGGCAACAGCATGGCACCGGAACCGGCGGCGACCAGTGCCAGACCAAAATCCGCCTGAGTTACATGGGTCACTTCCTGAGCTTCAAAACCGCTGGCAAGACAGGCTTCCTGAATCATGCTGTTGAGTACAAAGGTGGTTTCGAACGTCACCAGCGGCGTCTGCGCCAGCTGCGGCAAACGTATACCCGGCTCGGCGGCTAAGGGATGACTGGACGGCAGCGCCACCATCATGGGGTCATCCCGTACCAGCAGCCAGTCGAAATCCTTGTCAGCGCGGACGATGGTGGTNGCCAGCTCAATCTCGCCATTACGNAACGCCTGCTCCAGNTCTGTCCCGCCCCGCTCCAGCAGGTGAATACGGATATGCGGATAGCGGCTGCGGAANCGCGCGATGGCGGGAGCGAACAGGTCAGCACTGCCCAGNGGCGCCAGCCCCATATACAGGTCNCCACTCTGCAGATTTTTCATNGCGTCCAGTTCTTCCAGCATACGCTTGCGGCCGCTCAGCAGTTCCAGCGCATGCCGGTAGACAACCTCCCCGGCAGCCGTCAGTCGCGGACTGCCGCCACGCCGCCCGCGCTCCAGCAGCTGTACGTCCAGCTCGTCTTCCAGCCCACGGATCGCCTTACTCAGCGCTGGTTGAGTCAGATGGACTTTTTCTGCCGCTTTACCAAAGCCGCCATGNTCGACGATATCGACCAGATAACGCATNACNCGCAAATCCATTTACATAACCTTTTTTCACTAAATACATATTTAACATTCATTATAATTATCTATTGAAGCGATTTACACTGACNCNGTTAAATCATCCAGAACAGAATGCTTCACAGCACAACGCCGGTCACCATGATCAATAAAACCTTTCTTGCTATTCAGGTCTGCTTTCAACTGGCCGGACTTTGCCTGCTGTTCTGGCTGTGTACTCTGATNGCTGATGCCGAACACTGGGTGATCCCAGGCAGCATCGTCGGCCTGGCGGTGGTTCTGACCCTGCTGGCCTGCAAAATTCTNCCGGAAAAAGCCGTCGCCGCCGGTGCGCACTGGCTGTTGGCAGAACTGCTGCTGTTTTTTATTCCGCCGGTTGTCTCCATCATCAGTTACTGGTCTGAGATCCGNCATGATCTGCTGGCGATTCTGTCAGCCGTTATTGTCGGTACCGTCGTTGTGCTGCTGGCTACCGCNCTGGTTGTCGACCGCGTATTCCGCATGGAAAAACGTGCCCANTTACATCAGGCACACANCCATCGGGCGCATAAGCACATGCCGGGAGAAAGCAGTCATGCCTGATACGTTAGCCGCCATCNTNAGCCTGGCTGCAACCATTGGTATTTATTACCTGGCCAAGGCGTTGTACCGNCGCAAACCCATCTTTATTTTCACGCCTATCCTGTTCACGCCGATTGCGGTGATTGCACTGGTGCTGGGGNTGAAAATCCCTCTCAACGATTATTTTGCGCTGAACCATTACCTGGTACTGATGCTCGGCCCGGCAACNATTGCCTTTGCCCTGCCNATTTATCAGCAGCGTAAAATCATCACCCGCTACCCGGTTACGCTCGCTGCAGGTGTGATTTTTGGCCTGTTCGCCGGCGTACTGTCTTCGTGGATTCTGGTGCAGTTATTTCCGATGCCGGAAGAGATTGCCCACAGCATGCTGACCCGNTCGGTATCAACNCCGTTTGCGATGCAGGCAACGCTGGCTTTTGGTGGTGTGCCGGATATGGCCGCTATTCTGGTGCTGATTACCGGTATTACCGGCATGCTGCTCTGTGACCCTGTGTTCCGTATNGCAGGCATCAGAACNTCTCATGCCCGTGGCGCAGCGCTGGGCGCTGCTTCCCANGGAGCCGGTACTGCCAANGCCCATCAGCTGGGCAGTGAAGAAGGCGTNATNGCCAGTCTCACTATGACTTTCACCGGCGTCGCCATGGTGCTGAGCGCACCCTGGCTGTCATCNCTGCTGGGCTGAGAAACCAGCCCGGTCAATGACTCCGACGCCGCTTGTTAACGATGTATTTTCGTCGTCAGTCTCCTGCTGGATGGGAGCGCTGAGTAATGTGTTTACGCAGGCTGTGAACGCCCCAGTAAACAACACCGAGCACCACAGGCATGGCGATCGCTTTCGCCAGGTCTGTATTCAATGGNAGCCCTGCTGCCTTTAATCCAACGAAGCCGATCTCCAACAATGAAAGCACATAGTAACCGATGGCAACCACGGAAAGCCCTTCAACAGTTTGCTGAAGGCGCAACTGCAACTGACTCCTCCGGTTCATCGACGACAGCAAATGCTGGTTCTGTTCCTGTATGGACAAATCCACACGCGTTCTCAAAAGACTCGTCGTCCGGTGAATCCGGCGCGACAGATCCTCTAACCGGTCGCGCACGGAATTACAGGTTTTAATACCCGGCGTCAGCCGCCGTTCAAGGAATTCACGTAACGACTGCATTCCTTCTATGGGCTCTTCCCGCAGTTGGTTCAGCCGGTCACGAACCAGATCGTGATAGGCNACCGCTGCGGAGAAGCGGTAGTTGGTGTCTGAGCGGTAGCGTTCAACATCAGCCGCCAGCTGCGACAGCTCCTGCAGCAGAACGCGCTCATCTTTATCCGCGGCAATATCCGAAATACTCTGATTCAGAGTGGCCAGATTCTCTTCCACATCGCCCAGCTGATTGCTCATTTTGCGNGCAATCGGTAACGCCATCAGCGACATTAAACGATAGGTTTCCAGTTCAAACAGCCNCTGNACCAGGCGCCCGCACTGATACGGCGTAAGACCTTTATTGCAGGTCACCATGCGGCCGAANCCATCNCTGTGTAATTTAAACGCNGTCCACACCTGGGATTTTTTATCCGCAATCCAGGCCCCGGACACNCGCTGACCTTCAAACCACTGATAGAGTTTTTTCTCATCCGGCTCTTCGTCGGTCACCACCAGATTCACCGCNACGACCAGNTCCCCCGGCATGGCAGCNAGCCAGTCTTTGGGGACAAAATTCAGCGCTTCNGANGAGAAGGCTTCCACATCCGGACAGATGAAGGTGAAGTTGGCAAATTCNGTATGGCGNTCCCAGCGCAGCTCAAACCCACCAAAATCCTGATACAGACAGGACGAATCCGGCGATGGCTCAGGCACACTGAAGCGCTTNCAAAGATCAACGATATGGCGGTAAAGCTCTTCGCGGTTGTTATCCAGCAGCACGGTAAAATGNGANACCTGACAAGGCCCNTCGATCACNGGCGAGGGCCGGTTGTGCAGCTCTTCNTANAGAGCCGATCGCCATTGATGTACTTTCAGCGATACTGCTGAACTGGGGATGTCGGGTGCAGCATCCTGCAGTGCATTTTTCATATCAGCGCGTTCCAAACGTTCCATAAATAAGCCCGAGTGTANGTGAGTGGGNTCAGCTTTTCGANTGTCCTTCAGCACAGGGTTTTGTCATCATTTCAGCNAATGGCATGGTAAGACTCTGGTGCCACTGGTGTTGTGTCTGCAGCCAGTTCTGCCAGCGGCTACGTAATTCCGCATCCAGATCGAGNACATCCGGCACCGGGCGNCGGAGTTCGTCCAGCGATAAATCACCNAGCAGCTGCTGCAGCNGCTGAGTATGGACATCTTTCAGCCACAGCCACTGCTGTTCCTGACTGACNGTCAGCCAGCCNTGGGCNTGTCCGCAGGCCANNACCTCGTTAATTTCAGTACCGCGCAGATCACTCAGNGCTTCCGCCAGACTGGCCTCATCCGTTGGCAAAGACGCCTGTTGCCGCGCCCANAGCACGTCCACCAGNCTCAGCCTGAGCCACAGCNCCGGTAAATTTCTCGGCGTCGTGGAAATATAATGNCTGAGACTGAAGGTCAGTTCGGCACCCAGCAGAATCAGCATCCACGAGATATACATCCAGGTGAGAAACAAAGGCACGGCGGCAAAGGCGCCATAAATCAGCTGNTAAGANGGGAACAGNCCGACAACTTCCGCAAACAGNAGTTTGCTCANCTCGAACACCGCCGCGACCAGAAANCCCGCCAGCAGTGCATGACGCCAGGGCACCCGGCAATTAGGCACCAGCATATACAAAGCGGTAATCGCGCCACTGCTCAACAGCCACGGAATCANCTGCGCCAGCGCCGGCGCCTGACCAAAGCTGCTCCACAAAGAAGATGAAGCAATCANNGAGCTGGTNGCCAGCGCTGCACCAAACAATAACGGACCAAGACTGAGCACTGCCCAATAGCGGAAAAACGTCTGTAATCTGGANCGCGGTTTTTCCACATTCCAGATTTTGTTGAACTGCATTTCGATGGTACGCAGCAGCATAAACGCCGTGACNAACAGAAACAGCACACCGATCCAGGTGAGCTTGCGCGCCTGCTGNCTGAACTGCTTAAGATAATCCGAGACCGCATCACTGCCCTGTGGCATCAGATACCCCAGCAGCTGATCATTGACCTGCCCGCCCCAGCTCTGCAGTGAAGGAATGCCACTGAGAATGGCGTAAATCACAGTGATCACCGGCACCAGNGCAAACAGCGTGGTGTANGTCAGCGCCGCNGCATCGCGCCGGCGCTCTTCCCCTTCAAAGCGTTTGATGGTGTGCCAGAGAATTTTCAGCGTCCGGCGACTGCGCGATAACGGAACGTCAGAATCCAATGCGTTTCCCCCAATATCCTTCTGCAGGCCCGGCTGTCGTGACCAGGCTCAGTAACAGANCNTNNTTAAAGAGCTNNGTNANNGGCCCGGCTGGTTTATTTACTGCGTCATTCAACAGCACAATTTGTTAGAATGGCGGNGCAATCAGCACCTCATTCAGACATTGTCATTCAAACAACATGGATATAAGCATGAGCGAAATTCAGATTTACCACAATCCACGCTGTTCCAAATCCCGTGAAACTCTGGCGTTGCTGCAGGAAAAAGGCATCGAGCCGGAAGTGATCGAGTATCTGAAAGACACACCATCNGCTGCTGAACTGAAAAGTGTTCTGAAAAAACTGGGCATCAGTGCCCGCGACCTGCTGCGCAAAAAAGAAGCTGAATACAAAGAAGCCGGACTGGATGACGAATCCCTGAGCGACGATGCCATCATCNNCGCCATGNTCNAATATCCGAAGCTGATTGAACGCCCGATCGTAATCAACGGTGAAAAAGCCCGTATCGGCCGCCCACCTGAGCAGGTGCTGGAGATCGTTTAATGAGCCAGCCTTATATTCTGGTGCTCTATTACAGCCGCCACGGCAAAACGGCGGCCATGGCCCGCCAGATTGCCCGCGGCGTGGAAAAAGCCTCTGGCTATGAAGCCCGTCTGCGCACCGTNCCACCCGTGTCTGCCGATACCGAAGCAACCTTACCGGCAGTACCCGAAGATGGCGCACTGTACTGTACCGCCGANGANCTGAAGCACTGCAGCGGCNTGCTGCTGGGCAGCCCGGTACGCTTTGGCAATATGGCCGCNCCGCTGAAATATTTTATCGATTCCACCAGTGCCATGTGGCTGACCGGTGCCTTGATTAATAAACCGGCCGGCGTGTTCACCTCNGGCTCNTCCATGCATGGCGGTCAGGAATCCACGCTGNTGAGCATGGCNCTGCCTCTGCTGCACCACGGCATGGTGTTTGCCGGCATTCCTTACAGTGAGGCCGGCCTGNTGAAAACCCACGGNGGTGGTACACCGTATGGTGCCAGCCATGTCAGCGGCGGTGATGGCGAAAACGCCCTGAGTGAAGAAGAAATCCAGCTGTGTCAGGCNCAGGGNGAACGCCTTGCCCGTATGGCCGGTGCTCTGAGTGTAATGATGAAAGGAGAACCGGCATGAGCGAACAATCTTCAGGCCAGAGCAAAGCAACCCGCACGGCCTACCGGCTGATGGTGCTGTGCTATCTGGCAGCGGTATTAACCCTGCTGTTTTCAACCTATGCCAGCGCGCCGGATGATATTGAATCCGGCCTGTTGTATGTGCTCTCAGGCCTTGGTATCTGGTTGTTTAAAATCCTGCCACTGCTGTTATTCGTACCGGGTCTGATTAAACGTAAGCACTCAACCTCGGCATGGCTTTCTTATATGTCGATGCTGTACTTTGTGCTCGGTGTATTGCTGGCCTTTACTCCGGGTGCGGCCTTGTGGGGCTGGTTGCTGACCGTCAGTTCTTTCCTGATGTTCCTCTCCAGCATGCTGTATACGCGCTGGGCGAAAGCGGACATCGCCCGTCAGAGTTAAGGGGTCAGGGGTTAGAGGTCAGAGTTAAGAGGTCAGAGTTGAAGCTGAGCTGATGTAAAAGCGCAGACACAAAAAAACGGGTATAACCCGTTTTTTTGTGTTCGGCTTTTCAGCGTGACTCCGGCTGCAACAACTTATTCGTCGTCGCCATCGCCCCAGTCGCCGTCGGTGCTGTCATCGGCAATCTCAGTGACCATAACGTCGCCACACTTAGAGCATTTACCTTCAACATAAACCACACCATCAAGCTCATACTCGACCGGTTCAACCATGCCCAGATCGGCTTCCATACACTGGTTACACCAGGTCTGACTGAGAAAAGCCTGCTGATCTTCTTCATCACGGGCGAAGAAGTCCCGCTCAATACGTTCCATAACCACTGACACCTGTCTTGCTTGTTAAGTGAATCAGCCANCNNCNNCTGCCGTNAAAGGCAGNTCTGTAGGCCAGACTGATCTGTGCNGGCATTGTAATCGCTATNCNGCAGGAATTGGACTGTTTTTGCNGNCCGCTGAGGTTGTACGGTGACGGTATGCGCAGACCCCAGGCAAAAAACGCCCCTGATCCGATTGGCACAAACAGCACTCGTTCTCAGTTACACCTTTATGCATCATGCTGACATTAAGATTGTTACTCTGTCATACACACTGAAAGGGACTATCCATGATTACTCTCCACCACCTGAACAATTCACGCTCACAACGCATTATCTGGCTGCTTGAAGAACTCGGTGTCGACTACGACATCAAGCGCTACGACCGCGACCCGAAAACNTCTCTGGCNCCGGCTGAACTGAAAGCGGTACACCCGNTGGGCAAATCGCCAGTGATTACCGACGGTGACAANACCATCGCCGAATCCGGCCTGATTATCGAATATCTGCTCGACCGCTACGATCAGGGGCGTTTTTTACCCGCCCGGGAAAGTGCCACCTACTGGCAGTATCTTTATTGGCTGCATTACGCCGAAGGCAGCCTGATGCCGTTACTGGTCATGACACTGGTTTTTAACAAAATCAAAGAAGCGCCGATGCCATTTTTTGTGCGCCCGATTGCCCGTGCTATCGCCGATAAAGCCATCAGTGCCTATTCCGGTCCGAACCTGAAAAACAACCTGAAATACGTCGAAGAACACCTGAGCAACAACACCTGGTTTGCCGGTGAGCAGATGACCGGTGCTGACTTTCAGATGATATTTCCGCTGGAAGCTGCGATGCACCGCGGCATCAATTCTGCGGATTATCCCGCCATTAAACGCTTTATCGATAAGGTACACGCCATGGACACTTACCGCACAGCCTTGCAGAAAGGCGGCCCATACGATTACGCCTGAGCATCCTTTTCCGCACTGGCAAAAAACACACGACTGTTCCGCTAATGGAGCAGTCTGTCCGGGCTCTCCGGTGTCGTTTTTATCTGGCCATCACTCACACCACAGCTATAATCGCGCTGTAATTCTCAGACCGGAAGCTGATATGAAATTCTCAGGTGCGNTGCCACGCCGTTTAAAAATTATACTCGCCTCCCTGCTGCTGGCTGGCTGTGCGACTGCCGGCTTTATCGGCATGAACGAAGATGAGCTGTTCGGTAAAACGCAGATTTTTGACCACAAACTGTCAGCCGACAGCCATGGGGCAGCGTATTACCATCAGGAAGTTCAACCAATTCTGGAAAACCGCTGCGTCGTCTGCCATGGCTGTTACGATGCTCCTTGTCAGCTGAAACTCTCATCCGCCGACGGCATTATGCGTGGTGCCAGCAAGCAGGTGGTCTACAACGGTACCCGTCTGCTGGCCAGTGAACCGACCCGTCTGGGCATTGACGCCACCACCATTGAAGAGTGGCGCGCGAAAGATTTTTTCCCGGTCATTAACGAGCGCAACCAGACATCGGCTATCAACATGGCCAACAGCGTGCTGTATCGCATGCTGGCACTGAAAGCCAATAATCCGCTGCCAGCAGACGACATTCTCGATGAAGATGATTTCAGTCTGGGCCTGAACCGCCCGCAGGAATGTCCGACCAGCAGCGAAATGCATGCCTACGAAGAAGATCACCCGCTGTGGGGCATGCCTTACGCCCTGCCGGCGCTGTCAGCTAATGAATACAGCACACTGTCAGGCTGGATCAAAGGTGGCGCGCCGATGGCGGCCAGCCCAAAACTGCCGAAAGACATTCAGCAGCAGGTGGATGACTGGGAAAGCTTCCTCAACGAGACTGACAACAAACATCGCCTGACCGCGCGTTATGTTTATGAACACTGGTTCCTGGCCAGCCTGTATTTTGCCGATACTCCTCTGTTCAACAAAGACAGCTACGGCACTGCCAACACAGAACGTCCACGTTTCTGGTTCAAGCTGGTACGTTCTGCAACACCACCGGGTTTTCCGATCAAACCGATTCCGACACGTCGCCCGTATGACGATCCACAACTGGGGATCAGTGGTCAGTTCTATTATCGGCTGATGCCGGACGACTCAAGCGTCGTGGCAAAAACCCACATGCCCTACCAGCTGAGCAGCGAACGCATGGAATGGATCCGCTCGATGTTTATTGAGCCGGATTACGAAGTGAAGGAACTGCCGGGTTACGACACCGATATTTCTGCCAACCCGTTTGTTGCGTTTGAAGATATCCCGATTTCCGCGCGCTACCGTTTTATGCTGGAAGAAGCGGAATACACCATTACCGGTTTTATTAAAGGTCCGGTATGCCGGGGTCAGGTTGCGTTAAACGTAATCGACGATCATTTCTGGGTATTTTTTGTCGAACCAAAACATCTCAGCGGCAGCAGTTATTCTGAATTTCTTAAATCCCAAAGTGACAATCTGAAACTACCGGGTACGGAAGAAAGCGCCACCGGGATTGTTACCAACTGGATCAAATACTCCTGGCTGCACGATAAATATCTGGACGCGCTGAATGCCTGGCTGATAGACCGTTTCCCAGGCGAACGCCGTCAGTCACTCTCCATGCTATGGCGTGGTGACGATCACAACCCGAATGCTGCACTGACAATCTTCCGCCATTTTGACAGCTCGACTGTAGTCAAAGGAACGGTTGGCCAACCACCCAAAACGGCCTGGTTGGTAGACTATTCCCTGCTGGAGCGTATCCACTACCTGCTGGTGGCGGAATTTGATGTATTCGGCAATATTGGCCATCAGCTGAATACCCGTCTGTACATGGACTTCCTGCGCATGGAAGGTGAGCACAATTTCCTCACCCTGCTGCCGCATGATGAACGCGTACGGCTGGCCAATTACTGGTACCGCGATACCAGTGAACGGGTGCGTAAACACCTGGTCAACTACGAAGAACACGTGCTGGCCGATCCGGCCATTGAATACAAGACCGATCATCCGAAACTGGAACTGTTTGGTAAAATTCAGACGCTGCTGAAAGATGAACTGGACAATAAATACACACTGGCGGATCACGTACTGCCAGGTGAACTCAGTGTATTGAACCGTCTGAACAGTGTGCGCGGCCGGGCCGCTACAGAAATGCCGGAGATTTCCATTCTGACGCTGGACAATATGAACGGCAGTTCCCAAGTATTTACCATTCTGCGTAACAGTGGCCACAGCAACCTGACCGGCCTGCTGTACGAAGAAAATAACCGCTTGCCGGCGGAAGACTATCTGACCATTGTGCCTGGTATTCTTGGCTCTTATCCATCGGCGTTTTACCGTCTCACATCATTCCGCGCAGAAGAATTCGTCAATGCCATTGTGAATATGCAGGATGATGACGACTATGAAAAAATGATGGACCGCTTTGGTGTGCGCCGCACCAGCGAACGTTTCTGGCAGAACAGCGATGATATCCGTCATTGGTACAGCCAGCATGATCCGCTGAATGCCGGCATTCTCGATTATAACCGTCTGGAAAACCGCTGATGCGGTTAAAGCAGAGCGCTGTCCGGCATCAGTAAAAACTGCTGCCGGCTGTCGCTTGGCGTCAGCCCCGTCCAGCGCTTGAATGCGCGGCGGAAATTAGTGATGTCGTTAAAGTGCAGGTGCGCTGCCACCTGCTCATTATTCATGCCTTTCACATGCAGCAGATACAGACAGATATGCAGTCTGGCCAGGTCCTGCAGGGCCTGAAACTGGGTGTTGTGTTTCTTCAGTTTGCGCTTGAACGTGGCCGGGCTCATGTGAAATGCCTCGGAGGCTTCAGGCAGTGAACAGCCGCTCTCCAGATGGCGTATCAGCCAGTGATATACCGCTTCGCAGAAACCATCTTCAGCTTCTCCACGACGGGCGGCATCTGCTCTTTGCCATTCCGCCTGAAATGCCGTGGCTGAACCGCGCGGCCAGCGCACATCCAGCCATTTTTTCTCGATAATCATAACGTCCGCACCCAGTCCGAACTGCAGCGCAGACGAGCCAAAACGTACGCTGTATTCTTCACTGTGCTCCGGACGTTCATAACTGAATCCATAGCGCCACGGCAGCGAATGCCCTGCCAGCCAGCGCGCCATGGATGTCAGCCCCATCATCACAGTTTCTGTCATAAAGCGGTGCTGATCCTGCAGGCCGGATGAGTCCAGCCACTGCACATAGCAATAGCGCTCATCTTCAAACACCCGCGGTGCCAGCAAGGGGCTGAGACTGCGACGGAAATGCACCAGTGCTTTCAGTGCATGCCGCAGATCCGGTGCGTTGCTGAGCAACTGACTGCCGGGGCCGTAATGTCCCGGCCATAGGTTTTCGCCCCAGCGAAAGCTGAGATCCGGTTCCGGCAATAATTTTTGCCCGCTGGCAATTAACAGCCGCAGCTGATTGGGTGACACCTTCTGCTCACCGGCGATAATATCGTCGTAAAAAAGTCCGGTTCCGCGCAGTACTTTGTGGCTGCTGATATCGCGCGCTAACAACAGATCAAGCAGCAATGCCGGCTGATAATGCGCCGGCAAATACTTTTCATCACATTCGTACCAGAGAGGCTGCATCATCAGGCGACCTGAAAACAGCCGTTGTGCTCACCGGCTTTTTCCATTGCCTGGTTCGCGCTGAGGATAATCTGCTCTGCTCCCTCATTCTGATGGGAAGTATAAACGCCGGTCAGTAAGCGCTGATAATGGCTGTCGCCAGAGTCAGATTTAAAAGCGAAATTCGCTACCGCGCGTGATACCTCGAGGGCAATATTCAGCGCCCGCTGTGCATTGGTATCCGGCAGCACCAGGGCAAAACGATCGCCGGCATAGCGGCAGATAACGTCCTGGCGACGCAGATTCAGAGTAATGACTTCGGCCACTTCCCGCAGCAGGCGGTCCGCATTGCGATGTCCGAGCTGGCGCACGATATCCGGGTAATATTCAATACCTGCCATCACCACAGAGATGGGTGCCTGAGGTTGCGTCTGCAGCTGACGCTCAAGTTGCTGGCGCAGATAATCAATGCGTCCGAGCTGAGTCAGACCATCAATAAAGCGGTGTTCGCGGAAAAGTTGCTCACGTTTTTCCAGCTGGCGATTGATCGCCAGCTGCTCGCTGTGCCAATGAAATAAACCATAGGTCAGCATGGCAATACCAATCGGCATCGCCCCGGATTCCAGCCAGTGATCCCACCACTGTTCTGCAGGAATGCGCAGAAATTCGTCGAGGTTATCCTGCCACATGGCAATAAACATAAAGCCCAGCCCCAGTGTCAGCAAATCAGTGACGCGCCCCGCTGGTCTGCTGCCCAGTACCAGAATGACCCACACGGCCAGCGCCATGGCGCTGCCGCCCTCACCCAGCACATCCAGCCAGTCAATTTCCTGCCAGTGCTTGGGTTCACTGACACCTATGCTGGCCAGCAGTGAAAGCAGTGCCAGACCAAAAATCAGTATCGGTAGATTAAACCGGTCAATGCAACATAATGCACACTGGTAACTATCGGGGCTTTCAATATGCCGCAGCAAGTATCAAAGA